>NZ_SMBZ01000011.1 GCF_004342685.1 Sphingobacterium alimentarium
ACTATTACTGGAGAACAACGCATCAAACGACGTTATTCTAACAAACCGCCTTGGTACGGATCCGTATGCCGGGTGGTGTGAGAGGACAGATAGGGAAATAATCCCTATCTTCCTACTCGATTATCAATTTGTTGATTTATTCATATCACAGCCACATCCGGCACCACAACCATTTTTGTTTTTCGATTTTGATGGGATAAATTTTCTTACCACACTTATTACAGCTGCTGCAAATATGATGGCAATAATAATGTATTGAATGGTTAATGACATACTCTTTATTTTAAAATTTGATAAGCTATCAGCGCCGCTATATAGGCTAATGCGGTCATAAATCCAGCTTGGATCAATGTCCATTTCCATGAGCCTGTTTCTTTGCGTACTACACCGATAGTCGCCATACATTGCATGGCAAAAGCATAAAACAATAATAACGAAATACCTGTAGCAAAATTGTACGTTGGCAATCCTGTGTTTCTGTTGATCTCCGATTTCATGCGTTCAAAAAGTGTAGCTTTTTGCGTATCATCTTCGATATCGACATCATCACCCAATGAATATACGACTGCAACAGTACCTACGAAAACCTCACGCGCAGCAAAGGATGCCAATAGACCGATACCAATTTTCCAATCATAGCCGAGTGGTCGGATAGCCGGTTCGATACCCCTTCCTAAATAGCCTAAATAGGAATATTCTGTTTTATAAGCCGATACTTCCAGTTGTATTTCTTCTTCAGATAATTGAGGATTTTCTGCAGCAATATATTTTTCAGGTTCGGAGAAGCGGTCATTAGGTCCGAAATTGCCCAATACCCATAGAATAATGGATATCGCCAAGATAATCTTACCCGCACCGATCAAAAATCCCATGGATTTTTCCCAAACTGTGTTTAAGACATTTTTTACATCTGGTCTTTTGTAGGTTGGTAGTTCAAAGATCAGGAATGAATTACGTACCGACTTGATGATTTTGTTCAATACCAAGGCAGAACCTAAAGCTCCCACAATACCCAGAATATACATAGCAAATAGGGTAATTCCCTGCAGATTGAAACCTAAGAAATCGGAGTCTGGAATCACCAAACCAATGATGACAATATAGATAGGCAGTCTCGCCGAACAGGTCATAAAAGGCGTAACCAACATCGTCAATAGGCGTTCTTTCGGATTTTCGATATTACGGGCAGCCATCACCGCCGGAATAGCACAAGCAGCTCCCGACATCAAAGGAATCACCGATTTACCATTCAGTCCAAAAGGCTTCAACCAGCGGTCCATCAAAAATACCACGCGGCTCATATAGCCCGTCTCCTCCATGATGGCAATAAATAAGAACAAAATGATAATCTGCGGCAAGAAAATAACAATTCCTCCAATACCCGCTATTATACCATTTACCAATAAATCATTCAGAGGGCCCTCTGGAAAATTTGATCCAATAAATTCGCCAATAAAGGCGAAGGACGCATCTACAGCATCCATTACTGGACCGGACCACGCATAGATGGCCTGGAAAATAAAAAATAATATCCCGAAAAAGATCACATAGCCTAGGATAGGGTGCATAAGCACTTCATCTATTTTCTCCGTAACGGATAATTTCTTGTTCTCCGATTTTTGAACGATTGCGGTTAGCGCCTGCTGTACTTTTTCATGACGCAGTATCGCTTCATCCTTTTGTAATTGTTGGGTGGATAATTGATATTTAGCACGGATAGAAGCTAGTTGCTGACTTGTCTCGAGACCGTGCGTATTTTGAGCGTCTAGACCCAAATACATCCAAGTTTTATATTCTGTATCCAATGGAAACAGTTTTTTAGCCTCATTAAGTGCTTGATCGTACTGTTGTGGCAAGGATAGAGAACCGAAATATGGACCTATTTGATTTTCAAATCCAGCAATTAATGTGTCAATTCCTTTGCCGTTACGTGCGTTGGTACGGTATACTTTTGTTTTTAGATAGCTTTCGAGTTTATCGTAATCTATCTTCAAACCTTTGTCAGCCATTTCATCTTCCATATTAATGACGAAGATGGCTGGAAGTCCCAGCTCACGCACTTGCTGATAAATAATGATACCTCTGGTCAGGGTGCTCGGTTCAGATACTACGACTACCAAATCCGGAAAATCTTTATTTTCCTTTTGGAGCAACGTATTGAGCACGACCTCTTCATCCAACGAATTAGGAAAAAGGGTATAGGTGCCCGGAAGGTCAATTATAGTGTATTCTGTTTGGTTAAGTTTGGCTGTTCCTTGTCTTTTTTCGACGGTAATTCCAGGATAATTACCTACTTTTTGGTTGAGTCCTGTGATACGGTTAAAAAGAGAGGTTTTACCCACGTTAGGGTTACCTAGTAAGGCTATAGTCTTTTTTCTCATTATTTTTTACGGGCTAGAATTAAAGCGGCTTCAGATTTACGGATAGCTATTAAGGAGTCGTCATGTAAAATATTGATACATATAGGACCATTAAAAGGAGCTTTGTGCTTTACTTTAATAATAGATCCGGGTGCAAAGCCGAGTTCATAAAACTTAGCAGGCAGTGAGTCATTCGCGAAAGAATCAATGATTGCTTCATCTCCCTTATTCAGCTTATCTAGCGCTATTTTGTCTTGCATTATGCTCGTGTTAAAACAAAAATTAATTGATTTGAAGTCTCAAAGATAAAGAAAATAGATGGAGGGGTAGGAAGGGTTATTGTCAAATCTTTGTTAGTTATTTAGAATGATTTAAAATAATGGGGAGGTAGTGCGAAAAAATAAGTCCAAATCGAAGATTTGGACTTATTTATATATTTTAATGATGATGATCTGAATGGTCATCGTGGTCATGGTCATGATGCTCGTGATTGTGGTCATCATGATTGTGCTCATGCTGATGATCCGGTCCATGATGGCTGTGATCATGCGTAGGAAACAAAAATGTAGTTAAGGACAATGCAATACCCAAAAATACAGCAGCCATTTTTTTCTTATTAAACTTGTGGTGATCCGCAGAACCCGATTCAAATAAAATTGTAGTCGAAATATGTAAAAATATACCGATCACGACAGCCATAATTTTATCAAAATGTTGAGAAATATTGCTGATTTCGCCATTGCTCAAGAAGCTGCTTGTCAGGTAACCCAGCGGAGTCATAGCAGCAAATATCAAAAGCAAAATGATAATGCTATTTTTGGTAAGTCGGGTGTTAAGCAATAAACTACCTAACGCAAATGCTGCAGGAATGTGGTGTATAGCAATCCCAAATACCAATTGCGACTGATGGCCCGCCACCAAAGGCATGCCTTCCAAAAAAGCGTGTAAGCACAAGCTTACCATAATACCCAACGGGAATCCCGAATTTTCATGGTGATGAATATGACCATGTTCGATTCCTTGGGAGAATTGTTCTAATAAAAGTTGAAATATAAATCCCCCCAGAATATATAGTCCGATGACTTCGGGACTTGTATTTCCGTCACTGTACGCATGAGGAATAAGATGCAATACGGTAATTGCAAATAAGTAGGCCCCACTGAATGAAAGTATTAATTTCAAATAGTTGGTGTTGTCACGTTTTACAAAAAATACTGCCAATCCTGCGATGGAGGCAGAGATAAAAAGTATGGCAACAATTAGAAAAGAACTCATATAATTATTCAGAAGTTAAATGCTGTTTTTCGCGGAAGAAAGAAGGGACAAATCGATTAAATAAATAACCCGACGTCAGCCCGATAAGTATTCCCAATGCGGCGCCACAAAGTATATCAAATGGATAATGGACCCCTACATATATTTGCGAAAAAGCGATAGATGCTGCCCATAATATGCATAACCATAAGGTATGCTTCCACTTGCGACGAAATAATATTATCCAAAAGAAAGCCATCGCAAAATGATTCGTAGCATGTGAACTCGTAAAACTATAACCCGAACCACAGCGTACCCTGACATTTACGTCATGTTTGAACTCTATATCATTGCAGGGCCGAATTCTTTTTACACTTTTCTTAATGAGATGCGAAGATACAGCATCCGATATGCCGAAGTTCATCAGCGTGCAAGCCACGATTATAATACCTAGTTTGCCATAATGCTTGATAAAGAAAATTATCAAAAAAAGATATAAAGGAGCCCACGTATAGGGATTCCTTAATATCGGTAGCAACCAATCAAACACCGGATTGCTCAGTCCTTGATTGATAGCCAGAAATATTTCCTTATCTATTTCGATGATCTGTTGTAACATATGCTCGGTTTCTATTGTATATGATAAATTAAAAATACATTATTTTAAGTAAACTGAAACAGCTTTTAATTGCAAAATACACAATGTTGCAACAAAGGTATGTTTTTTGTGATTATTTAGGAATATTATCTTGTCTTTTTTTTATAATGTCTTATTTTTACAAATCATAAACTGCAAATAAAAATATGACTTTAATAAAATCCATTTCAGGAATTCGTGGAACCATAGGTGGCCGTGCATCAGAAGCCCTTACACCTATTGATATTGTGAAGTTTACGGCGGCATTTGGTAAAATTCTTATCAATAAGTCGGGTAACAATAAAATAGTAGTAGGTCGTGATGCCCGTGAATCCGGAGAGATGGTAAGCAACCTGGTCATAGGTACTTTGCAAAGTATTGGCGCCGAAGTCATTAATTTGGGATTGTCTACTACACCTACAGTAGAAATCGCCGTGCCGCTAGAGCAAGCTGCTGGAGGAATTATTTTGACAGCTTCGCACAATCCGGGTCAATGGAATGCGTTGAAATTATTAAATGAAAAGGGTGAATTCATCTCCGATGCCGAGGGCAAGGATGTGTTGACATTAGGTGAGAGCTTGGATTTCGATTTTGCAGAAGTACAGGATTTGGGTAAAGTAATCAACGATGAATCTTATTTGCAAAAACATATCGATGCGGTACTGGCCCTCGAATATGTGGATGTGGAAGCCATAAAAAAAGCAAATTTTAAAGTCGCTGTGGATGCAGTAAACAGTACTGGTGGGATTTTTATCCCTGCCTTGCTCGAAGCATTAGGTGTAGAGACTATTTATAAAATTCACTGTGAGCCCAACGGTAAGTTTCCGCACAATCCAGAACCTTTAAAAGAGCATTTGACAGATTTGTCTGCTGCCGTATTGGAGAATGGAGCGGACTTAGGTATCGCTGTCGATCCAGATGTAGATCGTTTGGTATTCATGATGGAAGATGGTGAGTTGTTTGGTGAGGAATATACTTTAGTGGCTGTTGCCGATTATATTCTTTCCAAGCAAAAAGGTAATACAGTATCCAATTTATCTTCTACCCGTGCTTTGCGTGATGTGACTTTAAAACACGGCGGAGAATATTATGCCGCAGCAGTAGGAGAGGTCAATGTCGTAACAAAAATGAAAGAAGTGGACGCTGTAATCGGTGGTGAAGGTAATGGTGGCGTGATCTACCCAGCTTCACACTATGGTCGTGATGCTTTGGTGGGTGTGGCTATATTATTATCACACTTAGCGGAATTGGGTAAGAAAATGTCAGTTTATCGCGCCGAATTGCCACAGTATTTTATGTCCAAAAACAAAATCACTTTGACTCCTGACTTGGATATCGATGGTTTATTGGATGCTATGCAAAAGAAATATGCGCATGAAAATCATACTACAATTGATGGTTTGAAGATCGATTTTGAAAACGAATGGGTTCATTTACGTAAGTCCAATACAGAGCCTATCATTCGAATCTATTCAGAGGGACCAAGTTCTGAAGCAGCTGAAGCCATAGCGCAGAAGATCATGAACGAAATGCAAGAAATAATTTATAAATAAAGAATAGCCTTCGACAAATGTCGGAGGCTATTTCAATAGAATTAAAAAAAATTAAACTTATTTTATGCTGTAAGCATCTGTTGATAATGTCGTTGCAGTCTTCTCTTGTTTTTGCCATCCAGATGTGACGCTACCGCCCAAATAGCTGCTGGCAACCAACCTATAAGCGTACATTGTAAGATGACGCATACTATTCCTCTCAAAATTTTACCTCTTAGAAAGAAGGACAGCCAAGGAAATATAACTGCAATTAATATCATTTTTCAGTGTATTGTATTAAATAATTTATACTAAAGGATTTGAATCTTCATTTACCGGTTCTGCATTTACTTTTTCTTCGGTTTTCGGCTCCTCGTCTTTACGTTCTACGATAATTTTACAATCGGTAACGATGGCTGCGATAGCACCTACAGCTGCGAAAATTGGAGCCAGGAATAAACCTACTAGACCTAGTGAAACAGGAAAGCTAATAATTTCTCTTTCATTCTTATCAGCGATAGTAATTTTAGTTACGTTAGCTTCGTTAAAAAGCTCTTTTACTTTTTTTAATAAGTTCTCGCCTGAAATATTAAAGGTTTCTTTGTACGCCATGATTTCTTTGTTTTAAATATATACTTAACAATTATTTTTCTGATTATGTTTCAAAAATAACCTATAATTTTTGATGCGATTACTCGATTTAGGCGAACCTAGTTGCTTCTTCGGTAAAACACCGATTTGCTTCGGTTAATAATTACATAGATAAATAGGGTTACGCTAATTTTGTGTAAATCAGCAGATTGACAAGAGACTAAATTATCAAATATACGGCGAAATATAAATTCTGGAGCAGGAAAATGAAATATTAATGAATGTCTAAAAATACAAAAGAGGCTCCAATCGATTAAGCCTCTTTTGTATTTATAACGTTTTCATATCTATCAAATCCCGAATAGCTACTGAGGCGATTGCTCCCCCAAATACTGCGGGAAGGTATGACATCGTGCCGTACGCAGATTTCTTGTAATTGCTGCCGTCGGTGTACAGAAGAGAAGCTTTGTCCGGTAATTCGGTGGAGAAAGCAACTTTTACACCTTTACGGATATCATGTTTGCGGAGTTTTTTGCGTATATGATGTGCTAATTTACAATTGTATGTATCGCTAATATCCGCAATTTTGATTTTAGTAGGATCCACTTTTCCACCTGCACCCATTGAACTTACGAACGGAATTTTGGCCGCATAAGCCTGACGTATCAAAAACAATTTGGGCGTGATGCTATCAATAGCTTCTACAATGTAGTCCGGCTGTTCGGCGATTAATTTTTCTACACGATCAGGGATGACAAACTCTTCATAGACGGTCAAATCCAATTGGGGATTGATATCCAGCAAGCGTTGTTTCATGATTTGCGCTTTGGCTACGCCATGGTTGGTTGCTAATGCGGGCAATTGTCTATTACGGTTTGAAGGGTCTACCGTATCACCATCGATGATGGTCATCTTGCCCACACCTGCACGCGCGATAAATTCGGCAGCAAATGAACCCACGCCACCTAGTCCCAATACCAATACATGCGAATTCGCCAATTTTTCTAAAGCCTCACGACCTATTAAAGCTTCTGTTCTTGACAACCAAGATAAATCTCTCATTAAATATTATAATTTTACCTATTTTACGGTTTAAATATTTGATAATCAAATAATTATGTTACTATAAATATTAGCATCTTGAAAATCATTGCTAAAAATATCAGATATTATTGCTTATTTTGTTTCTATAAAATTTACAAATAATTTACAGCAATATTTACAAAATAAATGGCTTCAATTTCAGCGACTATTCTAAAGCATCATAAAAAACAAAATGGAACTTGGGGGGTGAAAATCAGAATTTCACAAAAAGGTTCCTCTGTATATTTAGATACATCAATTGTTGCAAATAAAGAAGATTTGGACACAAAGTTACGATTAAAAAAAATATTTATTGATAGATTTCTTAGTATAGAACTGAATAGAATGCGCGAAGAAGTGAATGCTCTTGGCGTAAAAGGTGAGGTGATGACTGCTGTTCAACTAAAGCAATATTTTGAAAGGAATGATGAAGTATTAGACCTGTTTGCGTTTTTTAAAGAATGGAAAAATAGATATCAAGGTAGTGCTGGTACAATTCTTAAACTTAGTGACTCAATGAAACGCTTAAAAGAATTTGTAAAAGCTGATAGCCTTTCCCCGTTGGACCTCAATGTAAAATTTCTTCAGGAATTCCAGATATTTCTGCGCATACCAATACGTAAAGATGCAATCGCCCGAGGATCGAGATCAAATCAAACCATTCTCACCACAATAAATAACGTTATGACAATCTTTAATGCAATGAAGGATCAGTATAACGATGAGGATACTGGGCAAATTAAAATTCCCAATGATCCATTTCGTAAGCTTGTTAAGGTTAAAGTAAAACCTTCGGAAAATCGAAATTTGTCATTAGAGCAAATTAAATCCATTAGAGATATAGAGTTAAATATTGAAGCTGATGTAATAGCTAGAGATTTATTTATGTTCTCCTTTTATATGTGTGGTATTAATGCTGCTGATATATTCAACAGTCTTGGGAAGAAGCATGTTGTGAGGTTTAATTACAATAGATCTAAGACTGAAAATAAAAGATCAGATAATGCCTTTATGTCAGTGAAAATTCCAGATGAGGCAAAAAATTATATTATTAAATATTCTGAAAGCTTATTTAGAAGGTACAAAACTATTAAGTCATTAAATAATAGACTTAGCAATTCATTGCGAGACATTGGTGAATTATTAGGAATTGAAAGACTTACTTTTTACCATGCTCGTCATACATTTGCGAGCCTGGCTAGAAACGAATGTAGATTTAGTAAGGATGATGTGGCTGCTGCACTAAACCACTCATCGAATACAATAACTGATGTTTATATTGCCAAAGATTGGCAGATTGTTGATGATGTACAAGAAGGGGTGTTGGCCCTTTTGCGAGAGAAATCTATTTAGTAACTCTTTCTCTGGTTATTTTCTCTGGATCTGATATTTTACGACTTGATAATTTTTCACCAGTCAATAACCAATTTAGGTCCATATTGTATTTTTTAAGCATGTATATCATAAGTTCATGCCCAGGAAGTCTGTTCCCGTTTTCGATCCTTGATACATTTTGCTTTTGCATGATATCTATATCAGTTTGTTTGATATTATGGGTCAAACGGAATTCTTTAAAGCGACGTCCAACCTGTACCTCTAATGAATTAGGATCCTTTTCTTCTTTCATATTAGTTTAAGTTTTGATGTGTGTGTTATATAAAAGGGGCAATTGCCCAGCCATAAATAAGGTGAAATTCTAAATGTCTGAAATTCCATGTTTTGATAGTACCTACGAAATATTAAATTTTTCGTAAGTACAGAATCAATTAGAGTATAATAAAGAAACTCAGTATAATCTAAGACTCTTTCTTTTTCAGTATCTTGGTAATTAAGGTTGACTGACATAATAAATTCTTTTGTTATCCTTTGAAAGGATTCTCTTTTGTGAAGAGTTCCGTTTATTTCGAATAAGTCTAATCGTGAATTTTTTGGTTTTGGTTTTATAAATATTCCGCCGGTGATTTCAATGCCTTTTGATTTAAATTCCGATTTTATTCGATTTTTAACCAAAGTCAATATCCTAATTTCAGCATCAGTATAAACCCAACCAGGTGCCATTTTATTTTAATTCTCTTTTTACCACATTAAAAATCTGGACACAGTCATCTAATTTTATTTCAAAATCGGGATATCTGTCTTTATCCGGATTTAGTGATCTTAAAGTTAAGGTACCTGTTTCTAAGTTTTGTTTTGCAATTTGCTTCGCGACAATACCTTCAGTTTTATGTACAATAATCCAATTTGGCCATTCATGAGTATGAAATTTACTTGTCCAAAGTTCACGCTTTACTTCACGACAGGTTACAATGGTGCCATGAGGTAGAGCATCTTTTATGCTTCCATTGTCCATACTATCTCCAGAAATCTCAAATGCTTTATAGTTTCCTTTTACAAATTTATCTACGGTAATATAATGTTTCGGCAATTCTTCTAAATATTGTTGGTCCATGTATCCAGATAAGTATCCAGCTTGAGCGTATACGGGTACAAGTTCAACTCCCATTCTGTATCGACCAGGAGATATTTCAACAAATTTATTTAAGCCCTCCTCATCATAAATAGTGGCATCACCTAAATCTCTAGCGTTTTGGTGAATAGGTCTAATAACAGTCTGTCTATTAATTCCAAAAACATCTTCTTCTGAGGTCTGAAATTTTGACAATATATTGCTTACGGTTTCTCTTTCTAGAGAGGTTGACTTAAAGTATTGATAAACGGTTTGGCGAGAAACTCCTAATATTTCAGCTGCTTTTGATGCCCCAATGTTTTTAGACTTCAAAAATTCTTTAAATTTTTCTCCTTGATAATCAATCATTTGCAAAATAATTTCACAAAGTAAGTAAAATACTTATTGACACTGTAAGTATTATGTTTACATTTGTACCATACGAACAAAACAAAGGTAATATAATTACTTAATGCAATCAATCACAAAATAGTACCATATGAATAAACAAAAAATATACGCTGGGATGATTGACAAAGGAGCTGAGATTTGGGAGGATTTTGACACAAAAATTCTTTGGTGCTCCCATAATAAGAGACAATATAAGTGGCCATTCTTTCCAAAGAAAGTGATTGACCTAGTCAAGCAGGATATGTTGAATAATCCTGATAAGATAATCTATCTAAATCAATGGCCAAATCTAAGAAGAGAAGATCGAATTTACAGATACATGCTTTGCAATTTCGGCGGTCTGGATGACAAGCCTGATTTTGATAAGCATGGCAATGTGAGCCGGTCAGAATACTACGATTGTGGATTAAGAGGTAAATGTCAATTCGAGGGAAAACTATGTTGCTCAATTAAAGTGTCTAATGGATACCTGAGTAAATCTGAAATTGAAGTTCTAAAGCTTATAAGATTACCCGACAAGCTAATAGCGGACACGCTTCATCGGTCCCCAGAAACTATATCTACGCATTTGCAAAATATTCGGGAGAAGACTGGGGAGTCTGATAAAGTCAATCTTGCGCTCTTCGCGTTAAGCATCGGGATAACATTAAATAAACCAACTAAAACTTATAAAAATGGAAATCATAAAAATAGATAAACAACCCTCAGTAACAGATTATATCGCTCAGATGGACCCAAATGGTGAATCTGTGAAAAGATTTCATTTACAACATATAAAGGCTGTACGCGAAGCAGCTGGACGTAAAATGAAATTTGAAAAACCCAATTATAAATATGAAACCACCGTTAACGCAATCGATGATGGTGGATACATTGAAGTTGTAGTATCCGAAAAGAAAAGGAGCGCAAATAAAAGTAGGAGGAATAATGAGATCAGTATTTGATTATGAATTGCGCAACATGCTTACATCAGCAGCTGAGCTGGGTGCAACAAAAGCATTATCTGAAACAGGAGCGATTAAACCCTATATCAATAAATCCGAAGCTTACAGGACATATGGTCGCGCTAAAGTAGACAACTGGATAAAAGATGGCCTGATAACCCCTCGAGGAGAAATAGGCAAGTCTTGGCAAATCGATAGAGTGGAAATCCAAGCCTTAGCTGCATCAAGAACTGTCGCTGAATATATAAATAGCCAATACTTCAAAGATAAAGGTGTAAAGATAAATGCAAAATAGAAAGATATGCTGACACATGAGAAATTGAAAAGTCTTGGATTTAAAAAGTTTGAATGGCAGGACGACGACGGTGATCAGGTAGTTGATTACAAATTAAAGAAAGGTAATGTGGTGATTGAAATAACGAATCTTCAAACAGTTGAAATTACTACTCAGGGAAACTACATCAACCTTCCAAAAATCAATGATGACAAAAAACTGGAGCAATTAATAAATCTATTATCATAATTAAAAGAATATGAATATCCTAATCAAAACACTTACAATGGTCAACTTTAAAGGAGTAAAGAACTTCTCAGTTGATTTTAAATTTATCACCAATATCTATGGTGCCAATGCGTCTGGAAAAACTACAATTTTTGATGCCTTTACCTGGTTACTCTTTGGAAAGGATTCCTCCGATCGTAAGGATTTTAATGTAAAACCCTTGGATAACAAAGGTGAAACTAAAAACCGTACGGAAAATGAAGTGTCAGCAATTATTGAAGTCGATGGACAAGATATTTCTATCCGCCATATACAAAAAGAAAAATGGACGAAGAAAAGAGGTGAAGAAGTCGCAGAATTCACTGGTAATGAGCATCTATATTTTTGGAATGAAGTTCCGGTAAATGCGGGTGAGTTTCAAGCCAAAGTAAATGATTTATTGCCAGAAAATGTGTTCAAGCTAATCACGAATCCGCTATACTTTAATTCTCAAAAATGGCAAGATCAAAGAGCTGTATTATCCGAATTGGCCGGCGAAATTACAGATGATTTTTTAGTAGGTAAATATCCAGAATTACAACAGTTATTAAAATCTCTGGACGGCAAGAGCCTAAAGGAATTTAAAGCAATGGTGGCTCTTAATAAAAAGAATCTTAAGGATGCTTTATCCTCTATTCCATCACGAATCGACGAAGCGGAAAGAAGTAAACCTGAACCAATTGATGAAGACTCTATTAATAATCGTATAGCTGAACTTCAAACGCAATACGACGCTTTGGAGCAGGCTATTGTTGATAAGAATGCAGCAAATGAAAGTGAGAATAAAAGAATTCAAAAGGTTCAGCAAGATATCCATGCATTAAAGCTAGAAATTCAGAATATCGAAGCAGATCATCGCAGTGCGTATAATTCTGAAATAAACCAAGCTAATTCCGGAGTGAATGAAGATAAAGCAAAGCTCGCTAACCTTGAATCACAATTAAGAATCCAGGAAAGCCAACTAAAACAACTAGAATCTTCACATGCGGACCAGCTTGCAAGAATTGAACGCGATAAGCAAGATATAAATGATAGGCTTGCGAGTCTTAGAATACTATTTGCTTCTGTAAATGGGCGCACTTTAAATCCTGAAGATAAGATTTGTAAAGAATGTGGTAGAGAACATGAAGAGGATAACATCAATGGATTACAAGCTAAGTTTGATTTTATAAAACGTAAAGAATTAGAATCTATTAATGAGCAGGGGAAAGGCTTGAAAAGTGATCTAAACAAACGTGAAGATGATATTAAGCATGCTGTAGACCAATTTGAGTTAACTAAATCAGCCCTTCTTACATCAATAAGTAATCTTAAAATTTCCATAGGAGAGGTTACTCGCCGTATTGAAAATTCAGCGAACAACAAAGTGGAGGTAGTTTCATTTGAAGATCGTGTTCAATTGGATGATCGAATTAAGCATAACAATTCTAAAATTTCTGAATTGGAAACGCAGCTTGAATCTATACCTGTAGATTATGGTGATTTAAGAATTCGGAAAGCGACTATCAATGCGGAGCTTGATTCTGAGAAAAGAAAGCTAAATAATAGTGATCAAATAGCAAAAATTGATTTACGTATCCTGGAACTTAAAGACCAAGAGAAATCAATGTCGCGGGAACTGGCTTCCCTAGAAAAACAAGAATTCATTGCTGAGAAATACGAAAGGGCAAAATCTGAAGAATTAGAAAATCGCGTGAACAGTATGTTCAAGTTTGCAAAATTCAAATTATTCAAACCATTAATTAATGGAGGTGAGGAGCCAACATGTCAAACTACTTACAATGGTGTACCATTTTCGGATCTAAATACTGCAGGTAAAATTCTAGTCGGAATAGATATCATCAATACACTATCTGCTCATTATGGAGTAGTCGCGCCGGTATTCCTGGATAACCGTGAATCTGTATCTGCAATTCCTGATACAGCAGCACAAACCATAAATCTTATTGTTTCACCTCAAGATGAGAAATTAAGAGTGGCGTAATGGCAAAAAAAGTAGTCGCGCCTACATCCATACCTAAAGTGTCATGCTCGGGATGTAAATATAAAATCCCGGGCGAACACATAGCCTTAATGTACTGCGATAAAATCAAAATGCCAATGCCATCAAACCAACTAAATCATTGTATTTATAAATCAATAAAATAATATATCATGTCAAATCAAAATTTAGCAACAACTTCTAACAATCAAGTTGCCCCTCAACAAGAATCACAATCAGAGCGTTTTACCCATGCAGTAATGCGTGAATTTACAACTAATGCAGGCTCATTGGAAGTAACAAACTTCCAAAAGAAACTTATCCAAAATTACTTTATCAAGTTGGATATGACTTTAAAGGATAATGAAATTAAAAGGTTATCAAAAAGAGATTCAGACCCATTAGAATTTGCATGGAAAAACGTTAATATGTCTCAATTAGCATTGGATGTAGTAGCTTATTCAAGTATAGGATTGGACCCGCTTCAGGATAACCACATCAATTTAATTCCGTACAAAAATAATAAGACAAGTAAATTCGATATTGGGTTTATTATTGGTTATGAAGGGATGAAAATTAAAGCTATAAAATATGGTTTTGAAGTTCCTGATGATGTGATTGTTGAGGTCGTTTACTCAAATGACAAATTCAAGTCTTATAAAAAGAATAAAGACAACAAAATTGAATCCTATGATTTTGAGATAGTAAATGACTTTGACCGCGGTGAGATTATAGGCGGGTTCTATTACCATGTATTCCACAGCAATCCTGAAAAGAATCGTCTAAAAGTTATGACGATGAAGGATATCGAAAAACGTAAACCTAAATACGCGTCTGCTGAGTTTTGGGGTGGGGAAAAGAAAAAGTACAATTCAAATGAAACCGAGCATATTGAAGGTTGGTTTGAGGAAATGGTGGAGAAAACAATTAAACGTGCTGCATATAATTCAATTACTATTGACAGCGAGAAAATTGATGAGCACCTTGTTAAAATGATGCAACAGGAGGCGATAACTCTTACTGGAAGTGATCAAACTCTTCTTCAAGTTAAATCTGATATCTCAAATAATGCTAATAAGCTTGAGATAGGTTTTGAAGATGCTAATGTTGTAGAAGAAAAACCTAGGTATATAGAGCCGGAGAAACAAGCCCCTGCTGCAAGTGTAATGCAGCCCAACGAAAACCCTGTCGATGATACGCCAACTTTAGGATTCTAAAATGAGGCTGAACATCATAAATAGCAATAGTGATGGAAACTGCTACCTTTTCACCGACAATAATGGGGAAACTCTTATTGTCGAGTGCGGGGTAAGGTTTGAAAAGGTCAAACAAGCATTGAATTTTGATTTAAGCAATGTTGTTGGCTGTTTGGTTACCCATGAGCATGGTGATCATTGCAAAGGCGTCAAGGACTTGGTTAAATCGGGGATTGATGTCTATGCATCTGCCGGAACTATAAAAGGTTTTAAATTTCAGAGCCATAGACTTAATCCTATTGTTAAAAACAAGAAATTTTCAATAGGTCCATTTGATATCATAGGATTTGATGTGCATCATGATGTTATTGAGCCATTAGGCTTTTTAATTCGACACAATGAAATGGGAACTACGTTATTTTTAACGGATACAATCTATTGTGATTATAGGTTTCCTGGTCTAACCAATGTTTTAATTGAAGCCAATTATAGCCAAGATATAATTGATCGGCAATTGGCAGAAAATCAATTTCTACGCAATAGAGTTTTAAAATCACACATGAGCGTGGAAACAGCTATCAAAACACTTAAAGCCAATGATCTATCAATGGTTAATAATATAGTGCTTATACACTTGTCTGATAGAAACTCAGATGCAAAAATCTTCAAAAAGAGAATTGAAGATGCAACATTAAAAACAGTCACGATTGCAACATCAGGGCTGGTATTAGAAAATTTTAATATTTATCCTTTTTAGTTATGACCGACAACGAAAAAATAAATGACATGTTTCTTCGCATTCAGAACTTTGATTTTCCATCATGCGATAATCCACAATTTATTCAGCTTGTATCAGAAGTTAAAGAAGGCTTTGATATCATACTTAAGGGAGTACGTGCTGGAGCCTATAATATCAAAGCAAATAGCAGGACTGAAGCTTTAGAAAAAGTGCAAGCAGAACCTTTACAAGTTAAACCAGGTGTATTTGATATTGCTCCCGATAAAATAGAATTAGGGTTTTAATTGTTAAATACAAGTAATCTATTTGGATAACTTGTATTTATATTGTACATTTGATGTACCAATTGTATCGTCTCACATTAATACAATTAATAAGACATTTTAGCCCTTGTTAGGATGAACCAGAAGTGAGACGCTGGGGATTCCTGATGAGGGCTTTTTAATTTTAAGAGATATGATTGTTGAATTAAAAAAGGTGAAGATTACTAAATCAATTTTAGGTCAGCTGACATCGCCACAGTTTAAAGATATATCCAATTACGAAGTGTTGGGGTGGGTATTTGATAAGTCAAAATATATTCTTCTCTATAATAAAGAAAATAAAACTCTTTCAAAAATGAGAGTGTTATTCGGTCTTCGCATTGATAGCCAAAAACCTAATCAGGTCCTTTATACCCAAAATGGATTAGCATCATTTAAAGTATTTCATTCAAATCAAGAAGCATTAAACTGGTGTGCATTAATTAATACTATTCAATCACAAGCCATCATACAAGGCCAATTATTTATATAGATATGAAAATTAAACCAATACTATTTAGTACTCCTATGGTAGATGCTATACTAAAGGGAAGAAAAACACAGACTAGACGGATAATTAAAAGCCGTCATGAAAGTGGTTTGTTTCGAATTGGGCAAACAAAGGATGGATTAATTACAGAAGTAACTTCATTAGATTGGGATGAAAGACCTAAAAATGATAATTGCAATGACATTAAGCCCATTGCTAATGTAGATGATATTCTTTGGGTACGAGAGACATGGAGGTGGAGTGATGATCTAGAAGATTTTTGTTATAAAGCAAATTCAGAAAATCCTGACTTGAGTAAATGGAAACCTTCGATATTCATGCCTAAAGAGGCAGCAAGGATTTTCTTAAAAGTGACTAATGTACGAGCAGAGAGACTGCAGGATATTACACAAGATGATGCGATAGCTGAAGGTTTGAATCCTTTACTCATGAGTAGACTACAATTAGCTTCACAAGGACAATTGTATCAAAATTACTTAGATAATAACAAGCTATTTAATGATGGTCTGCCTCCATATTGGTCATTCAATTCTTTGTGGTGTAAAATTAATGGTGCAGATTCATGGGATTCTAATCCCTGGGTATGGGTGTATGAATTTGAAAAGGTTGAAAGACCAGCTAATTTTTTAGGAGAAAGTAAGGAGGTAGAATGAGAAAGTGTATAAGATGTGGGGATTCACATGACAATAAAAAAATATGCAATTCCTGCCTTTCTAATTGGTCAGATATGAGAGGTGTAATTTGGGATACTATGATGATTGTTTACGGTTATTTTAGCCCTTCAACTCACAAGGGATGGGTAAAAGAGACTAAAAGACTAGAAGCTATTTGGCGTAAAAACAAAGCAGAATTTGAAAAAGAGATTGAACTTATTAAATCTGATCATGAATAATCTAATGATGTGGTGTAACAGATCGGACATATTTTAAAAATAATCAACGTAGGATATATCCAATTGAATATTTTGTATCCTCTTTTATCCCAGTTCCTGTTAGCAAAAAAGAAATTGATAGTTTACGTCCAGTAATTGAAGATGTAATTAATAAAAAGTATAAAAACAACTAGTTATGATTTGTTGTAATGTAAAAAAGGCTTCTATAAAATAGAATCCTTTTTTAGTTATCATACATTTAAGTTAAAATTCATTGTTGTATATTAGGACAATTTTTAACTTAAATATTGTTATGAAAAATATACTTTTACAAGCTGCCGCTGGAACAGGTATCGGAAGCTTGGTTTACTTTACTATTGTAATCGCAGTTATTGTTGTATTATTTGTTGTTTTTAGAAATCTTATATTATGGTATTACAAATTAGATGTTATAGTTTCTAATCAGCAAAAGCAAATTGAACAGAATAACAAAATAATAGATCAACAGGGCATAATAATAGATGGCTTGGTGGCAATAAAAAACAGTGTAGAAGGAAAAATAACTGAGGGGATTTAATATGAATCATAAATATTATCCCCTATTAAAATGGGCTGCTATAATTCTTGTTATTATATTTATTATGGATCAGTGTTTTAAATCGTATAAACAGCAAAGTGATTATGAAGCTAATGATCCCAAAGGTAGAATAGAAAGACATTTTTCTAAATATGACGGTTCATACACAAAATTTAGAAACTATATAAAGGATAATTTAAACGATCCCTCAAGCTTTGAACATGTGGAAACAAGGTATACAGATAATAAAGATGGCACTGTAAACGTGATTATGAAATATAGAGGTAAAAATGCATTTGGAGGTATAATTACTAAATATGCTAAATGCACATTGAATACTTCTACAGGTGATTTTTCAGATGTAGTAACGGAATAAAAAATTAATTTGCATAATTCAAATTAGTTTAGCTATATTTGTGATAGCGAAATAAATTAAAGTGGACAGTAAAGGCACTTCTTCCAAAAAACTTTACTAAAAATATTTTCAAGCACAAGGTGCTTTGCTATACAGGTAAACCCTGTCGATGTGGTTTCAATTTCGAGTTCTTTACTCACTTTGATTTATTTCGCGACCCACACGGCAGGGCTTTTTTGTTGCCGTTAATTTTGAATAAAATGCGAAATAAATCAAAATTCCCAACAATGCCAATTACGGCAAACTCTATCGGTTCAAAAATTGAAGAGATCCAAAGCGCTATTAATTCTTTAGAAGCTTTAATTGAAAAGTTCTACAATCACCCAGATCACCTTGTAGCGGAAGAATACAATCCAGAAATATTCGAAGCAGTATGCGAACTGCGTGAGGTATTATGGTATCTAAATAATTCCCAAATTTCTAAAGCAGCGTAACCATGGTTCATAAAGAAATCAACGCAGGTAATGTCAACGAGGTTGATGTTATCAGGGAAGACCTACGCCTAATTTTTGATAACGCGAGCAAGTATGGGTCAGAATATGGCTATGAGGTATCAATGTTCATATCGATTATTGGGAGGCAAATAAACGCGCTTTATGACTTTTCTGAACTAATTGAAAATGAAAGCTTACAATCAAAGATAATTGATATTATAGGCGAAATAGAATTGCTTCTAAAGACGCTTTCAAGTAAAGTTAACAACCAAGTATTCATTGAAATAAGCGATGCTATTTACACGGCTAAAAAATATTTAATAAAATAAAAAAAAGTTATCCATTAGGATTACTTAAAATAAGTTGTAAATTTGGATTACTTAATATATCGAACCGCCATTCGAAAGAAGATATTCATAGCCTTATCTAAGGGAGGAGCTGGCGGGCTCTAACCTTGGTAAGGCTTTTTTAATCAAAAAAAATTACTAATCATGAAAATTTTGGAAAAAGATTTGAAAAAACTTGTCAGGGAAGCAGATTTAACGGAATTGAGAGAAAGAGGTTTTCCAGTAGCACTCCCTAGCAAAAGAATAAAAGACTTGCGAGTTGGAAACTATGGGTCAGTTGATATGATTTTTGTCGATAGGGTAGACGGACATTTTAATATTTCTTTATTCTTCTTCAAAGAAGGTAAGATCGGTTTATCTGCTTTTCTTGAATCTATTAAATTAAGACGAGGGATGGAGCGGTACCTAAGAAAAAGAACGGGAGCTATAAAAGAACGGATGAAAATCCGCATTTATTTAATAGGGAATGAAGTAGACACATCTGGAAGATTCTGTTATCTTACTGACATTTATTGTGATATTGGTTTCTATATCTATTCTTTTGATTTACATGGAGTTTCATTTAAAGAGTCAAGGGGATATTACTTATCTGACGAAGGTTTCTAATTATGGCAGCTACAAAGAAGGTTATAGGGGATAACAATAGTATCAATGGTTATCAGCTCACCAGAGCGTGGTTTGATTTTGCCTTTGAAAAAATTGAGGCAAAAGCAATTCATACCGCGTTATTTATGTGGATCCTTGAGCTTAACAATAGGTTAAATTGGAAAAAGCACTTCGGCTTACCTACTCAAGACACAATGGAAGGTCTTTCAATAGGGAATAAAAAAACCTACTTAACAGCTTTAAAGGATTTATCTGACTGGGGTTTTATTAAGATAATCCAAGAGAGTAAGAACCAATATAGTGCATGTATTATTGAAATATGCCGTGTCAAAAATGCAACAGCACAGCATACAGCATTGAGCCCAGCATTGCGACAACATTCAATACTGCCGTATCAAAAAAGCAACGGCATTGATAATAGCACCGACCACAGCATTGACTTTAGCATTGATTCTAGCACTGGCTCTAGCACTGCACCCATAGATAAACCAATAAACAATGAAACAAAGAAACCAATAAACAATGAAAGTATGATAGAAAATGAAAATCTTCCACCTTCCATTCAAGAAGTTGATTTAGATAAAATTTTACCTGATGCAGTTATCAGTGTTGAAACTGTTATCAAACTATTGAAATCTGAAAGATGGGGAGCATGGAGAGATAGATTTGGAATGAAAAATTCAGTCTTACCTGATAAAATGTTTATACTCCTTGATTTGTTTGAAGAGCATCTTAAAGATCAAAACCAATTCACTAAATCCACAAGGGATGCCCAACTGCATTTTGTTTCATGGTATGGTAAAGTTTATTTAAAAAACGTTCAAAAGGAATCAGCGCTGAGTAAAGATGTTGGTGAAAAACCAACCCATGAAGGAGTAGACAAAGAGATTGTTGGAAAGTGGATTTGGAGATTTGGCGATTGGCGTGATACTACAACTTTAACAGCCGATCAAAAGAAAAGAAACGGATTGAAATGAGAAAAGAAAAGGATTGGTTAGGGAAGCTGCCGCCAATGGCTCTGGATTTGGAGCAAACAGTTTTGGGTTCAATTTTATCAGAAAGCACTGCTTTGATGTTTGTGGCTGATATTCTGAGACCTGAAATGTTTTACAAAGAAGCTCATCAGCTGATTTACAAAGCCGCTCAGGAAGTTTCAATTTCGGGTGATCCTTTGGATTTGATGGTTGTGATGCAGAAACTTCGAAAGACTGGAGACTTAGAAAAAGTTGGAGGAGCTTACTATCTCACTGAACTTACTGATCGGGTGGTGAACTCTGTAAACATCGAATTTCATTCTAGAATTATCGCTCAAAAATTCATGCAACGTGAATTGATTAGGTTATCTAGCATCACGATAAATGACTGTTATGATGAAACAAAAGATGTTTTTGATATCCTTTCAACTTACGAAACTGAGCGCGATGGATTGGTAAATCATGTTTCAAGTCGCAAAGAAGTAAGTCAGAAACAAGCATTAAATGAAGTGCTTGCTGATATGGCTAAAAAAGCCGCAATGGGAGTAAAAGATGTAACGGGTGTAGATACAGGCAATGACCAAATGAACGCTTTAACCGGTGGCTGGCAACCTTCGGATTTGATTATCTTAGCCGCACGCCCTGCTATGGGAAAGACGGCATATGCACTCAAGAAAGCAATAAATGCTGCGAAAGCAGGTAAACCCGTTGCTATTTTTTCTCTTGAAATGGCTAAGGAGCAATTGATTCATCGAATTCTATCATTCGAAACAGGGATTGCGCTTGAGAGAATTAAGAAATTAAATCTTGCTGATCACGAGTGGCAACAACTTCATTCCAAAGCTGCAATACTTGCAGAATTACCAATTCATTGGGATGATACCCCTGGATTGACATTGATCGAATTATCTTCTAAAGCTAAACGTCTTAGACGATTGCACGGAATTGAAATTATTGTAATCGATTATCTTCAGCTTATCACTGTTCATGGAAAATCCCGATTTGATGCAGTGAGCGATATTTCTAGGGGATTAAAAATTTTAGCAAAAGAACTGAATATTCCGATAATTGCTTTATCACAATTGAGCCGTGCCGTAGAATCTCGTCCAGGGAATAATAAGCGGCCAATGCTTTCAGATTTGCGCGAATCAGGATCTATCGAGCAAGATGCTGATATGGTTTGCTTCCTTTACCGCCCAGAATATTACGGTTTAACAGAAGATGAAGAAGGGCGATCCACGGCCGGAATGGCAGAGGTTATTGTTGCAAAACATCGCAATGGATCAACTGATACTGTGCTTATGAATTTTGAGGGAAAGACAACTAATTTCACACAATGGGATGAAACAGGGTTTGGAAATTCGCAAGATGGAGTTATTACAGATTTCTCATTTCTCGAGAATAAGCCAAGCATTCAGAGCACAAATCTTAATGCACATGCAAACTGGAATTTTGGAAAAGATGAAATGCCCGATGATTCTCCATTTTGATTTTTATGTAATCCATTTGGATTACTAAAATTTTGTATATAGATTTGCTTTCATGGAAAAATTCATTTTGAAGTTGGCTCAAAAATTTAATCCTCAGATTCCATTTGATGATTATCGCTCCGCATTGACGTCTCAAAAGTTAGATGAATCCATTGTTAAATCTATTTACAACAAAATCAAGCCTGATCCGAAAAAGTACAATTCTGAAATTCTGTTTACTGCATCGGTGCTTCTACTTTTTTCTCCAAAGTCTATTTTGCTAAGTGAAAAAGTTGAGAACGGCATATGTTTTACTATCAAAAAGAATCTAGGAATCAATCAGCAGAGTGCATCTTATCGCATTAAAGTGGCTCGTGAAGTCTATCAGGTTGACAAAGTTTTCAAAGCTCAAGTGGATGGAATTGTGAAGGAGGTATGTAATGAGTGAAGATAATAAATCTACTTTAACTGCTAAGCAACAGTTGTTTGTCGATGATTACTTAATTCATTTTAATGCTACAAGAGCTGCTAAGACTGCTGGATATTCAGAAAAAACAGCTTATTCACAAGGTCAGCGTCTGTTGAAGAATGTTGAGATTTCCGCCATTGTTGAGACTCGTTTGAAAGAATCAAGAATGAATTCGGATGAGGTTATGAAGATGATGAAGGACATTGCAGGCTCGAACATCAATGATTACATGAAGATTGTCCAGCGAGAGCGAATAAAGCATGTTCCTAAATCTTTAACCTTGTTGATCGAAAGAAAGCATCTTGAAATCAAAAAGCATGCAATGTACATCGAGCGTAAAGGTCTAACTGATGAAATACGTGATAACTATGTCGAGCAAAATATTATGCCTTTAGAGGACGCTATTTTGAGAGCGGAGATAGATTTAGAATTAGATCCATTGGCAACTTTTGACGATAGTGAGGTTGAGGCATATGAAACGATTGAACTTGATTTAGTAAAACTTGCGAAGGACAAAGAAGGGGGAAAGATAAAGTCATTTGAATGGAAAGAATTTGGTCCTAAAGTCGAAATGTATGCTGTAGATGGAATGCTTGATAAACTTGCGCGTGTTAACGGCATGTATTCGGATACACTCATTGTGGATGATAAAAATAAGATTGATCCAAATGAACTTAGTGATGAAGCAATTCGCGAATTAATGAGAGCAACCAAGAGGGGAGAGTAATGGACGTCACTGCAATATTATCAAATCTTGATGTAAGAGATCTTCAAGGTATATCCTTCAAACGAGGGATATTTGATTTTATTGTCGAAACTCCAAAAGGTAGGCATGAAAAGCAAGAAGAGGCACTTAAAATTCTAACGGATAATATCACTGAAGAATTTCTATATGGTGGTGCAGCAGGAGGCGCTAAATCATGGACCGGTTGCTGTTGGCTCATGTTTCAATGTTGGAATTATCCTGGTACCAGATGGTTTATTGGACGTGAGGAATTAAAGCGTATAACAGAATCGACTTTGATTACTTTTTTCAAAGTGGCCACGGCATATGGTATGCGAAATGGAATTGATTTTCGCTACAACGGACAAAAGAACTTTATTCAATTTAAGAATGGTAGTCGAATCGATTTACTTGAATTGAAGTTTAAACCATCAGATCCAGTTTATGAAAGATTTGGTTCTACAGAATATACTGGAGGTTGGATTGAAGAAGGTGGAGAGATTGATTTTGGTGCTTATGATGTTTTAAAAACACGTATTGGCCGACAATACAATGAAAAATATAATCTCATAGGTAAGCTTTTCATCACCTGTAACCCTAAAAAGAACTGGATGTACACTACTTTTTATCTTCCAAATAAGAAGGGTGCTCTTCCAGAGATAATGAAATACTTAGCTGCTTTTGTTCAAGATAATCCACATATCGATAGTGGATATATTGAGAGATTACGAAGAACAAAAGATAAGGCTAAAAAGGAGCGTCTACTTCACGGTAATTGGGAGTATGATGATGATCCTAATGCGATGTGTAAGTACGATGATATCATTGCGATGTTCTCAAACACTCATATTTGGGAGAAGTATCAAAATATGATTGAAAAGCCTAATTGGTATATCACCGCGGATATTGCAAGGTTCGGTTCAGATAAGGCTCGTATTGGTGTTTGGTGGGGATGGATTTTAATGGAGTGCCATTCATTTGATAAATCATCAACAACAGAGATACAGGCATGCATTAATGCAATGCGTGCAAAATGGAGTATTCCGGCACATCATTGTATCGCCGATGAGGATGGCGTAGGAGGTGGAGTGGTAGATATGTGTGGTATTCTTGGGTTTGTAAATAATGCTAAGCCACTCATAACAGATGAAGCGCGTGAGAATGATAATCGATTTTATGGTGATAGTAGAAAAGATCTTCCACAAAATGAAAACTATCAGAATCTCCAAACACAATGCGCTTATCTCTTAGCTGACGATATCGCGGGGCATAATATTCTTCTTAAATGCATCGAATCAGAATCGGAACAGCAAGAAATTCAAGAGGAGTTTTCTTGGTTAAAAACATATAAATCTGATGAGGATAATAAACTAAGGATTCTCCCAAAGAAAGAAGTGAAAAAGGAAATAGGACGTTCTCCCGATTGGCGCGATTTGATACTCATGCGTAAATATTTTGATTTAATATCTGTGACTGAAGAAGTCGACGATTCAATATTTGATTTATTTTAAACCCTAACCGCTAATAAAATTAAGATGGCAAAGGACAAAAAAGAAACTAAAACCGAGGTTCAATTACCAACTCCTGCATTACCTGCTATTGTGCAAGCTGTTGGGGCAATTGTAGCACCTACATATGCTACAGCACAAAAAGAATATGATGTAACGCAGCATGATATTTTTAATGAAGGCGAAGGGTTTAGACCTAAGAAGAAAGTAAGAACATTACGTAAAGATTCTGAAGGTAAACCAATTTTAGATAAAGCAGGAAAAAGGATTTACGATACCAAAAGAATTGAGGTTAATAGAATCGGTGTACCTCTCCAGGAGTTGATCGTAAAACGTCGGGTGTCTTTTATGAATGTCTCTAAAATACAGCTCGAAGCTAATCCGAAAAATGATCAAGAGCAGCGCCTTTACGATATGGTAAAGAAAATGCGCGATGATAATAAGATCAGTTTCATTGAAAAAGAGATTGCGCGACGAATGTTAAGTGAACTTCAGGTTGCCAAACTTTGGTATTCTGAACCAGTTGATCCAGGATACTGGGGAGAGATTGCTCCTAGAGGTAAATTCAAAATGCGTTGTAAGATATTGTCTCCCGATTTGGGAGATACTCTTTTACCTGTATTCGATGATTTTGGTAAGATGGTTTATTTCGGCCGTGTCTATGAATCATCAAGAAGCTTTACTGATTTAATTGCTGATCCTAATTTCTCAGGCCTTACAACTGATAAAGAGCAAAGATTTGATATCTATTCAGCGACTCATATCTATAAATTTAGGAAGGCCAGAGCAGGTGAGGATGTTGTATCAATTGCTAATAATAATGGATGGATAGTTGATTCTATATTATCACATTCCTACGGGAAAATTCCGGTTACTTATTATTCAAAACCATTACCACCATGGGCGCCGGTTCAAGCGGCTATTGCACGTATTGAAACATTGATATCTAACGTAGGTGATACCAACGATTATCATGCGTCGCCGGTATTTGCGATGTTTGGTAAAGTTGGTGCAAAAATGCTTGAGAAAGGTGAGCAAGGCAAATCATTACAGATTGAGGGTGAAGGCGCGGATGCTCGCTATGTTACTTGGGAGCAAGCTACTGAGGCAGTAGAATTCGAATTAAATACATTGATGAATTTCATTTTCACTGCTACTCAAACTCCGCAAATGGCCATGGAAGATTTAAAAGGTCTTGGCGCTTTATCCGGGGTTGCTTTTGATCGTGTGTTCATGGATGCACACTTAGCAGCACGTGATGAAATTGACGGTGAATATGGAATGAGTACACAGCGCGACATCAATTTACAAATTGCATTTTGTGGTGCTATTGATACTTCGCTAATTCCTGCTACTAAGTCCTTATCTATTGGTTTTGATATTCCGCTTTATCGTATTAATGATGATAGTGAGACCGTAGGTTTACTTCAAAAAGCTGCAGGAGGTGCAAAAGTTATTTCTCAAAAAACTGCTATTGAATATTCTCCATTAACGAAGAATGCTGAGGATGAAATAAAACAGATTCAGGAAGAGGAAGTGGAACAAGCGAAACTGGAAGCGGCTAAGGTGAAGGAGGTTCAAAAAGAATAAAAAAAATAGTCCCCCAGCATATTTAAATAGTTTCTGACACTATTGTTTGAAATGTATTAAATTATTTATATGAAAGATTATTATTAAATTTACATTTGTGTTAGCTTATAAAAATTTGGATTAATATTGACAGTTTAAATGGATAAAAATGAAAAGATAAGAACTAGCCCTTTCGATGCATCAAAACTTCAGATTAGAAATGATGAAATTTATGCATTTCAAAAAATTTATGGATTAACAAATGTTGAATTCAGAATATTAGAAACATCTGAATCAAAGTGGAAAGAATGGCATAAAAGATTTTATCTTATTTTGATTGGTTTAATTCTAACTGTTGTGAGTAAGGGAGTGTTTTTCTTAATCAAATTCAATAATTCTAATTCAGAAGAAAGAGCAAGTTTAAATATTGATATTAATGCTTGGGAATTAATTTATTTAGGTATTGGTCTTTTTTTATCTGTAACATGCTATTTGTTATCTGAAAGTAAGTGGGCTAAAAATGAAAAGTCTGAATTAGTAAACAAAATTAAAGAACATTTTAAAAATGCAGGCAACTAAAACACAAATAGAAAATTATCCAATTATTTATTTTTGTAGTAATAAGTTGATTGAGGTAAATAACATTATTAATGATAATGGGATATTCCCTATCGAAATAAAAAAGGATCAAAATCACAAACCTCTAATATCTTTAACTATTAATCATAAAGGTGAACCAATTACGGTTGTGAAAAATAATAAAATTCTATATTCTGGTTTTAGTGTCAATAAATATTTGAATGATAGCAAAATTGAGGTGCTATTTAGTAATGTAGAAGGAAAATATATTATCATGGAATTAATTATTGAGGGAGACATTCCTCATATAAATAAATTTGATTTAAAACCTTTAGGCTATAATATTTATGGTGATGAAAATGGTTTGAATATAGGGGAAATGACTCTTGCAAATAATTCATTCCAATCTAATACATTTATAAATATTTAATTTAAAATTTATGTAAATAATATTTCTATAAGCCACAAATATTTTTTGTGGCTTATTTCTTTCTGTAATCTCCCAAATTACAAAATACACTGTGTTTAATTGGTAATCTAATTGGATTACTTTTGATTTTAAAAGTATTAACCGAGGATGGCACGGATTAGCTCTCCGGACTGCACTCTATTAAACACAAATCAAATGTCATTAAAATCAAAAATCATTTCCAAATTGAAAGAGAAAGCAACCGCTTTGGGTGTCAATCTTTCTAATGTACGAATCAACGGACTAGCGGACAAGTTAGATAGCTTAATAACTAATGAGGACGATATCGACGGTGAAATCGACAAACTAGATCAAGTATTAGGCTTCAAAGAATTGGCAGCATTGGATGATGCTAAGCGAAATGCTGATAAAAGAGCAGCAGAGGAAGAGGATAAAGACAAAGATCCTGAGAAAAAAGATCCTGTTGAACCAGAGAAGCAAGACCCAGAGAAAAAGGACGAAGCGCCAGCTTGGTTTAAACAACATGTAGAGAATCAAAATAAAGTTATTGAGACTTTGACAACTACTGTTGCTAATCTTCAAAAAGGCAATACCATCCAAACGCGTCGCCAACAACTTGAAGCCAAATTAAAAGACGCTCCTGAAAAATTCAAGCAAAGAACTCTTCGTGATTTCGATAGACTAAAAATTGATAGTGATGATGACTTCACTAGTTATTTAGCGGATGTTGAGCAAGATGTTGCTGATGAAGTTCAGGCGCAAAGTGATGCTGGTTTAGGAAATGATTCTCCTGTAAGAGGAGCTAGTGGCGGGAAATTGAAGGATGACGAGGTGTCTCCTGCAATGAAAGAAATTGTTGAACAGCGTAAAGCAGAGGCGGCAGCCAAAGCTGGAGCATAAAAAAATCTTTAAATGGGATTGAAAGGTGTAAAAAGATCAGGTACTCAAGGTTTTCAAAAAGTTGTTTTTGAAAACGTTGTAGATACTCTTCCTGGTGGTTTGATCCTGGATGTTGATAAAACGGATTATCCTGATGGATATGTGCCTGAAGGTTCTTTGGTTGGTAGAGATGCCGCCACGGGAGTAGGAGAAGTTTTATCTGTAACAGATGGAGCAATCAAGCCAATTGGATTAACCCACAGACCATCTGAAGTTTCAGATGGTGGTAATACTTACGCCAATGGTGTAGTAATTAGTGGAACAGTGAGAATTAAAGCATTGCCAACAGCACTACAAGCAATTGTAAATGATTTACGTACGGCTTTGCCAAGAATCACTTTTGTTTAATAACAGAATTTTTAATTAAACATAATCATATACAATGATAAATGTACAAGAATTAGTGCCGGAATTCCGTAGAGCAGACGCACAGGCTTATGTTGAAACGTATCCATTCGATACACTTCAATATCAAGGTGCATTTCCTTTGCAATTTCAGCCTACTTTAAAATGGTTCGCTATTGAGGCTCAATTTGGTGCTAAAGTAATGGCGTCGGTTGTGGATTTCAACAGTCGCGCGCCTAGATTTGGACGTAACCTTCCAACAAAAATAGAAGGTGATATTCCAAAGCTTGAGATTGCACGTGATAAAGTTGAAACAGACTTTATTACTCTTATGGACCTTCAAGATGCTGTTCGAAGATTACCTGCAGGTGCTACTCGTAGAGAAGCGGCTCAGCGTGTTATGGATTGGCATTATGAAGATCAAGTTTTCGCTCGTAATGGTGTTGAAGCTCGTCTGGAATGGTTGTCGAAAAGAATTGCATCAACTGGTGGTTACAAATTAACTCAGATAAATAACGAGCAAGGTATTCAATCTACTGTTGATATTGATTTTGCTATTCCAACTTCTAATAAAGTAAATGCTGATAAGGATTGGAGCGATCCTTCTGCTGATATCATCGGTGATATCAAGAAAATCAAACGCATGGCCAAGCTTGCTAATCTACCTATGCCAAAATTCATGTGGTGTGAAGAGGAAACTATTCAGCAAGTAGCTCAAAATGCAGGCGTTCAAAAATTCGCTGCTACTTATGTTGCAAATGCTTTGGGATTACAGCAAGAACCAGGTTTAGTTGAAATCAATAGAGCTTTAAGTTCTAAAGGTTTGCCAATTTTCAAGGTTTGGGAATCAGTAATGATTCAAGAATCTAAAAGCGGGGATCAAACTGTCGTTTCAGGTTGGGAACCAGGTGTAGTTACTTTCTCAGTAACTGAGCAGTTGGGTAATACACAACATACTACTTCAGCAGATGAGTATGTTACAGCAGGTGTAGCTCAAAAAACTAAATCAGGGATTGTACTTATCAAAACTTGGGGTATTGAAGATCCTATCACTGTAGTGACTAAAGGAACTGCATACACTACTCCGGTATTGAATAATGCAAAATCTATTTATTTACTAAAAACTATCTTACCAGGTGGCTAACGAAAATAAAGACGGGAAAGCTGGAGAAACAACTCCAGCTACTCCTTCTAAAGTAGAAGGAACTCAAGAAACCAAAAAGGCTGATTCAGTGAATCAAGAAGAAGTTAATACTTCTTTAGCTGCAAAAGATGCTGAGATTGAAAAATTGAAAGCTGAGCATCAAGAATTCAAGGATAAACTCAAGCCTGAAATCGAAAAGATTACAGAAGAAAATAAAGCCTTGAAAGCTGAGAATACTAAGCTTAAAGCGGCTTTGGATAAGGCTACAGCTAAATCGAAAGCGAAAAAAGGTGATCCAAAATACATTGTAATCAATGCATTTAGAGGTACAAAAGATGGTGAAGGAATCTTTGAATTAGAATCAGATGTTTCTCATTTAGATTCTGACCGTTTGGATAGCCTTATTGAACGTGGATTAGTAAAGAAAGTATAACATGACTAATAGAGAAGCGCTGCTAAGTGGGATAAATGATATCCCTGTAAAAGATATTTCGGTTACGAAGGTGTTGTTGGATCAGGATTTAAATCCTGATGGTGAGTATCAACCGAAGGATATCGATAATAGGAGAGGTGTAGATTTGGCATTAGCAGCGCTGATCTTAGTTATATCACTTTCTAATAAATCCATTAAGGAATTAGACTTCCAAATTACTCAGCATGATATTGATCAGCTCCTTATTCTTCGTAATGGTATTTTAAGAAAATGGAATGTCGATGATGAGATGGAAGAGTCAGCAACAATTACTGATATCTCTGATTTATGGTAAATGATTTAATATATCCGGATACACTTGTCTATGAAGGACCAGAAGGTAATGTAGAAGTTCAATGCAGGTTTAGGCCTGTAAAGAATAACACATTCCGTAAAAAGCAAGATGGTACTGATGTTCAAGTTTCTCATGACATCGCTTTTCCCGTAGGTACTCCTTCTATACTTTTAGGAACTGTGTTTAATGCCATAAATGAGCGAGGTGAAATATTTATTTACGAGCAGGAATTGCTGTCATTTCATGTAGGCAAATTTCACTGTTTAGGTAGTTGCTAATATGAAATTCGGATTCGAGATTACAACTGACATGAAAGCTCTGAGTAGAGAGATTGAAAAGGAAATTGAAAAAGAAGCTTTAACGCTATTAATAGATGCTATTGAAACATCTGTTGAGCGTGTAAGAAAAAAGCAGTTAAATCAACCATATCAAGATCATACAGGCAATCTTCTAAGCTCTACTGGATTTATCATTTATAAAGATGGAAAAGTAGTGCATAAGAATTTTAAAGAGAGTCCTATTGGAACAGATAAAGCAACAGGTTTAGAGGAAGGGTTGAAAGCTGCATTGTCGGAGTTAAGAGAATCCACCGGATGGGGTGTTGTTATGGTTGCTGGAATGGATTATGCGAGTTGGGTGGAAGGCAAGAGCTATACAGTGATTCTTGATGCTACAACCGACATAGACGACTTCATTACTGAATCATTTAGAAAATTTGGAATTATTGAATAATGAGTAAGATTTTAAAAACGGCAATTGAGTCAGTAAATGATGTAAAGTCATTGCTAGATCAAGCGGATGTTTCTTCGAATGTTGGGCTTACTGGTGAGATTAGATTAATCAATCTAAAGCTTAATTCAACATTGGAAGATGTTGTTGTTTTCTGCAACGGGTCAGGTTCAAGTCAAATCACCGAGAATATTATTCATATAAATATTCACGTTCCTAATTTAAAAAATCAGCCATCTGGAGTACCAAATAGTGCCGATAACACGCAGCCTAATGTTGCTCGTATGGAGGAGATCGGAAAGGCTATTATGAATGTTGTTGATGACTATCGAGGATACGATTTCTTTATAAAGCTTGAGAATTCAGGTGAAGTTATTCCTAATGGAAGTAAGTGGTATTACAATGTTGTACTACGCTATTACTATTTACGTAGAGATCAAAATTAACAGAATAATTAACGGTCCAAGGACCACAATAAAAATATTATGTCAGCAGTTACAGGCGTAGAAAGTTTAGAGTTTGCTCCGATGGGTGCGAACGGAGCGATCCCAACTACTGGTTGGGTAAAAATAAAAGACATCGAGGATGGTGGTATTACCATGAACATCCCAGAGCTTACTACTATTGATGTTCGCGTTGAAGATGTTACCGGTATTCGTTTTGTCCTTCCAGGGGATGAAGAGCCAGCAACAATTTCAGGAGCATCATTAGATTTATCCGTTGATAATGCGAATTTATTATTCAATGGGCAAGTAACTACAGATGCAACTGAATTCAGTGCTTTAGGTCGCAAAATTCATTATTTGGCGGTCAGATTGACATCTAAGCCTTTTCAAGGGAAACAGTTTCAATTTGTTGCACCTGCATTAGCTATGTCGGCTGGTTTTAAAAATAACCTTGGTCGTGCAGGTTTTTTAGCATTAAGCTTTAGTGGCAAAACTACAACTCCAGTAAATGCAGCTGGAGCTCAAGTTTCACCTTGGGGCTATAAATTCATTGATGCTGTTCTCCCAGAAGGATAGTGAGATTGAGATTAGATTTATAAATACTAAGCCTGAAAGCCGAGGTTAGGCGGTGAGTAGGGCTTTTTAATCCTAGCCCAAATGAATACAAACACGATATCCAATAACCCTATTGGAAAGGAAATGGCTGATGCTATTTCGGATAAAACCACATTCTTTAAAAAGGTAAAAGTTAACTATCCTTATTGGTGGCAAAGAGTCTTTGCTTTTCTTTGTATTCTTCCTAGAACCAAAAGCATTATTCTTTCTGAGTTACATCCAGCAACAGTTTATCGGTTGCTTTCGGTTCTAATTGATTTGAGGGTGAAAGGTGATGAAGGGGATACGGAGGAATTATCTTTCTATAAAATCATCCAGAGCAATCTTCCGTTATTAACTGATTACATCGCCATTGCATTAAATAATAGGGTAGAAGAGCCACCAAAATGGCTATATCAAGCTATTAATTACCAACTATCACCAAAAGATTTAGAATACCTTGTAAATGACATCTACCGGAGGTTAGATGTAGAAACTTTTTTCGGCATCTTGGCATCACTTCGAAAAGTACAGGAAATAGGAGCTACCCTGGATCCAGAAGTCCATACGCATTCATAGGTAATGCATGTAAATATTACGGTTGGGATGAACAGGCTGTAAAATGGAAAATATCTTGGAGAAATTTAATAATGTATAATTCTGTCATTCCTGATATCGATTCTTCAGATGATGCTGGAAATGACGGAAGTTCAAATTCTAAAAAAGTAAACGGCTCAATTTCCTTGTTTGACATCGGCGAAAGATTAGCAGCAGGAAAGGGAGTTTAAAATATTATGAAAGGCTGGGGCACGGCATTACTCAAAGATTTGAAATCTCGCGGTTACGTAGATATTAATGGCGTGCTCTTTCCACCTTCATCTAAAGAAGCTAAATCTATTATATCTAAACCAAAGAAGCGTACCAAAACGCTTAAAACAGGTGACACCGACGATACTCGTAATATCAAAAACAAATTAAAATATTGCGATTCATTTATTCAATTTATAAAGCAGGAACTAGGTATTGAATTATGGCCGGAATTCTATTTTTGCACCGAGCGACAATTTCGAATAGATTACGCTATTCCGCAATACAAAATTGCCATTGAACAGGAGGGAGGTATTTATATGAAAGGCAATAGTGGCCATTCCTCTGGTACCGGAATAGCACGCGATATGGAAAAGAATAACCTTCTAGTTTCTAAAGGATGGAAGCTTATAAGAAGGCAGCCAAATGAGATGCTGACTTTGGATACAATTGAGCTTATTAGGCCCTTGATAGACTTATGATTTATTTCCTTTTCTTATCTAAAGTTTTTAATTCTGCTGTACCAATTACTTGAAAATTGAAAGTTTGAGTAACCTTTTGATCACCAACATTAACTACCATAATTAATTTTTCTATTGGTCTAGCCTCCCCAGCTTTGAAGGCTTTGTTTGCTCGCTTGTTGCTGAGCATTGGTCTTATAAAATTAAAATCTCTTGAATGTAGTGATTTAGTAATTTTTGTGCCGGGAGCTATTATATCGTTTGGGATTTCAGCATTGATTTCTTTCATGTAAGTTACTTCTGGAATAACCCTAGAGGTAGTGCCATCTACGGCGAAATATGAATCGGAATAATTAACTGTAGTCATCACATCAGAATTGTTATGAATTTCCAGCGTTATATAGGTATCTGTAAGATGTTTTATTTTAAATAATACGTTTTTATTTTCGATTTCATATCCCTTAGGATCTTGACCTTCTATAGATACACGAAATGTACGCATCAGTTGGCGCCCGTTTTCGTTAACCTCTTGAGCAAATGCAGTAAGTGAAGTTAAAATGAGTATAATAGTAAAGAGGTGTTTCATACATCTAATTTATAGAGTAAATATAGTAATAAGCTTTGAAATAGAATGGGGAATCATCCAGGGGTAGTATTAAATTAAGCACATTTAATGTGCGTCCTCCTCAAAACCTTCTCAATCCCCTGGGTTTAATAATTTCAACCTTATTATACTCTTCGAGATCAGATTTTTTATAATATTTTTTAGTGCCAATTTTACGGTACGGGATTATTCCTTCACGCTTCCATCTATGCAATGTGCTACTTGTAATCTTAAGAAACTTTACAGCTTCATCAAAAGTTAAAAGCTCGTCATGATTTTCATTGTTATTTTCATTGCTAACTACACTTAAACGCTCCTTAATAGAAATAATTTCAGCCTCTAATCTCTTTACTGTTTTTAGAATCACTTCTACAGCTGCAGGCAGAGTATCGAAAGTGATATTTTCGAAATCGTTGTTGTCTTTATTAATTTCCATGATGCAATATTTATGAAATACTAACCACTTCGTCGATAATTATTTTCTCTAGTAAATTTAATTGCATTGTAAGTTCCATGGTGTTCATTTTTTTTGGTTATATATTAATTGCAATTTAATATCTTAAGAGAAGATATAAGGACGAGACTGTAAGAATACATATTCCCAGAATGTTAAAAAATGCTAATGTAATACCACTTCTGGCAATTTATGGGTAAATTGAGAAATAAATAAATTGAAGAACTATGAAATGTCCTAACTGTGATGAAACGCTATTAATGACGGTACGTCAAAATGTTGAAATTGATTATTGTCCTAAATGCAGAGGTATTTGGTTAGATAAAGGAGAACTGGATAAATTATTGGAATATTCTGATAGTCAAAGTACAGAGGTGAATTATAGTAGAAATCAGTCTTTTGATGACGATCGAAGGACTCATCCACAAGAGTACGATAGAGACGATAGATATTCCCACCCACAGCATAGAAAGAAAAAGAAATCTTTCCTATCTGATTTTTTTGATTTTGATTAAGATTTAAATATTCTACAATTGTGTTAATAGTATTGAGCCCATATCGATTAGGATGTGGGCTTTTTTAATTAGTGGTGGGTTGATGGTAATATTGGGAGGGGGATTTTTAGGTGCACGTGGCTTAGGATTGGTTTTTATGGTGAATGAAAGGTTAATGCAAAACTTAAGTTTGATTATAGATATTGTTTTTGCTATATATAATTTATATCTTGTCGAAGTCAGATTTATAAAATATTGATGATATAGGGCTTATCAATTATTAAGGATTAACCAATAAAAAATTAACCAGTGACCACCTTTAATAATAAAGAAATTCATCAAACTGTATACATTAATGGAAAAATTAATATTAATCCATCTATTACAATTTTACATACCCCGTACTTGCTCGAGAAGTATGATTTTGATAAAGTTATAAACGGAAAGCATTTCTTTAGTGATCTTAGTACAGTACTAAAAGGAATATGGATTGGACTTACAATAAACACCGTTGCAAAATTTATAGGTAATTTAGTTGATAAAAATATTTCTTTCGATAAGTGGGAAGTTTATGCAGTTTTAATTTCATTGTTTTGCTATTTTATCTGCTTGATAATAGAAAGGTTTATACCCACGGAAAGAAAAAGAATTATTAATGATATTAAATCACATTTCAACATTAAATAGCAATGGAAACCGCTCTGTCAAATTATATTCAAAATTATTCTCCATTAGAAGAGTTGATTATCTGTTCAAATAAAATTATAGGAGGAGGGCAATTAATTAAAATTCAAGACTATTCACCTTTAGTTGTGGGTCGTGGAGAAATCCCTCTAATTTGGTTAAATGTAAAAAATAACAATAAAATAATAGAATTAATAAAAGAAAATAAAAGCTTTAATTCTAATCTTAATGTTGAAAAAAGCATTACAAACAGAACGACTATAATAAAAGTTAATAACAGCATAATTATACACGCAAAAATGCGTGAAGAAAATTCTTGTATAATTTCCAAAATAGATTTAAGACCAATAGGACTTGACATAGTTGGGGATTCACAAAAATTAAAAATTGCTGGGAATACCCTTTCGGGAAATACATTTTCTGGAGCGCAATACTTAATTGGTATGGAATAAAATTATATATATTATTCCAATTGAATAATAATTAAAATATATTCAAGCCCCTTCCTTAATTGGTAGGGGCTTTCTAAATTATATTGTGAGATCCACTTAGTTAATTTATAATTTATTTTTACTGTTTCCAAATATTAATTTCGATATCAAAAACAGGGAGTATATTATATCATACATAGCGTAAGAAGAAATTATAAAAAGAAATACGTTTAGTGTTTTTGGTATTTCTAAATATTCTACATCCATGCCAAAGGGATTTTGAGTTGTGCCTAAAAGAGCAGATACAAATACGAATACAATTGAAAAAAACATTACTTTTATATTATCTTCTATTTCAGAAAACATGTCTTTTAAGTAATTTTTTATAACTACCTTTTTCTTCTTATCTCTAAATTTCAGTAAATTTATACTTTTGTAAACATCTTTTATTATTGTTAAACCAAAGGTATACAATGTTAAAGAAAACCCTAATAATACTCCAATAAAAGTTATTAACTCAGTGGTTTCGAAAAACTTAACATCCCTTATCCCAGTGTAATTAACTAGAATAATTGATAATAACATTCCTAAAAATAAAAAGATTATTGTTTTTTTCATTCCCTAGTCTTCAACGTACTTATTTTCTCAATTTTATCTTTTACATATTCTTTAGATTCAGTGCTTGAAAAATTATCACTGATATCCAAATTTGTTGAAAATTTATCATCCGAACTTTTAAAATACCTAAACTTTTCATTAGCAATTATTTTAAATTTCATCATATATTGCCCACCAACTTCTCTTATGTAATCAATAAATTTACCCAGCCCATTTTCATCAACATTTAATTCCCCCTTAGAGTTCTTAAATGATATATCCAATTCGTCATTGTTTGTTTCATTATGAATAATTTTAAGAATTTGTTGTGCCTTTTTTTTACCAAAAAAAGCCATGTTTGGCGCATTTAATTCAAGCTTTATATCATATATTAGTTCCGCATTATTAACCACATTCCAGAATTTGTCTGGTGTTGCTAAAGGGAAAATATTAATAATATAACTTTTACTATTTATTTTCTCATTTAAATAGTATTTAAGCAACTTGCTTACTGTCAGAGTATTTGCAAACACACTTTTATTTGATTCAATCAAAACTATTTGATGAATTTGATCAATTATTAAATAAACAAATTTAGGTTCAGTTATACCTCTTCGAACAATATCATTTTCAACCTCTTCATTTATAAAATTATTACTTTCTCTTGCAAATTTTAAAAAATATAAATTCTCATAAGTATCTATTCCGGTGAAGATATATTTGGAATCAGAATTATCCCATGTAATTTTTTTTGCTTCTTTTAAATTATTTAAAACTTCCTTAACTAGCTGCTCTTTATTGATTTCTTCACCGAATAAATCGTATTGAGAACTATTTTTCGTTATTAAATAACGAAATGCAAAAAATGTTCTTTCCATATAATTAGCATAACATAGTTGGTTATTCAATATTACAAAAAAATAAATAAATGGAATGCATTTTTAAAAAACCGCTCATATCACCTGGCGATGTTGAGCGGCTACTAACCAATTATAAACCTAAATTATGAAAAGACTTTAAAGTAAGGGTGATATAGCACACCCTTGAAGCTTGTTAGGCTACAGCTCTAAGCTGAGAACCAAACATGTTTTTAACGTTGCCGTTTGTTGTTTAAAAAATACTCAATAATACCTAGTTACGTCATGTCAATTCCAAGCATCCCCAATGGCGAATGTAGGCTGTAGCATTCGGCTACTATTACACTTTACGCTACCTACTGAAAGCTACGTTTAGCTTTTTGTGGAGATGGAGGGAGTCGAACCCTCGTCCATTTACGCTTTAAATATTATGTCAATGTACTTTTCGCAGACGATATGAGACTCGAACTCATGACCTATCGGATAAATCCAGATGCTCTAACCAACTGAGCTAATCGTCTATTTAAACCACCCAACATAGTAAACTAACAGGGTGGTAGCCTATCCCTTGTGAACGTCTTCTCAGGGGTTGCATTTCCGTTGAGGTGACAGGATTCGAACCTATACGATTAACACCTCATCTCTACAACCAACTCGTTAATCTTTCCCTTAGCGTCTACCAATTCCGCCATCTCTCCATTTTCAAGCAGATAAAAGAACGATTTTGGAATAACCTGCTTTAGTTGTAATTAAAAATTCTTTAAGGCTCTTTGCTACTAATTCTATATTTCTTGATTTGAAAACCATTAGTGCTATAATTTTACGATCACCCTCCACTAACCGAGACCAACAAACTTTTTTCAAGAGCATCAGCAATACTATTAATCGCCATCTTTCAAATCAATACTTTAAAGAACCAAGAGCCTTTCTCTCAATAAGCGTTGTGGAGAAGAGTGGATTCGAACCACTGACCTGAGTGCCCTCTGCTCTAGCCTGACTGAGCTACTTCCCCAAATTATGCTGGCTATCTCATGACCACCAGCATCTAACCAATTAACCTAAATTATGAAGTGGAGCGCAACGGTTTCGAACCGACACCACCTGCCCATATGCAGTAGCATCCCATTAAAACAAGCCAAAATATATAAGAACGAATAATCTTGAATTTTGGCTTAACACCAGCATAGCGTTTTATTCGCTAGTGTCTTATTTCTTACACCCAACCGACTACGTGTCGTTAATCTTCTCGAAAATTGGGTATGTTTTATTCCAGAATCAAATTCGATAAGCAATATTATAAATAAATATTAAGTAATCCAAATAGATTATTTAATATTTTGTAATTAGTTTATTTACAGAATAGAATAGTTTAGTTCAAATATGGCTTAAAGTACCTTTGAAAGAGTATGGCGGAGGTAAAATTTAAGTTTGTTGGTGATGATTCGGAGCTAAGAAAAAAGCTTGCTAATCTTTCTAAAATTCAATCAGAAATGACTGATAAGTTTAGTAAAGATTTGAATGAAGCTCTTTCAAATTCAAAATCTCAGGTCTTTAAAGATATTACTAAAGAGGCTGCGAATGCTGCAATACAAACGGAACGCCTAAATAAAATTGCTGCGAATAAAGCTATTGTTAATGCCAAGCTTGAACAGATTGAATCTATTCGTCGATTGCGCGAGGAACGATCAAAAGAAATTTCAGAATTAAATAACCTGAAAAAAGTAGAGCAAGAGCATAAAGCTAATCTTGCATTACAAAAAAATGAGGTACAGTCCTTAATTCAGCAGGAAAAGGAGCTAAACCTTCAATACAAAAAAGGTCAAATTGCTTCTCAAGAATATAATAGAATCCTTAAAGAACAAGCTGAAGAAAGACGAAAAGCCAATCAAGCAGAGAAGGAAGCTGAAAAAGCTCTAAAAGCTTCAGAAAAGGCAAGAAAAGACGCCGAGCGCGAAGCTGCAAAACAAGCAAAAGAAACAGAGAAGCGGAAAAAACAATTAGAGCAGGAGAGTAGCGAGTATTACAAATTAAACAAAGCCCTTGGTGCTGTACGAAAAGAAGCAAAAGACGTGTTAGCAGAAATGTTCCGTATGGAGCGTCAAGGTCATGCAAATACGCTTGGTTATGAAGCTTTACGTAAGAAATCTGAAGGAATTACCAGACAAACACAACTCTTAGATCAGGGAATTAAAAAAATTGATGCTAGCCTTGGTTTACATCAACGTAATGTTGGTAATTATGGGAGCGCAATTGAATTGCTAGGACCTCAATTTGAGTCTATTAATCAAAAACTTTCTTTGTTTGGAACTTCTATTGATGATTTAGCTAGTAAGCCAAATTCATTTAAAGAACTAGGAACTGCAGTTGCAGGATTAGGCAAACAGCTATGGGCTTTAGTCATGACCCCAGTTGGAGCTTTTGTAGCTGCATTGGGAGCCATTTTCGCGTTATACCAGTCCAACAAACAAACAGTAATAGATTTTAATGCAGGCCTTCGTGACGTTTCTAAAACTACTGGAATAGCTGGTGACGATTTAAATGATTTCGGTGATGCAATCATTGATTTGTCAATGAAACTAAAAGTAATTGATGCTTCTAAATTACTAGAATATGCAACTATTGCCGGTCAGTTAGGTATTAAAGGTCGAGCTGATATACTTGCTTTTACTGAAGCATTAGCTATGCTTGAGACAGCGTCAGATATTTCCGGTGAAGAGGGAGGCAGAGAAATTGCGAGAATGCTTACCCTGGTAGATGGTGGCGTTCAAAATGTAAAGCAATTTGGAGACGAGATTGTTAATCTTGGTAATAATTTCGCTGCGACTGAAAAGGAAATTCTTTCTAACGCTGAGCAGATCGCTCAAAACGTAGGTATCTATAAAATAGGACGTCAGGATGTATTAGCATTTGCTACAGCGACAAAAGCAGTCGGTTTAGAAGCAGAATTAGTCGGGTCTACCTTCTCTCGTACTTTAGGTGAATTTGAGAAAACTATACGTTCTGGTAAAGGTGTAGCTGACTTGCTTAAAGTAATAGGAGGAACATCTGCTGAGCTATCTAAGCGCTTTAAAGACGATGCTGCAGGTGTATTTGTTGATTATGTACGCGGCCTAAATGAAATTAATAAATCAGGTGGATCGGTTAATGAAGCTTTAGAACGTACAGGAATAATTGCTGTGCGTGACCAGCGTGTCATCGCTTCTCTTGCAACCAATGGATATGATGTACTTACCGATGCTTTAGAAAAAGTAACTACCGCTCAAGGGGCTATGCAAGCAGAGTTTGAGAATGGAGCAGGAAAACTCGAACAACAATCAAAACGCATGGGCATCGCCTGGGACAACTTCGTGCTTAGCATCGAAAATGGTGAGGGTGCTATCGGTAGATCTGTTGTTGCTATTACAGGATTTTTCGCTAGCCTCCTGGATCAAATAAATAAGACGTTCAATCCGACATCAATAGATGAGTTTTTAGCCAGGCTTACAAGTTTTGAAAAGGCTGATAAAATCAGGGAATTGAATATTGCATTCGATACAGGTAGTAAATCACTTAATAGTTTAACTAATACAACTCCGAATTCTTCTAATATTAATAATCTTCTTAAGGAAACAGAGTCATCCATAAAAACTATTTCTGAAGCTTATAATAAATATAAAGATGATGTTAATAAGGGGTTATTAACTGAAAGCGGAAAGGCAAGTCTAAAGGATTATGAAAACTTATTAAATAATCTTGCCTCTAAACAATATCAGCTTAAATTATTAGGAGCAGGAAAAGAAGCAAATAAATCGCCAGTAAAAACATTTGAGGAAACGGAATCGGAAAAACGCAAGAGAGAATCTGATCAGAAAGCAGCTGAACGCAAAGCCGAACAGGCACGCCGGGCTGTAGAAAGTCAACGCTCCCTGCAAGGAAAAATTGACGCCTTAGCAAATCAATCTACACGAAATCAATTAAGCCGTGATGAAGAAGAAATCGAGTCTATAAAAGACAAATACGCTAAGATGCGTGAAGAGGTCCGTAAGTTTTATGCTGATCCCAAGAATAAAGGCTTGAAAGTCGATGAAGGAAAGTTAAAGCAAGCTGAATCATTTGAAATTAGTGAGGCCAAAACACGTCAAGGTACAACCGCATTGATGAAGCAGCTTAATGAGCAAAAAGCCATCTACGATCAATATAATGCTTATGTAGAGCAAAATGGTATTGATGCTGCTGAAAGGATGTTTGGAGAACAAGCTGATTTAGCGAAGGATTATAGAGATAAGCTTCAAAGAGAATATTTAGCCATAGCTTCATTACAAAAATCGGCTGCCCTTGCGCCTTTTACTGGGGTAAATATTAAGTTAACTCAAGCCCAAGAAGAAAGAGCAAAAGAACTAAAACAAATGCTTGATGCATTGGAAAAAGAGGACGCCGCCAAAGCTCGTGCAAGATATGCTGAAGCATTACAATTAGCAAAAACTTTTACACAGAAAGAATTCGAAATTCGTAAACGTCATAACGAGGCTCTTTCAGCTCTGGGTAAAGAAGCTACTGATGATCAAAGGAAAAGATTAGAACAGGCATTATTAGAAGATTTGGCTACTCTCGTTGAATCTGAGCCGGAATTTAAAAAAGCAATTGAGAATATCAATACTGCTAGCCAAGGAATGTTAGCTGATGCCTTCAAAACTGGTAAAGCTACCATGCTGAGTTTGATTGATGGTCTTGAAAGTGCATCATCAAGTGAAAAGGACTCATTGCGCAAATTATTCAGCAAGTTTTTTGACGACGGTATTAAAGATGCGGAATTAGGAAACTTGGAGAACATAGGTAGCCTCGTTAGTAATTTTGATCAGTTAGTCTCTACCTCTTTGCAATTTGCGGGAAACATCGACAATGGCGTAGATGCCATCCGTGATATGCTAAGTATATCAGGCCAATTAGTTAATGTACTTGGCTCCTTAAGCAAAAACGAATCTTTTAGTAAGCTAGCTGGTAAAATAGCAGGTTCTTTAGGAATCGTAGGTGCGTTCGGCGGAATTCTAAGTTCCGTAACAACTTTCTTTGCTCAAAAACGAGCTCAAGAAGATCAAGAAAGGACTGCAGCTGCTGATAATGCTACCAAAACTCAACTAAGAGCCACCGAGGCAATAACGCGTGCGCTTGAGAAGCAGGTTGAGCTGATGAATGAGATTTATGGTGCCGAAAGACTTGACAAGTACAATTCTACTCTTAAAGAAATCGAAGGTACTTGGAAGCAGGTAAATAGCCAGTTGAGCGGCAAATACATGCTTTCGGGTGATGCTAAGACCGATGAAATCATTGCCAAAATGAATAATGGAATGTCTCGTAGTGAAATAGCAAAAGGCGTTTCTCCGATGTCAAAGGAAATGACTTTCATCTATGAAACGTTTGCCAAAATAGAGAAGGGCACTTACGGAATTTTCAAACCGCTTTCTGGTGATCTTGCAAAAGCTAAGGAGCAACTTATCCAACTTGAAAGGCAGTCTTATGGCAAAGCAGATGAAAATACACAAAATATCATCAATCAGTTACGTGAGCAAATTGATCTTTATGAAAAAACTCTCAACAAACTAGCTGAAGAAAAAACGGGTAATGCTTTTTCTTCTTTACTGAGCGATGTTACTAATCTATTTTTTAATGAGGGTGAGAACTCCGCAGAGGCATGGTCCCAAGGCTTTGATAAGATTCTTGAAAACTACCTAATGCAAAAGTTTTCTCGTGAATTTTTACAAGAGAGAATGCAGGGCTGGTACAATATGATGAATGAATTTGCCGGTGATGGAATTGATGCAAGTGAACGCGATACACTTAAAAAAGAGTGGGATGCAATTCAAAAAGCAGGTGAGGATAGATTGAACCAGATGAAGGATATACTTGGATTGGATGGAGGGGATACTACTTCCGGTGGATCTCTAAAATCCGAAGGAATTGAACGTATTTCCGAGCAATCTGCGAATGAATTTATTGGATTAAGCCGCGCTCAATTAGATATTCACAAACGTCAATTAACAGCTCTCCAATCATTACAAACTAACGGGGTTAATTATTTGGCTATTGCTAATAATCAGTTAACACAATTGAATGCAATTAATACAAATACGGCTCAAACGGTGCAGAGGTTGGATTCTGTTGTAGTTGAATTGAAGGAAATAAAAAAGAGGTGGGGATAATGTTCGAAATAAACGATATACAAACATCCGGAATCGGAATTTACTTCAAACGTGGGGCATTGCTTAGCGAGCTTATGAAATTGCCTGATCCAAAGCCTAGCTATTCTTATGACTGGGGTGATGAGCATGGTATTGAATACGATGATAGCGCACCGATGGTTTTCGCTCCACTACAGTATGATGTGACTGTATATATCACGGCAAACTCTCCTTCTGCTTTAATGGACGTGCGCACAGCATTGCTAAATATCCTTAGTGATCCAGCTGGTTTTTCGTTGAATGTATTGCCACTTGAAAGAGAGTACAAATTACGCTATAAAGGATCAAGCGGTACGCGATTAATTAGCCCCATATACTCCAACGGTCAGCAGTGGTGCGAAATAGGATTAAAGCTTGAAAACAACTTCGATGAGGTTAGAACAATGCTTTATCTAGCAGATATGAATGGATTATTAGCTGCAACATCCGATGACGAACTAATATTGGTAACTGATACAAGACAGTTATTTTAATTGGCAATTGAGCAACTGATAAATGAATAGAACAAAAGTACATAGAGGTTTAATTGAAATAGCAGAATTGCCGCTTAATTCATCAGTATTTGATAAATACTTGATGGGCAGGCATGAGCTTGCTTTCAATTTCACTTCTCCTGTTAAATTGGACTTGAGAGTTGGCGATACGATAGAATATAAGGGTGAATTGATGACCATCAATAAAGAGCCTGATATTACGATTAATCATCTGTTTGGTTATTCGGTTTCTTTCCAAGGTCACAGACACACTTTAGAACGTTTTATTCTAAAAGATGAAGGCTCTTTAGTATTTGATTATACAGGGCAATTAGATGATTTCATGTTTATGTTCTTGGAGTCGGTTAATTCGGTTGATAGTGGATGGGCGCTTTGGGAAATTGAACCTGAAACGGAGCTTACTACAATATCCTTTAATAAATCTGACAGCCTATCTGCTCTTAGTGATATTGCACAAGCTTTCGGATGCGAATGGCAAATTATAGGTAAAGAAATAAGCGTTGTTAAATCTGTCGGCAATGCTACTACTCTAGAATTTTCTTATGGTAAAGGCAATGGCTTATACAGTCTATCCCAATTGCGTAACGATCAATCCAAAATAGTAACACGTGCTTATGCAGTTGGTGGAGTTAATAACTTGCCTGCTGGGTATGCTCGCAAGCAATTAACCCTTGATGGATTCATTGAAGACGCTACGGCCGTTGAATTATATGGTATTCGTGAAGGAGTATTTGAAGATGAGAATATCTTTCCTAATCGTACTTCCACAGCAACTGCTGTAAGTAAAATCAACGATAAAACTTATACGCTAACTGATTCGACGATTGATTTTGATTTAAATGGTCAGCGTATCGATGGACAAGAAGCTTACATAGTTTTCAAATCTGGAATGCTTAATGGCCAGCAGTTTAAAATTACTCAGTATAACAACGCGACAAAGACGATACGCTATGAAGCTAATGAAGATTCCAATGGGAATTTAATTCCTTACAGCGCAACAGTAGCGGAGGTTGGCGACTCGTACACATTGATTGGTATAAGAATGCCATCTACTTATGTAGATGCAGCATATGCTTCGTTAGGGATTAAGCGAGCGGAATATCTTAATGAAAACAAGCACCCTAAAGTGCGTTACGAATTGGACGTAGATATCCTTCATTTGAAACGTTTAGGTGTGGAGCCACAAGAAGGCGATTTAATACGACTGATAGATGATAGATTTAATATTGATGTTGAAGTACGAATTACATCCATCAGCTATCCCGGACAATACGATCCCACACAAACGGATAATTTGCTTACCAATGACATCAAATTCAAATGTGAGCTTTCAAATGATATTCACTACTACCGAGTGCAGCGTATAGAGAAGGAGATAAAAGCAGTAAAGAATATATCTGTAAGCACATCTACAGCATTGACTGAATTTAACCGTGTACAATCAGTAGCATTGAGCCAATTTAAGAACATGGTATTTGATCCAGATGGTAATGCTTCTCAAGTGCTAATTGATGCCCTAGGTGCAATATTCGGGGCAGATTCGCAAAACTTCGATTTGCAAGGTGTTGTATTCAACTTTAATGTTGAAGGCGGCAAGGTTTCAGCTACTGCAGGCCAATTAGTTCACCACGCATACAGCATTTCTTTAGGCAATACTTGGGCTATTCCTGCCTTTGAATCTGTTGCCCTAGATCCGCTTAAAAGTTATTATCTCTCTGCTAAATGTAGCACTACGTCATTGACTGGAGAGTGGGTGTTAAGTGAAACTCCAATAGGTACAAACGATGAAGCAGGATTTTATCATTTCAATTTAGGAGTTATTTCCAGCGAGATAAACGGTGAAAGGTTCGCTTCAATTACTAAAGGCTACACGCTAATTACTGGTGGTCAAATATTGACTGAAAGATTGATAACGCAATATCTAAGACTTCCGTACATGACTATTGGTCACCAAGGAGAGAATGTTCAAAGGTTTTACTACGACCTAGCGCAAACAAAGACAGCAGTAGCATTCGGTGTGGTAAACGGAAAACCTCAGTTAGTATGGTACGATGAATCGGGAGTAGAGATATGGAATGCATCCAAGCAAGGTATAGTTTATGTTACGGCCACCCCTGAAACCATTACTCAAGTTGGGATGAGAATGCTGACTTCCATAGGTACGCAAGATGAGGAGATTGATACAGCAATATTGCATGATCAAATAATTCTTAATGCAATTCGTGACAGCCCTAATTCAGCTCATATTGGGAACGAAACTATATACTTCGAATATCTTGCTGGAGCTAACGACAACACCACAGCTAATGCAATTTACGAAGGATATCATATCTCAGCCGATAAGACATCCTCATTCATACCTAATGGTATGTATGTTTTCACAGGAATCTCTCCTAATTACGATCTGATATTAGAGAATCCCGACACACATGAATTTACTGCTCATGTATATAGAATTTGGCAAGGAAAAGTGTTAGGAAACCCAATTGAAATAGATTTTACATTACCTGTATAAAATTAATAAGATGGCAATAGAAGAAGACAAAATAGTAAGATTTCCCGAAGGAACGCAAGATGTTCCATTTGAGGATGTAAACTATGTGATGGCGGCAGGTCCGGACGGAAAATTTAAAAGGATTTCCAAGAATGCGCTTAAAATTGGGTTGACAATAGAAAATGGCCGGATGCAATCTGTGGCCCCAGGCGCATTACCTGCAGGTCCTACTGGCCAAACTCGTTACATGGAAGTAACAGCAGTAGGTACATGGACTTATGGAGGTGTAGAAATTGGTAGCAACGCAGAAGGCTATCAAACTACATTTTGGTGGGATGGCACTTCGTGGAGCAAAGTGGAAGAGGCTAAGATGCCGATGCCTGAAGGGGTAGATCATGTGACGGAAACTGGTACTGGGATTCCGATAGAGAAAGCGGTATTCAGAACCGTTAAATCGGTTGATGACAAGGTTTCCGCAATAGCAGAAACGGAAATTATTGAAGATGCCGTATTTGATGGTGGTACAGGTGATATCCTTTATGATGATGATGTTTTCCGTGGGTGGGGTACCAACTACGGGGTGCTTAAGAACTTCAACAGGTTGAAGATACACCATAAGGATATTTCTTCCATCATCAAGGTCACAAAGCTTAGATATAGGGTATGCGAGAACGACAGGAACGGGGCGGTACTTGCCAACGGTGAAGTAGATGTTGATTTTTCGGATGGTCAGATCGGATTCATTACGATAGACCTATCAAGCAAGGTATCCAATCCCAACAACTCCAATATTTGGTTGGAGTTCTGGGGGAACGGAAATATGGCCTTTATCAAAACAGATAATTCATATTCTACCAGGAAGATCAGGTATCAGACAACGTCCATGTCCTACAATGATGATTTCTCGCAGGATTCGATACAAACGTCGGTTGATTTCACAGAGATCCCCGATGTCAAGTTCATCCTATTGAGGAACAAGGCTTCGGTTACCGACGAATTTGCGAATGAGGTTCTTTCAAAGGATGCCCAGGGGAGGGTTGAAACCGGCAACAGAAAAGCTGTTTCGGGCGATGAGGTAAAATTGGTTGTAAAACCTTTTGAAGATCTTATTTCCGATGAATTCATTTCTGAAAGAACGGAGGTCATTTCAGGCGATTCGATAGTGAACAACAGTTCCACGTTTGCAGGTTGGGGTCAGGATATCGGAATCAGAAGGGATTTCAATGCAATATCATACGATCTTGTGGCATATGATAACGAAAACCTACCTACCTACTTGGAAATGAGGATAAGGAACGGCAGCAGTTCAGGAGCGGTGCTTTTCACGGTCAGGGTTGATGTTGCCCCGCAGGTGAATATCCGTACACCTGTCGTATTTGAGCTTCCGTCAATCTTCACAAATCCATCAAATCTAAACCTTTTCGTACAGTTCAATTCCGATGGCTATTTTGCGTCCATTGGTTCCAATTCTGGATCACCTGTCGGATCGGTCAAATATACGACAACAAAAGGCGCGAATGTCGTTGAAATGAGTTCATCCACGCAACAATCATTGGGCATGAAGCTACTCGATGGAAGTTATAGCGGTGTACTGACCAGTAGGGCAATCCAGCAGATAAAGAACGATATAGGTACAGAAGGTGCGCCAAGACTTTTGTTGACTTCAAGGGTATGGCTCTATCCCGGATTGGAATATAACGTTTTCGATAGGAACGTCTGTGTTCCCGAATATGGCGATAACATCCATAACTATCGACTTGATTATAATGGAAGCACCGGCAACCAGTTCAAACGTGGATATAGATTGAATCCCGTACCTGCATCCCTTGATAAGTCCATATCGTTGATATTGAGAAAAGGCAAGAAGGATATTGCTACCAGGACACAAAGGATGTTGTCTGCCGCAATAAATGCAGGATCGGGAATAACGAGGAAGATCCTTCAGATAGGTGACAGTACGATCCTATCATCCAAGATAGGCATTCCATTAAAAGCGATCTTTGAGTCCGATGTTATGAACCTTGTACCCATCGGTACCATAATCGATGATACCTGGAGACATGAGGGAAGGGGAGGTTATACAATAGATGACTATTATGGGTATGGAAGGATTCTATATAGGATCAATGTTTCCGGTTTGACTACCACTCCAACCAAAGGAACCGAATATTCACAGGGGTCGTCCCTCTACATCATCGAGGAGGTAAATATTACATCAGGTAGCGGTTATTTTTCCATTAGGGTAGTCAGTGGAATTGAACCTGCACCAAGTGGAACATTGACCAAGAGCGGAGGAACGGGTGATGATGTGATCAATTATACATCCATGGAACAGACATCCGCCAATGTTTTCAGATCGCCGGTAACAAACAGATTTGATATTGGGTACTACCTTTCCACTACTGGTCAGACATTGTCCGACAATGATTGGATCACGTTCCAATTGGGGATAAATGACGTGTTCGGGTTAACAAATTCCACAGATGCGACTAATAAGGTCAATAGCATGATCTATCAGCTCAAGGAGATGATATCCAACATAAGGTCATACAATCCGCTTATCAGGATTGGTATAGTGGTAACTTTCCCCCCTGCAGATCAGGACGCCTTCGGTGATAATGATGGCTTGTCACAGACTTATGAGACCTACCTAAAGATCGGATTGGCCGCTTGGCAATCGAGATTGATAGCAGAATTCGATAACGATACATCAATCAACAATCGAATCTACCTTATATCTGCCCATTTAAATCTTGATGCGGAATACAATTACCCAAGCGCGGAATCATTGCCGAACGCAAGATATACCGGAACAAGGCGTATCAATATGCAGACCAATGGTGTACATCCAAATTCGGACGGTAATGCACAGATAGCGGACATGTATGCAGGATTGATCAAATATTTTGGATAGGAACTAACAGCCCCTATCTCGGTAGGGGCATAATACAAGTGAGAGATGACAAGAACAGAGAGGATAAAGGAGATACAGCGATCGGTCGGGGCGGATGCTGATGGAGTGATCGGAAATGAGACATTGACCAAGTTCCAATGCAGGTACGGTATTCCGAGCAAGGCGATGGTGGCATTGTTCTTCGGTACGATTGCCCATGAGAGCAGAGACTTTACCATAGTGGAGGAAAGCGGTATGTATTCTGCGGAACGTCTCCGTGCGATATTCCCTAAGTATTTCCCTACAATGGATGTGGCTAAGCAGTACGCCTACAAACCCGAGGCGATATTCAATAAGACCTACGGCGGAAGGATGGGCAACAATTCCCCGGGAGATGGATATAAGTTCCGTGGCCGTGGGTACATGCAGACAACGGGGAAGTATTCATATGACAGATTGGGCAAGCATATCGGAGTGGATCTATTGAATAATCCCGACCTCGTAGCCACCAAATACCCGATGGATAGCGCATTGTTCTACTTCACGGACAATAAGCTGTGGGGGTTGGTGTCGGACGTGAGCGAGGAAAGCATACGTTTGATCCGTAAACGGGTGAATGGCGGCTACAACGGATTGGATGATTTCCGCAGTAAGGTAAAGAAGTATTATAGTTTGATGAAGTAACAATGAGCGAGGTTAAGCAAGATATGATCGATAGAAAGGTCGACGGGGTAGTAAAGATATTTGGACTTGCGTACAAGGATGTTGTGGCTTTGGTTGCGACGTTATCCATCTTGCTCAATGTCTACCTGGTGTATAAAATCATCACCATGAATGAAGATCTAAACGCTAAGATAGTCGACGAAGTACGCAGGCAAGTGCCAAAAGCAGTAAATGAATCCGTACCAGTGGAAGTTGACCGTAAACTTGAAGGCGTGCGTGAGGGAGTTGATAAAGCCCTTAATAAAGTGGATACTATCGTTCAAAAGATTGGAGGTAGAGAATGAAAAAGTTATTAATTCTTATGATGTTGTTTCTATGGGGCATAGTGACTTCATCCAAGCAAAATAAGTACATCGAGCCAGTCATTAAAGCTCCGATTATTCAGTCACTTGACAGCTTAAATAATTCATTGGACAAACTAAATAAAGTATTAGATGAAAGGGATTAGAATTATAGCAATGGCGTGCGTAGTGTGCGTCCTTGCTTCTTGTGGTTCACTCCGCAATAAAAGCAAGCAATCTGCAAGCCTTGAAGTTGTAGAAGGCGCCAAAGTCGAGCAGACTATCAATGAGCAGTCGGGTAGCAATGTAGACATCAAAGAAGTTGAAAAGGACAAAGGAGTCATTACCACCGAAAGAGAAACTACCACAACTACTGTAAAAGAAGGCAGCAAATCCAAAGTGGTTATCAAAAAAGATGACCTTAAGCCAGGCGAAAACTTTCTTAAAGATTCAGCCGGTCAGCAAGTAAAAGCGGTACTCGATACACTTAATAAAACGCTTACTATCGAAGTAACGAGTAAAGATGAAACAACTACTACCAATGTAAAAGAACGCATCACTGATCAGCGCGATTTAAGTAAAGAGCGCCATGAGAGTAAACAGGACAGCACCAATAAGCAAGTAGCTAATGCGCAGGAAGTCAATAGGCGAGTAAGTGAGGAAAGTTCTGCAAGCGAAAGTAAGCCTAATGTGTGGGCTGTATTTGTTAGTAAGATAGGTTGGGGTGTGGCTTTCTTGATTATTTTGTTGGGGGTGCTCTGGTGGTTTTTTAGGGGGGCAAAGCGATGGTAAAGGTGTCGAATTAGACAGGTTTAAAATTAAGTAAGCAAGAATGACGCAGAAAATTTCAAAAGAAAAGACAAAAAATATGGTAAAAATGTTGATAGTATTATGGGTAATTGCAGTAAACATTATCTTAGGAATAATTGAGATAGAAAACAATTTGCCTATAGAATATTTCTTTTTTAAAATTTTATTAATACTTTCAATAATTTATATACCAAAATTATGGAAAGGAAAGGTCAAGTAAATGAAAGTGATTTTAGACGGGCTATTGCTTTATGTCCAAATTGCACAGCATTATTTAAAACAAATGTTCACATTCAATACAAAAATGTTAGGGGCCTGAAATTTATGGCAATGCCTGAAATTTATGGTACAATAATTTGCCCAATCTGCAAGTATCCAGTAGAATCAACTAAAAATTCCATGTATGATTTTGTTGAGGATACATTTAAATATTTGAAAAGTCTCGGTCAACCTGAGTTGATATTTTTAAGAGATGCAATTATAAGCTTTAAAGAAAGTGCGAAAACTGAAAATGATCAACATGAACTTAAAGATAAAGTTTTTAAGGTTGCACCTAAGCTTTTTACTTTTGATAGTTTTATTCCGAAAAATTCAGGTGAATGGGCTGGATGGCTCTCCCTTGTTACAACAATTGTATTTGGAATTCTAGGCTATTTGCAAAATAATCAGACAACAAATACAATAGTTATATTAAACAATGTTGGTAACACAGAAGTTGTGGTTCCAAAAGTTATACCGGATACTTCACGAAGGGTTGTCGGCCGGAATGATTCGTGTCCTTGCGGAAGTAGCAAGAAATTTAAAAATTGTCACGGAAAATGATTTGTCAACTCTTATCAATTAAGCTTTACTTTGTACTTTGAGCTATAAACTTTCCAATGTTATATCCAAAGAAATAACAGGCTAGTACAAATAATACAATAGCAGCTATAATGATGTATTGGTTTTTCTTTTTCATACCTCTAATTTAAGGAAATCTATATTAATTGATTGCGCTCCCCACACACATCTAAAGTGGGTGGATATCCTCTAAAGAACAATAATTTTTAGCATTATGCGTTTATTAATAGACCAATTCGAAGGTAACATAATATTCTTCTTAGCGTGACATAGGGATAATGTCAATTCGCTACCTTGTTGAATCATAAATCCAAATATTATGAAAACAACATTTGTAAACGAGGGCCATATTGGTCAAATAAATCAGGGTTATACACTCTCAAATGGAAAGATTATTAAGTCAGTATTATTTACTGATGATTGTCAATCTCCTATCCGGTACTATCTTAAATATTATTACCAGAATTTGGAAATAACGAGAGAAATGTTTGAAATTTATAAACGCACGTTAGGCGTGGTATAAATAGAAAATCCACTTAAATTAAGTAGAGGGCTTTCTAGAGTTGATATTTTTTATTTGAAGAAATATTTAAATTGTAATAAAAGCCTGCCTAGTTTAATGAGCAGGCTTTATATTCCCAAAAGATAGTATAATTAAAAACTTATATACAAATTAATTTCATACAATTATAAAAAACTCTAACTTTTAATTACAATCACAAATGGTTTAATTGTAGAGAAACATATACATTCAATAGATCTAAATAATTAATTAAATAGTTTCGAACTATTACTATTAAACATTGTTAATTGAATATTATGATTAAGAATCATATAGTAGATGTAGGCCTACTCTTCATGGGGTAGGCTTTTTTTATAAGAGTAATTTTGTAAATAAAAAACCTACCCTAATATTTAGAGTAGGCTCCACACCTATAATTATGAAAAAAAATCACTTTATACATTAGGTAACGGAAATATAATATATTTATTATCTCTAAGGGCATTGTAACATTTTAAAATTCTATATCTATTTTACTAAAAATATTAGTAAAATTGTATCATTATGAATGGCGGATGGAATAATAGAGCTAAGAATGTACCTTCGAATATCGATAAGATAATTTCGGAAGCAAGGGTGGGTAATTGTTGGATTTACATTCAATCATTGAAAGCGTTTTACACACCGGAGGAACTGGATGAGCAGTGGGATACGCTTTATAAAGAAGGGAACAAAACAAACAACTTTAGTGACTTTAAAATCGTGACTCCGATGTACGCCATCCGATTAGCTTCGCAATGGGTCAATGTGGCCAATGCGAAGCTGCAGGAAATCATAGATAAATCAAATAAGTATAATACGGACTTTAAGGTTAAGAAGAAATAGGTTGCTGAATTTCGGGCGTATTAGTGTCAACTCCTCGAGCTCCGGTCACGCGGTATACTTGATGTGATCCTAACTCGCCATCGTATGGTTTCATTAGTGATTGAATCTCTTCTCTGCCCTCAGCAAATAACCAGGCATCGCGGTTACCCTCAGGTATAATTAAAGGCATCCGCTTCTTTTCGTTATGGATCTCTTCAAGTAGAGGATTTGCAGCAGTAGTTATGATGCTAAATGTAGGATAAGTTTCTCCGGTATCTTGATCCGTGAAATCAGAATAGACTATGCCCAGGGTGAATATTTCCTTATTAGGTGCGTATATAAAGTAATTATCTGTTTCCTTTTGGCCTTTCACTTTGTGGGGTTCATAGAATCCGGTGACGTAAAGCAGACCACGATTTTTGCCAATGTAATTTTTATAGGATGCTTTTTCGAAGATGGATTCTGATTCTGCATTAAGTGTATTAGCATATTTAGCACCATCCGCTTCCGTTTTTACCCAAAATGGTAGCAACTTCCACCTAGCTGAAACAATACTATCAGCATCCTTGTTCAGAGTTACAGGTAGGTAGGGACGAGCGAAGCCACTGACGTGATATATTTCGTCTGAGCTGTAGTTGATTTTCTTTTTCGGATAACGCTTTTGCAGTTCCGGATGAGAAGGGGTTCCGACATGATAGCACATAATATTTGCAGTTATGAGGTTTGAAAAATTAACGCATTTTCAGTTAAAGATATTAAAATCTAAGGGATATAATATACTTACCTCCAATCACAAGTTGACAGAGGAGAAGGTAGTGTGGTTCCCGGAGCGCGTGGAGGATGTAATGACATATTTACTTTCTTTGGATACATCGGGTAAAATGGTGCCATTCAAAGAACCTAATCTATTGGTGATTGATGACGCTATTAAAAATATAAGAGAAGAAGATTTAATTGGAGAAGTATTTATATGAAAGAAAAATTCACAGTCGAAGAAGCAATGCAGCATTGCAAAGATAGAGGTGTAAATATGCTTTTATCAGATATTAATTGGTTAGAAGAAGATGCTGTATTTAAATTATGTAAGATAGCACAAAAAAATATGATGTTTTATCTGGAGGATAGTGTTGAAGATCCTGATCATAATTTTATTACTCCAGCTGATTTGCAAGTGCGCAATATCGATCATGTGTGGTTAGACACAAATAAGGTCATAAAAGTGACTAATCAACCAGTTGAGGAACTGTATAATACATAAGCATCCTCGATTTAATTGGATGCCCGATTGGTTATATAATAGCTTAATGTGGGGGTTATCTGTATTAGTTATAATTGGACTGATTAAATGGATTATAGAAAGCCTAACGGTTAGGTTAGGCTTAAAAAATTAATCGTGACCACTAGTTTTGACAATCTTGTTATAGATGCCCAATATGAGGAATGGCGCTGCCCATTGACCTACAAACAACGCATCCTTGTCATCTTTTCCTCTAATACATTTCAAGGCTGCAGATACTCCCATAGCTAATAATGCTGCACCTAAAAATACGACTGATGGGATTTTTGAAGTTTCACTCTCAATCATTTTTGAAACTTTGTCTTCGTTTGCTATGTCAAATGCCATAATCTAAAAATTTAAAAAAGTTTATATTTATTAGTGAGAATTCTTATTCTGATTAATATGGTACGTGTAATTTGTGGCTACAATAATATCATTTGCATCGAAATGTTTTACGATACCATTATCTTCTAATGCTACAACCCAGCAGGAATTTTGATGCATACCGTAATCAATTAAAAAAATTGCATGACCTTTTCCTAGAGGAGTGTCAACGAATATAGTTGGATTTAATTGATGTATCATATACTTACACATTTAGTGTAAGGTTAAAACAAAATTTTACCAAATCTGTTTTTGCAACTGATTAATATGTAGATGAATAATGACAAAAGAACAAATACAACAATGTATTGAAGAGGGCCATCACTTTTTGCGTAATGGTGAGGATGTCAAAGTAGATGGTGATTTATGGAAATTTCTGGATTCCTTAGATGAAGAAGATAATTCAGTGGTATTGCTTGAGTATATCGTCAAATAGAGTGATGAGTAGTTGGAAAGCCTAGAGGTTTAGTCTAGGCTTGTACCTCTTTCGAACACGTTGAAATGTATTGTTTATCTTTGGGTTATACTTTAAAACAAATAATCATGAAAAAAGAACAATTAGAAAAAGGCTCGCAGTTAGAGCTAAATGAGTCTACAGTACTTCCAAAAATTACTGTAAATTATGTAAGATTCAACAATCAGAACATAGGTGTGGCATTGTATCTAGAAGACAATGAAATTCCAGTATCCGCGGTCATTCAGAAGGAAGACAAAAGTAAATTAGTAATTGATGAATTAAATTCTGGACATCCTGTGGATAACTGGGGTAAAGAGTTGCTTGAAGAATATTTTTCTCTAAAATTCTCTCACTAACCACACCTCTCAAACCAAAACCTAACTTCAATCTCTTTTTCCTCTAGTAAACCATAACGCTTTGCAAATTTGTATTGGGTACTATCTCTATTCAATGAGGTAATGAATCCTCCTATGATTTTGCGGAAGCTATCTAAAGACATGCTGCTCTTTACGATATTACAACTAGGGCATGAGGGATTGAAGTTTTCTAATGTGTTGCGCTCTGGATGTTCACATGTTCCATTCCACCAATTACGTACAATTGGCTCTATATGGTCTGCGTGCCAACGATCTCCGAGAAGGTCGCCACAATAAGCGCAACGACCTTGATATTTTTCTTTAAGTGCTTGACGTTGAGATTTTGTTAGTTTCATTATTGATTTATTTATTTATAATAAATTTAGATTGCTATATTTGATTAAACTGAAAATTATGAATCTATTGTTTTTCAACGTTGGTAAATTGGAAATGAGTATATTGCTTATTCCCTTTATTCTATATTTATATTTATTTTACAAACTCATTGTCGATAAACATTTAACACATAATGAGCGATTATTCTGGGTTATCATCTTCCTTTTTTTTAATGCTTTAGGAGCAATCGCATATTGGGTTTGGCGTAACAATAAAAAGAGTTCTATACCTTCTTAAATAAATACCAATTACCATTATTAATGTCTATTCCTTTTGAGTTTAGTAGGGAGTGTAGGGAATCTAGTGGTGACGCTAAATTGCATCTATCTTCAATGTAGTGGCAAAATCTTAGATGGGGATTTGGTTTAGTTCCAAATTCGAATTCATCCACCATACCTTTAGCATCTTCTTCTGTAGCTTCGGATAGTTTGCAGATAAACTCATAACCATCCATTCTTCCGCAGAATTTGTCTAACAAAGCTTGCGCTATAGTTTTACCTCTATCTTGGCTATATTCTTTTACAACAAACTCGCCTTTTTCTGTTTTGATCTCGTGTGTTTTCATTTGACTGTTATTTGATTATTATATGCTTTAGGGTATAGTAATAGCTGTTTAAAGCGCTTTTATACCCTTTTGCGTATAGTTTGTTATTTGATGAGCCAATTAACTATCCTAATCGGCTCATATCATTAAATACTGTGATATTCTCGATTATCACTCATTTCATTAATTTTCGAACCCAACACCAATAAACCTTTGTCATCACCACGATAACCTAAGTAGTCACTATACCATTTAGATAAGGTGTTGATCTTACAGCCGATTATTGATGCAGCCTCAGCAATAGTATGTCTATGATAGACAATAAGTTCTATTGCATAGGCTTTGGTAGCGAGGTCATATCGTATTGTTGATGGGTTCATGATTCTAAACTGCTATTTGCGATCTTGCATTTTGGATTACATGCAGATTATTCTGCACAAGTTGCTTAATCTTTGTATTGAATGGACTTGGATTATTATGTAACCCTCGTGATTGTACTATCTCCATTTTCTCGAGATTAAGTTCAATTGTTTCAAGTGGTGCTCCATCCTTGAAGGCTGCTAAAACTAAAGATTCTTTCTTCTTGTAATATGAGTTGGCATATACGCAATGGTGTAGTGTTTCACCTTGCTCCAAAAATTCTTTAACAGATTCAAGTACCTTGACTTCTAAATCACCATCACTGAATTGAATGCCAAAAAATACACCTCTTGCTTTTGCATATTCTTTTTGATCCTGGATGAGCTTTTTCTTTTGTTCCTGCAGGCGAATTTTTTTGTCGTGTGCTTTTTTCTTAGCTACATACCTGTCATGCTCTTTCTTAAGGTCTTTTGGACAAATGTATTTTGGACTGCGAATGTCTTTACCAAATAGGTTGAGTAGATCAAGATAATCAAGCCACATTCCGGCATCCTCAATTTTGTATTTATTGCGCATAGCAATTTTTATGCTTGGCCAATGGTAATTTACTTTACTGCTATTGTTTGAGCATTCACTAAGGAGAGAATATTCTTTTAGTTTAAGTAGAGTTTCTGCCTTACTATCGTATCTCAAAATTGAAGATGCAGTAAGGAAAGTAAGTCCTTGTAAATCCTTGTTAATTCCTAATTTCTCATATTGTGGTTTAAAACTTGACCAAGGATGATATTTGTATGGATAAGGATTATAGATATATCCATTATAATGCTCGATTTTTCTAATCTCCAAATCCCCATATACCGGATATCCTGCACCCATATTTCTTTTACGTGCTACGTATTGAATTTTGGAATGATCAGCCGGAATAAATTGTCTAATGTTTTCCTGGATATACATTTTTGGTTTGCGGTGTAATGCGTGGTAGGAACGAACTTCGAATAATCGTATTACTTGCACCTCTCCAAGAATTTCACCTGCAGACAATTCTGCAAAGGCAACCCAGTAGGATTGATCAAACTTGCGCTTTCTGCTTTTTGTAATTGTAAGTTTAGCATTGCATCCCGGGCATACTGCTTTATCATTTTTAACCAATGATATAGGATGCTCATCACCACAATCAATACACCAAAATTTACTTTTTGTAGCAATCCCAACTTTCTCATTACACTCACTAAATGCCCAAGTTTCAATTTTGGATTTGATATCAATAAGATTCCGATTCATTGCGGATACTTCATGTTGTATTTTGGTTCTTGGTTGCATAGCTTAAAACATGGTTAATTGTTCAAATGGTTCTGTTACACTTTTTGGTTTGGCTTTTTGTACTGGCTTCTGCTTAGGAGGAGTTGGCACTTTTTTGCCTTGGTGGTCAGTATGGTTCACTACCACTTTTGCATTGATTTCTTTGCCTATTTTGATGTTTTCTTCATCGTAGTAGTGCATGGCCATTCCAAATATCTCTTCATCAGCAAAGCCATTGCAGCCGCTTTTTTGGACTGTGTTAAGTATGTAGGTGATACAGTCCTTTATATTTTTATTAGGGTTTTCAAATTTAGTTTTGAATGCCTGGTCACTTACTGCAACTCCCTGCAGATGCGTGAGTATTACGTTTTGAAAATGTTCTGTTCCTTTCATTTTATTTCAATCGATTGCGTCAATATTTGTCGACATCAAACCTTTTTAATAACTAATTGTTAATACTTTTCTAACTCTTATAGTTTATTTTTGAACCAATTAATAATGAAAAGTTATGAGAGCAAAAATTTCAACTGAAAAGGTATTGGCAATTATTGTAATCATACTCACAATAACAGCGCTTATTTTGATGTACTTGTGTTTCACTTTGGAGAAGCCTTAAATTTCTGATTGCTTAGTTTCTCCTTTCAGTTTAATCCAACCTCTGTTTACTTGTTCTTCTACTGTTACTCCCATCCAAGGCAGAGCATAACCTTTTGAGCGTAAGTAATCAGCTTCACGTCTTCCAATATGATAACTACTATCACCAATCATTGAATTAACAAATATTGAAGATGGAGACATGCCATAATCACCGCTATTTGGGTCATTCTTTCTCATACTACATTCAGTTTTACCGATGCAATACTCCGCATCCTCATCACTTATTGAGGATAGGGGTTTGAGTTCGATGTAATTCAATTCAAAATCAGAATCTTTACCAGGTTTGCAGAAGTATAATTTACTGTCCATTTCCTCTCTCATTAACCTTTGTCCCCAATAAAGAGCTAAGAACTTCGCTTTATTTTCTAATGTGTTTTCCATTGTTATTCTCCTTTCAGTTTGTTTAGGATGAAGCTTGCGCCATTGTAAAAACCACTATCATACACACCTGCTAACGATTCATCTTGTGGTTTTAATTTATTCATATCCTCCTTACTAGGCAGTTCGATTTCTTCGAGCCAGTAATCAGGTTCATCGCAATCGCATGGTTCATCTGACAAGAACCAGTATCCGTTTTTAGAACGATTAGCTACCCTTGAGGATAATGGTTCTTTATCCCAATATACAATTACGTGTTGCTGTTCTTTAGGCAACTCTCCCTTACTTGGATATCTCTTTATATATACTGTTTGCTCTTTCATTTATCAATCAATTAAATTTTCAAAATTCATCCCCTCTAACTCTACTATATGTACAGTTGTGGAAGGTGGTAGGTAGGGTCTAGGCATGGTCTGATTTATTTAAACAACACTTTTTATACTTCTTACCACTGCCGCAAAGGCATGGAGAATTACGAGGATGCTTAACTTCTTCCTTTGGGTTGACGTATCGTCTTACACGACCTAAATTCTTTGTATTTGCGGAACTTAATGACATTCCTACTGATGCCATCATACCTGCTATTAATGCTATTTTTCTCATTCTGTAATATTTGAATTGATTAATGATTCTTATTGCTTAATTATCCTATATCTCTCCTATCTGTACAGTTATGGGAGGTGGTAGGTTGGGTGTCATAGTCCAGCCTCCTTGTAAGAAATTGCCAAACCTTTATCTATTAAACCGAAAACATCTAAGTGGTATTTAAATAGAAATTGTATTGAATTATAATCCACATCATTTAAGAAATTGTTGAATGTACTACAATCTTGCCCTAAAATTTTTTTTATAGTAGTGTTACTTAGGTACACATCACTAAACACAAACTTTTCTCCATTATGCACTATCTCTTTTGTTAGGTCTGATAGTGGGCGGAGGATTGGTTTGATATTTTCAATACCTGCCGTTTGTTTATCTCTACTGCCTTTATAAGCATCTACAAACACAAATCTTGAATCTATAGAAACAGCTGTTATATTCCTTTCTGTAGTCCCCAATATTACAGTCAACCCATAAGGCAAATAAGGTGCAAGGTGTTTTAATTCTAGTTGATCTTTCATTCCGTAATATTTGAATTGATTAATACTTCGATTTCATCTATTGATACGTAGTCCTCTACTCGTTGGTATTTCTTGAACAGAAGCACTTTCCGCAGCATCTCCACCAACTCGGTATTCTTCTCTCTCAATACCATTATCTCGGTTGATAAAAAATCCTGAATTGCATCAGCTTCAATACTGTTATAGTCTTCTACAGCCTGATTGTATCCTGTTAAATAGTGGATTTTTGGACTAAGCTCTTTTGTTAGACTTTTGCCGTATTCGAGAGCGCTTTCGATTCCGTTCTTTTTCATAATGTGGAATTTTGAAGGTGAGGTTTAAAATATTGCGAGGTAATGTTATTATTTCTTAGCCCATAAAAGGCAATAGTTAAATCGGCGATAGAACTATAGGACTGTCCATTAATTTCAGTATTACCCTTTTGAATTATCTGTTGGACGCATTCTTTATACTTGGCTAATTCTCTTTTTTCAATTCTTTTTAAGCAGCGTTTCTTTTTGAAGGCATAGGAGGGAGTAATTAAAAATAAATTCATCTGGCACCTCCCTTTAATATTTTGTTGGCTTCGGCTAATACATTATCCATGCCTTGTAATGAATCCTTAATTCCATCAATAAATATTTCACTTATAAATTTTGGCTCAGGAACTTCGAATCCGGTTGATTTTTTTTCGATGGCACTGCCGTTGGATTTTAAATTTTCTTGGACGATCATTTTCATCCATTCATTGTAACCGGCGGGATCGTTTGGATTCCAATCAAGAGGAATTATTGATTTGCTTATCCTCAAATTTTTATTTCTCATAATTCTGTTATTAAAAGAATAAGCCTAGCTGAGTTTGGAGAAGTGCAGTCTCCGCCCTCGGACTAGGCTCTAAAATTTCTTTGGATATTGTTCAGCTTCTGCACTTCTGAACTCTTAACAGAAGCAAATATGAAAACTTTAAATAAGTAATCCAAATGGATTACCTGAATATTTTGTAAATAATTGTGTTACAAAGAATTAATTTACAAATAATTTACAGCGTAATTTTATAATGGATGTAAATGTTTGATTTATAGATGGGTAGTTTCTTTTGATGAAAGATAAGATAAATCTCTCATTAAATATTCTTAATTTGCTTGTTGCTGTTCTTAACTATTTTATTATTAGATGTATTCTATATTTATTAGCGAAAGCTCGCTCTTGCTAAGAAATATCAGATTTTATTATTTTATTTCGCTGAAGTAAGATTCACCAATAATTTACCTCAGAATTGACAAAATGCAGGACCTCTAATCGCAACTACTTCTAAGTATTACAAAAAAATGCGCCAAAAAGAAAATCTTGGCGCAAAGTTACGATTAAAAAAATATTTTGAACATATCCATTCTATTCAATTCAACAGATTATACATTTCAAATCAAGTAATAGTGAAGAGGGCGAACGCATATATTTTCTTCTTGAAGAATAGAACTGAACATTCTATGATGATTTACTGTTGGATTTTTACAGGCTCTAATGCGTCTATCCTGAGAATGTGTTGTATCTAAATACCTGCTCAAAATTTCCGACTATTTGTTCTTGCAAATCGCTTATGCTGATTTTTCGAACGCGACAAAAATAGGAATAGATATCTGCGACATCGGTAGGTTTATTGTCGGTTTCTAGAAAAACTTTATCCATATCTATGGATTGAATCAGATCATCCTGATTCCCTTGTAGGATCGAAGATCCTAGACTGATGTAATAGCCTTGTTGAAGAATAGATTGCGCGAGTGCAAGCTTCTTGTTGAAGCTATGAAAAATCACCGGCACTGTGACTTGCTTCTCCTTTAGGATATGAAAGACTTCTTGGTATGCACGTACACAGTGGATAATAAGTGGTTTTTGCAATTCTTGAGCGAGTAGAATCTGCTTTTCGAATACTTCGATTTGCGTTTGCCAAGCGATATCAGTTATTTTATCTAGTCCACATTCGCCAATAGCCAAAACATTTTTATCGGCTGTATGGCGTTTTAAGATTCCGAATTGCCCATCCCTATCCTCATGGACATACCAAGGATGTATGCCTACCGAACAAATTTGATTTGAAAATTCCTCTTCTCCGATGATACAATTGAGCAATTGAAAAGTGTTTTCATTTGCTTGGAGTTGATGAGTATGAATGTCGATGTATGGCAACATAGCTGCAATTTACTAAAAGAAATGCGCAGTAGCAGCAGGTGTAGGAAAAATATTTTACTAAAAATTTTAGTAAAAATTACTACTTAATGCGTAATCTTGCAGTATGTTTTTGAATTGTAAGACTTGGTTTAGTTTTCATTATGGCACCTATGAGCCGGCCAAATTAATAGCGCAAGCGACTGAATTAGGGATTAAGTCATTGGCGTTAACGAATATTAATTCGACGGCTGATTGTTGGGATTTTGTGCAGAAATGTCAAGCAGTAGGTATCAAGCCCATCCTGGGTGCGGAGGTACGTAATGCGAATGCGTTTTGCTATGTATTGTTGGCTAAGAATAATGCCGGATTATTGGCCATTCATGCTTTCTTGTCTTATCACAAACAACAGGAAATAACTTTCCCGGAGCGGCCACATTTCACCGCGCAAGATGTGTGGGTGATTTATCGGTATCAAGAGTCTATTTTGCAACAGCCTTTGGGCGCACATGAATTGATTGGTTTGGATATCCAGCATTTGAATAATCTAACCTGGCAGCTACAAGCAGATTCGAATAAATATGTCATTTTGCATCCTGTTACCTATCAGGATAGGACCTACTATGATGTACATCGTATCCTACGCGCTATTGCAAACAATACCTTGCTTTCTAAATTAACAGCGGCAGATTATGCTGGAGAAGGCGAAGTGTTGATGGAAGAAAAGGAGTTGGTAAGCGCGTTTGCCCGTTTTCCATCTATTATTTCCAAAACAATGGAGGTGGTGAATTCCTGTTCAGTGGAAATGGAATTTCACGTCGATAAAAATCGGAAATATTTCACGACCTCCGAGGAAGACGATTCGGCGCTATTGCGCAAGCTGGCCATGGAAGGATGTAAAATGCGCTATGGCATGCGCAACAAACAAGCTATGGAAAGGGTGGAAAAGGAATTGAAAATGATTGCCAATTTGGGATTCAACGCCTATTTCCTCATTGTTTGGGATATTTTGCGTTATGCGAATGAACGTGGTTTTTATCATGTAGGCCGGGGGAGTGGCGCCAATTCGGTGGTGGCCTATTGCCTGCGCATTACGGATGTGGATCCCATCAAATTGGATTTGTATTTCGAGCGGTTTTTGAATCCTAACCGTACTTCGCCCCCTGACTTTGACATCGACTTCAGTTGGCAGGATCGTGATGCCATCTTTGAATATATATTTATGCGCTATGGACGACAATATGTATCCTTATTGGGGATGTATACCACCTTTCAGCGTCGGGCTATTATTCGTGAACTGGGAAAGGTCTTTGGTCTTCCCAAAGAAGAAATAGACCGTCTGGTCCATACCAAAGAATGGAATGCGGAAGATAAATTTCAGCGTTGGATAAAGAAATATGGTGAATTGCTCGTTAATTTTCCTACCAATATCTCTGTACATGCGGGCGGTGTGCTGATTAGCGAAAAACCCTTGAACCAATATGTAGTCACCGAATTGCCACCCAAAGGCTTTGTGACGGCGCATATGGATATGTTTGAAGCAGACAGAATAGGTCTGTACAAATTTGATATCCTGAGCCAGCGGGGGCTCGGACACATCAAAGATGCATTGCAATTGATAGCCAGCAATCGGGGCAAACACATTGATATTCATCAGGTCGAAAATTTTTTGAATGACCCGCAGCTGGCTAAGCAAATCCGGCAGGCGGATACCATCGGTTGCTTTTATATTGAGAGTCCAGCTATGCGTCAACTTTTGGGGAAACTCAAGTGTTCGGATTATACAACATTGGTGGCAGCAAGTTCGATTATTCGCCCAGGGGTAGCCCAATCGGGTATGATGAAGCAATATATCGAGCGATATCACGACCGGGACAAAATCGTATATCTCCACCCAAAAATGAAAGAATTGCTCGAAGAAACGTTTGGCGTCATGGTATATCAAGAAGATGTGATTAAAGTAGCCCATCATTTTGGGGGTATTTCTTTGGATGAAGCGGACATCTTGCGCAGAGCCATGAGCGGAAAATATCGTTCGGAGAATAAGTTTGAGAAACTGCGGGAGAAGTTTTTTGCCAACTGCCGCGCATTGGGCTATGCGGATGCAGTGACAGCAGAGGTGTGGCGACAAATGGAAAGTTTTGGTGGATATTCTTTTGCCAAAGGGCACTCCGCTTCTTTTGCGGTCGAAAGTTATCAAAGCCTGTATCTGAAAACCTATTATCCTCAGGAATTCTATGTAGCGGTGATTAATAATTTTGGAGGATTTTACCGTACGGAATTTTACTTCCACGAACTACGTCGCAATGGAGGCGATATACAATTACCTTGTCTGAATCACAGCGATTATCTGACCAATATTCATGGAAATAAAGTTTATGTAGGCTTTATCCATTTGCAGGGGTTGGAAGAACGATTTGCACATCAAATTGTCATTGAGCGGAAAAAAAATGGTGAATACAAAGATTTGCAAGATATTTTTCAGCGTTTACATCCATCGCCCGAACAACTTAATCTATTAATTCGGATAGGCGCGTTGCGGTTTACAGGTTTGGATAAAAAGACTTTGCTGTGGGAAGCAAATTTTAAAAGCAAACGTGTCGAAAAGGAAGTGCCTGTTAGTTTGTTTGCTACAGCGGATGAGCCGCACTTCAATCTGCCTTCTTTTGAAGAAGATCGTTTGGAGGATTTGAAAGATGAGTTGGATTTGTTGGGTTTTGTGGTAGGTGATTTTTTCGAATTATTAGAAGAAAAGCACCTCCAAGGAAGCATTACCGTACAGGATCTGCCTGCTTATCTTGGACAACAAATCAAAATTATAGGGCGATTGGTTACGATCAAAGAGACGCGTACCATCAAGAGCGAGCGGATGTGTTTTGGAACTTTCTTGGATGTGGATGGTGGTTGGTTGGATACGGTTCATTTTCCACCGGTATATAAACAATATCCTTTTTTAGGTGCGGGATTTTATGAATTATATGGTCGTGTGATCGAAGAATTTGGGGTGTACAGTGTGGAGGTGCTCAGTATGCGGAAACTAGGGTATAAGTTTGGTGCCAGTAAATAGACGGGAATAGTAAAGTGAAATTTCAGCGACGGGCATCATCGATTAGATTCTAATAAGTTATTATAAAGTAATTGCCTTTCCAGCAAAAGGAAAATAAAAAAAAGAAAAGGTATGAAAAAGTATTCTATGGTGATTTATCCTTACACTTTGGTCAAGGAAATTATGCAAATCAAGCAAGAACTGAAAGCGCTTGTCGGTTGGTACCATAGTGTACATGCGGAAGCTCATTTTACCATTTGTGAGTTTTTTGCAGATGAAGATGATCTGCTTCAGATTAAAGAAGAAGTGACTAATTTGATTACGAAGTGGCGCAAGCAAATCATTCGTTTTGAATCTTTTGATTCCTATGAGGGAGGAGCCTTTTATCTTAAACCCGATGAACCCTCAAATATTTATTTGGAGGAATTGTTTAAAAGTATCGGATATAAAGTGAAAGCTATAATACCAAATGCATATGTCTGTACTTCGCCCCATCTGTCTATTGGTAGAAAACTAGATAAAAATAAGTTGTCCATAGCAAAAAAAACGTTTACGTCCTATGCCAGTTCTTTTCTGTGCGACGGCGTGGTGCTTAGAGAATTTAACCCCAATAAGAGACAATATGAATTGAAAGAATGTATTAAGTTTTAAATAATAAAAAAGATTAGCCTAGGCTAATCTTTTTTGTCTGGATTATCTTTATTAGTGAGTTCTTCGGAAGGAAGCACTTCACTTTCGTTAATTTCTTTGTATTTCAATGACGTGTTTTGATAGGGATTTTCGGTCGTGTCCACTTGGATATCTACCTCTATTTTCTGTTTATTCTTAGGCAACCTTACGATTCCCCATTTCCGAAGTAATTCCTGAGTGGAGTTTTGTTTTAAATGTTCTTTTTCGGGTTCACCAATCAAAAAACCAAACGCTTCCATCGATGGGATCGCATCAAAAATAACTTTCAATGTAGCAATAAGTGGCAAAGCAATAATCAAACCGGCCAATCCAAATAGCATACCACCGATTATGATACCGACAATGGCCATTAGCGGATTGATACTAACCTTACTGCCCACAATATTGGGGGTAATGATATTACCTTCTAGGAATTGAACAACCTGAAACCACGCTATTACACCTACTGCATACCATGCGCTGTCTTTGATGGCTAATGCAAACAATGCAGGCAATATGGAACCAATAGCAATACCGATATAAGGCAAAAGCATGAGCAAAGCCGCTAGCGAACCAAAAAACCATGCATAATCAATGCCCATCAGCATCAGACCTCCTGTATTCAACACAGCTACGATCCCCATTACCGTAATAAGACCGACCAAATAACTTTGCACCACTTGATAAATCTTGTTTAATACCTCATTGACTTTACGCTGTGGACTCGACTTAAAGGCCTTAAAGAAAAATTCTCTAAAGAAGTCACGGTAGTATAACATAAAGAAACAATACAAAGGAACCAGAATGGCATTAGCCAATGTGTTTCCCAGAGAGCCAAAAGTCGAAGTCACTAGTCCACCGACATTTTCCATAGACTTATTGCCTTGCTCACGCAATTTTTCCATGACTTGATTTCTCTCTATACCAAATTTCTCTTGCAACCAAGCTTGGCCCTGCTCCAATACCGACAGCACTTTAGCTGTGATCGAAGAAGCATCTTTGCCAATAATGATACTTTGGTGCACTATAAACCAAATGATACCCGAGATAATAGCAATTGCCACGATTACGGCGAGTAATGCTGCAAAAGCCTTTCCCAGGCGTAATCTTTCAAATAGCTTGGCTAAAGGAAAGAGCGAAATGGAAATAAGGGTGGCAAATAGGAGGGGGATAAGTATGCTTTGTGATACATACATCAGTCCCAGAATCAATACTAAAGCCAATAGGCTTGAGGCCAAATTGATAGAATAAGGTTTTTTTGAGTATGGTACGTCCATATAATAAAAGGCTAATGATAAGTTTTTTTCTTTGTATTTTCCCAATAATAAATATACATTAATGCCAGAAATACTACAATGGAATTGCCGTATATAATTTGGGGAATTCGATGTATTATATCGTGGTAAATATATCCTGCAAATAATGCGCCAAGTCCAATACCCATTTCCAGTGCGATATACATTGTAGCCATTGCTCGGCCGCGGTGCGAAGGTTCCGACAGGTCTATGGTCCACGCATTTAATGCGGGAGATAATATACCACTTCCAATCCCAAAAATACCGGCACCAAGTATCAGGTAATTCAGACTTTTTCCAAAACCCAATACCAACAGGGAGATGACCATTACCGCGATACCTACGCGCATGACCGAAGTGCGACCATACTGATCGGCAGCCTTTCGCGTTAATAGACGTATGCCCACAGAAGAGATTGTATACACAGTGAAAAATAAACCTTTGTTGGCGGCACCTAAACTCTCGCTCCAGTCCGGAATGAGTGTCAATATCACGCCCGTCGAACTATAGCACAGCAACATCACTATCGCCGAGGGGAGTACTCGCCACTCGATAATATCCTTACGCGATATAGCTAACATACTGCGATGAAATGGACGCTTAGTCTTCAGCGTTTCTTTCATATTGAAGACAATAATAATAGAAAGAAAAGCGAATACGGATGAGCTGTAAAACATCATGTCAATGCCGTGGCTTTGTGCCAAATATCCACCCAATGCAGGGCCAATAGCGCTTCCTATGCTAAAACATAAGCCGTGCATTCCTAGTGCTTCACCCCAACGATTGGAAGGAATAATATCTGCGATATAAGCAGATGTAGCGGTAGGTTTGAACCCAGTGGAGAATCCATGGACAAGACGGAGTAAGAAAAATCCCGACAGACTACTCAGTATAGGATACAATAACCCACAAATCACACAGACGATAGAGCCAATGGCCATCACGGGCACACGCCCCCATTGGTCGGTGAGTTTGCCGCTAAAAGGACGTGAAATCCCTGCGGTAAGAGTGAATAGTGAAATAATAAGCCCTTTGTGTTCGGCACCACCCAAAGAGGACAAGTAATTGGGAAGCTCGGGAATAATCATGTTAAAACTTGCCGAAAACATCAATGTGCTCAAGCAGAGTAAAAAGAAAGAAGAAGTATAGATTGTCCCGTGCTGTTCGGAATCCATAATGAATGAGCTTATTTTTGTGTCTGCTGTCGGCTAAGTTCGGAACAAAATATGGTAGTAGCAACAGCCACATTCAAGGATTCGGCTGCGCCAAATCGAGGAATAGTAACGGCTTTGTCTATTTGGGGTATCAAATTCGGTCGAATACCATTTCCTTCATTGCCCATAATGATGAGTCCCTCATTCCCAAAGTCAGTGCTATATATTGATTGACCATCGAGTAGCGCACCAAAAGTTGGAAGCGTATTTTGCTCGATAAATTCTTCTATATCTAGATAATAAATTTGTACTCTAGACAGTGAGCCCATCGTAGCTTGCACCACCTTAGGATTGTAGGCATCTACAGTCCCTATGGAACAAATGATTTGATTTATCCCAAACCATTCAGCCGTCCGTATGATAGTACCCAGATTACCGGGGTCTTGCACATCATCCAGTACCAGTGTATGCTTGCCTTTCAGGATATTTCGATCAAAGTTTTGGGTTTCGGGTAATGTTACCAAAGCTAATGCACCTTGTGGATTTTTGAGACTCGAAATTTTTTGAAATTCCGCTTCCGTCACCTCTTCCAATTTTATATTATGCGGGATTTTGTCCAACTTTGTGCGAGCTTGCACGGTAGCGTATATTTTTTGTACCTTGTAAGATGAATTCACAAACTCTAATACAGATTTAATTCCTTCAACAATAAAGACTTGATGTTGTAATCGGAATTTTTTGTTTTGTAGGGAGGTGATTAAACTTATTTGAGCTTTTGATAACATTGAATGAATGAAAATAAAGAGTAGATTATTTTTTATTACAAGTATAGCATTTTTACTTTTATTTTTTGAATCTTGCCGTTCTTCAAAGTATTTAGATGATGACCAAGCACTAGTCACCAAAATAGAATTAGAGGGTTTTCCCAGTCACCTTAAGGAACAAGCAGCACAATATATCTCCACGGAAATACGACCTAATTCAGCACTGAATCTAACGATTTATAACATTTTTAACACCAAAGATGGCCGATACAAATCGGAAAAACTAAGACCGGTAGGCGAGCCACCACATATTTTGGATACGGCGATGATGGAACTGTCGGCGCTGCAGATTCAACGCTTTCTACAGTCCCGCGGCTATTTTCGTGCACAGATCACTCCAAGTGTAAATACACAAAATAAAAAAGCGCGAATCAGCTTCTTCGCTGATCCGGATTCTGTTTTTCGAATCGGTCAGATTACTTCTAATTTTGACAATGCTTACATCAAACAGATTTATGATCAGAAGGTAGTGCCTGCAGCAAAACTCCAAACCGGCATTCCTTATAATGTGAATGATCTGGCGGAGATTCGCGAATCGCTTTATGAGTCCTTGCGCAACGAAGGTTATTATGACTACTTGCGGCAATATATGCGTGTGGCGGTAGACACGAATCAAACACCGCAAAGGGCGGATATTGATGTGCAAGTTAACATACCGGACTCCACCTCGCTGCAGGTGTACACGATCAATGATGTATCGCTCAAAATCCACAATTACGACGGCAAAAATACAAACGCAACTACCGTTCAGGATTCTATCCAGGGTATAGCGTTTACGGATTACAGCAGAAGGTATAGACTGAAACCTCTTTCACGCTATATGTTTTTGCGCAAAAGAAACACGTATAGCTTGCAGAATGAAAATCTTTCGTACGACAGATTGTACGAAATGAATGGTTTTCGTAGTGTCAAAATCTCTTATGAGAAAGAGGAGGGCAACCTGTTGAATGTGAACTATGAGGTCCTACCACGTCCACTGATGTCCAACCAGATTGAAGGGGAGTACACATTTAGCTCGGGGATGAGTGGATTCAATATTGGTAATACATTTTCGCACCGGAATATATTTGGAGGTTCCGAATTGTTGGAAATTAAGCTGAAATACGGCGTTCTTTTCGACCCTCGTCTTACAGGGAAGCTCTCGGACAAAATTTTTAACAATGATTTTCAAGCGGGCGTAAATTTGATTATTCCTCGTATGATGCTTCCTTTCGGAAGGGGCAACGCGGGACGATATGGTTTGCCGCGCACGACCTTTTCCACCAATATTCAGATCTTCAATCAAGACCGAACCTATTCGAATAGGTATTTTATCAATACACTGAATTACTCCTGGTGGCAGCGTCCTAATCTGCAGCACAGCTATACACCCATTGTTATCGAATATCGTGATGGCCGTTTTGATGAAAATTTCAGAAACGAACTGGAGCAAGAAGGGTACCAGCTCTATATTGCATCCAATGATAGACAATATTTTGGTCTTGGCGCCCAATATGCTTTGACCTTGAATGCTAAGAAATTGCAGAAGCTAGAGAATTTCTCCTTCTTTAGAGGCGCGATAGATTTAAGTGGAAATGCATTAGGGCTATTGAGCACCATGATTGATTTCAACAAAAATGTAGACGGCACCAACACGATTTTTGGCGTGACCTATCTGCAATACATCAAAGGAGAAATAGATTATAGGCTATATAAATATTTTGGTGGCAATCGTCAGTTGGTATTCCGATTTAATGGCGGAGCGATCGTGCCTTATGGCAATAATTCTAAGCTGCTTATTTTCGAGAAAAGCTTTTATGCAGGGGGAATGAATGGTATCAGGGCTTGGCAAGCACGTACATTAGGGCCGGGAAATTACAACAGAAGCTCTATTCGGGAGGATTTGCGACTGAATCTCCGTAATCTGGATCAGCTTGGCGAAATGAAAATAGAATCCAATGTCGAATATAGATTTAGACTTTTAAATAATTTTCTGGGTGCGAAGCTGAATGGTGCCTCTTTCTTGGATATGGGCAATGTGTGGTTGCTGCGTGAAAATGAATTGAATAAAGGCGGATTGTTTCAGCTCGATAAGTTCTTCTCACAAATAGCAATAGGTACGGGGTTTGGATTGCGATTTGATATGGATTATTTTACAATTCGCCTTGATGCGGGATTAAAGCTTAAAGACCCGCAGTTCGTGGGCAAAGATCAATGGGTAATTCAACATTTATTCAATTCTAAAGAATTTAAAAATGACTATTACCAAAGTCACCGACCTGATCGATACAGCTTATTTCAATACAATTTTGGTGTCGGACTGCCTTTTTAGATCAGATTTTTAAGTGTTTGAAAGGCACTTTCCAGCAGCTGACTGAGGGATAATCCCTTGCTGTAGGAAAAATAAAAGTATACAATAGCCAAGATAATGAAAGTCGTAAACAGACGTTTGGCAGCATATGCCAGCAAAAGGATCACAGCCGGAATAATCAGCAACAGCAATCCATTAATCTTGATCGGGCTGATACTATTGTCTTTCTTGTAAAGGAAATACAGCTTCCCACTGGTTTTTTCTTGGTTTTTGTGTTTGAAAAACACAAAAGTTGAACTTTCTATCGGATGCGAGGGGATGGCTACACCGTCGTGGAAATTTAACACCTGCTCAAAACCATTGATTGTGAATTTGAAAGTACCATTTATATGGTCCTGCGCCACATCAGCGGAATCCACAGCGATGATGGCAATTTTACCATTTGCTGTAAGGCTTTCCTTTATCATAAAATTGTCAATACGTTGCTGGATAGATTGCGCATTCGCAATCCATGAACATAGCAGGACAAGGATACTAGTTAAAAAAAATTTCATAACAATATTTGCAAACAATATTACTAAATAAATCTGCTAAAAAGGGAAATTACTTATCTTTTAGTGATCAAATATTTTTGAAATGTAGATATACTTTGTACATTTGCAATAGTTAAAAAAGAGCATATTATTATGGAAAATACAGTAGCGCAAAGACAACCAAAGAAAACAGATAACAATGCTAATCAAACGCATTACTATGTGACTTTGACAATTGCTATTATTTTAGGTTTATTTGGTGTATTTGTACGATTCGTACCTGATGTTGTTTCTGCATTGGATCAATATACCTTTTTATTCTCTCTAATTGCTAATGTTGCAATGGTCATTGCTTCTTTTATCGCATTCAAAGTTGTCTTCAGAATCTTAGGTTTCGGAAAAACGAACTAAAATCGGTTGTTATAATTATCTTATAAATACTATATGTAAAAGCAGCGAATATTTCGCTGCTTTTATTTTTTACAAAAAAGCGATTTATATCCGCCAGATGTAGTATTTTTAAGGAAAGGAAGCCCTTGTGGCACTTCCTTCGTATGGAAAACGTTTGGTACAAACATGGTTTCTTATTTTTTTACTTTTTAAACGATAAAACTCTTGAGATTTGCAGCAATAGATATAGGATCCAACGCGATACGCTTATTGATAGCAGATATATTATGCAAGGATTCTAAGGTATTCTATACCAAAAATACACTTTTGCGTGTTCCGCTACGTTTGGGTGATGATGCGTTTTTGAACAAAAAGATATCGCCACCCAAGTTTGAGGATATGGTGAAGACGATGCGTGCCTTTAAGGACTTGCTGGATGTGTACAAGGTCAGCGACTACAAAGCATGTGCGACCTCTGCCATGCGTGATTCGGAAAATGGAGTACAAGTAGTCAACGCCTGCAAGGAAGTCGGCATTGACATCAATATCATTGATGGTGGCGATGAAGCCAAAATTATTTATAATGCCTACCTCAGCGGTATTATGGACAAGGATAAAGTATACCTGTATATCGATGTGGGTGGGGGAAGTACAGAGATTTCGCTTTTCGCTAATGGGGCGTTAAAAGGTTCTAAATCCTTTAATCTGGGTACTATCCGTATATTGGATAAGCAAGATACACCGGAGATATGGCAGGAGATGCGCGAATGGGTAAAAGATATAACGAAAGACTATAAAGAGATTTATGGCATCGGTACTGGAGGCAACATCAATAAGCTATCCCGTATGATTAATAATGGACAGGATAAGCCTTTTACCTATGCTAGATTGGCCTCTGTGTATGATCATTTAAGCTCTTTCACCATGGATCAACGTATTCATGAGCTAGGTCTAAGGTCAGATAGAGCCGATGTGATTATCCCGGCAGCGGAGATTTTTATGACTATTATGAAAACAGGTCACCTGCGGAATATTGTCGCACCGCGCGTAGGTCTGGTGGATGGAATTATACAGCAACTTATTCTGCGAAATTATAATAAAATTTTATCCCAATAAGGCTTGTATCTTTTAAAAAAAGCTATATTTTTGTGCTACCAAGTACATGCCTAGGTGGCGAAATTGGTAGACGCACCATCTTGAGGGGGTGGCGCTCGCAAGGGCGTGGCAGTTCGAATCTGCTCCTAGGTACATCATAACAAAAAAGGAAAGCATTGCTTTCCTTTTTTGTTATATTTTATTTGCTCTAACGGTTATTTCGGCAATATCCAATACTTGAATTTCTTGCTCTTTTTCTTTGACTTTCACGCCATCGCGAATCATCGTCATACAGAATGGACAAGCAGCAGCCACAATGCTTGCTTTGCTTTCCAATACATCTTCTATGCGTTCTACGTTGATATCCTTGTGTCCGGGTTCGGATTCTTTAAACATCTGCGCACCACCCGCTCCACAGCAAAGGCCATTACTTCTGCAGCGCTTCAATTCGACTAAGTCTGCATCCAGTGTTTCCAATACTTTACGGGGTGCTTCGTAGACTTCATTGGCTCTTCCTAGATAACAGGGGTCATGATAAGTAATTCGCTTTCCCTTGAACTCATTGCCATCAGCAGGACGTAGCTTTCCTTCGTCGATTAAGGACTGAATAAGTTGGGTATGATGGATTACCTCATAATTTCCGCCCAAGGATGGATATTCATTTTTCAGGGTATTAAAACAGTGCGGGCAAGCTGTTACGATTTTTTTGATTTCATATGCATCAAGCACTTGAATATTCATCATCGCTTGCATCTGAAACAAAAATTCATTTCCAGCACGTTTTGCAGGATCGCCGGTACAGCTTTCTTCGGTACCGAGAATAGCATATTTAATACCTACATGACTAAGTATTTTGCAAATATCACGTGTAATACGTTGAGCGCGCTCGTCAAAAGAACCTGCACAGCCTACCCAGAATAATAATTCTGGAGCTTCGCCTTTTGCTACTAATTCTGCTACTGTAGGGATATGTATCGTATTTTCCATTTTAATTTCTTTCTTAGATGTTCGTCCAGTTCGCTCGGTCAGCTTGTGCATACTTCCATGGCGCACCATTGTTCTCGAGATTGGACAACATAATATTTATACTTTGCGGTGCTTGGGATTCCTCCATTACAGCATATTGGCGCAAGCCCATGATAATTTCCAGTGGATTGATATTTACAGGACATTGCTCAACGCAGGCATTGCAGCTGGTACACGCCCATATTTCTTCTCGGGTGATATAATTATCCAACAAGGATTTTCCATCGTCCGTAAATGTTTTATGCTGATCGATTTGCTTGCCGACTTCTTCAAGGCGGTCGCGCGTATCCATCATAATTTTACGTGGTGACAAAATTTTACCCGTGATATTAGCGGGACAAGCCGCCGTACAGCGTCCACATTCGGTACAGGTGTAGGCATCCAAAAGATTTTTCCAGGTTAAATCCTGCACATCTTTTACCCCAAAACGACTTACTTCGCCAGATGGAGTAGGTAAGGAAGGGTCAAGCATAGCTTTGACTTCTGCTGTCACACTTTCCATATTTTCAAATTTACCTTTGGGCTCTAAGCGCGAAAAATAGGTGTTAGGGAATGCCAATAAAATATGCAAATGTTTTGAAATCGGTAGGTAGTTCAGAAACGCCAATACACCTATGATGTGAAACCACCAGCAAAAACGCTCGATGGCTATTAAACTATTCATGGCATCAGGCAGTAAGCCTACCAGATATTGACTAATAGGGAAGGAGCCTGCAGCAATATAGTGGTCCGCTTGCAAGGCTTGTAATTTTTGATCTGCTGCATTCATAAATAAGAATGCGGTCATCAATAATATTTCTGTAATCAAGATATAATTGGCATCTGATTTTGGCCAGTTATTCAATTCTGCTTGATTCAGCCTCTTTATTTTCAATACATTACGACGAATCAAAAAGATGACACACGACAATAGCACGGTGAAAGCCAATACCTCAAAAGAAGCAATCAATACAGCATAAAATCCACCCATGAAAGCGAGGACACGATGTGTGCCGAATACTCCATCAATCAGGATTTCGATCATCTCAATATTGATAATGCAGAAGCCTACATAGACAAAGAGGTGTAAGAGTGCAGGGATGGGGCGCTTGAACATTTTTTTCTGCCCAAATGCAACCAAGAGCATGGTCTTTAAACGTTCGGAGGGGTTGTCAAATCGATTGACCGATTTACCTAAACAAATATTACGGTATATCTTTCGCGCATTTTTATAAAACAATAAAATTGCTGCAAGAAGTACTATTGAAAATACCAGCTGACTTATCATAATGTTCTTAAAGGTTTAAAAACAAATATAACAATCAATTTAATATTATGCATGCATAATATTAAATTTTAGAAAATTTAAAAACAAAAAAGGGGGCTGTATCATAAATAAGTGGTACAGTCTTTTTTTATGTTATATCTCCTCTTATTTTTATTGACACAATCATTTGATTTTCATATATTTAAGTATTAAAAATCGATTATTATGTCTCGGAAATTACCTAATTTCAAACCCTACTATCAGCATCAATTGATGGCCTTTCCACCAACCTTTGATGAATTGATTCCCCAAGATCA
>NZ_SMBZ01000012.1 GCF_004342685.1 Sphingobacterium alimentarium
AAAGTAGCCTAAATAGGCACTTTTAAATGTTTTTTTCCAAAAAAAGGAAAATATATCAAATTCAGGAAATACTCAGGAAAGAAGCTGACGATTAACAAATAAAAAGCCGTATCTAACTTTTGATGTTTTGATACGGCCTCTTTAATTTTTTTAGGCCTCGCCTTTTGGATTAAAATCCAATGGATAAGGAAAATCTTTTGATACCGGCTCTGCATTTTGGTTGTGATTAGCCGCTGCCGCTTTTAATTGTGCTTCAAAACGGCTTAGATTATCTTGAAGCGCACCCAGCAAACGCGCTGCATGCTCTGGTGTAAGAATAATTCTTGATTTTACTTTCGCTTTTGGCACACCTGGTACTACACGGATAAAATCCAATACAAATTCAGTATTAGAATGTGTAATAATAGCTAAGTTTGAATAGATACCCTCTGCTACCTCTTCAGTTAACTCGATACTTAATTCGTTATTTTCCGGGATGTTTTGATTTTTTTCGCTCATCTCAATATCTATTTATTCTGTATTATTTTGTAAATGTTCTAAAATCTTGTCCGTCTTGGATGGTCAATAATGTCTCATAAATAAGACGAATCACATTGTCCACATCTTCTTTGTGAATCATCTCTACGGTGGTATGCATGTAGCGTAAAGGTAAAGAAATTAAAGCAGATGGCACACCGCCATTCGAATACGCAAAGGCATCTGTATCTGTTCCCGTAAATCTAGAAGAAGCCTGACGTTGGAATGGAATATTATTTTTCTGAGCCGTCTCAATGAGTTGTCTATTCAGATTAATTTGCACGGCTGGCGCATAAGACACCACTGGACCTCTACCACATGCCAAATCCCCCTGTGTGATCTTATTGATCATTGGAGTTTGTGTATCATGCGTGACATCCGTGACGATGGCTACATTAGGTTTGATGTAATTAGCAATCATCTCCGCACCGCGTAGACCTATCTCCTCTTGTACCGAATTCACTATATACAATCCAAAAGGAAGTTTCTTTTTATTCTCTTTTAATAAGCGCGCTACTTCAGCAATCATAAAACCTCCGGCACGGTTGTCGAGAGCACGACCGACATAATAACGGTCATTCAACACCATAAACTCATCCTCATAAGTCACTACCGAACCCACATGAATACCTAATTCTTCTACTTCTTCTTTAGATGTGCAACCGCAATCTAAGAAGATGTTTTTCAACGAAGGAGATTCTTCTTTCTCTCCCGAACGTGTATGTATAGCCGGCCATCCGAATACAGCTTTTACTGTCCCCTTATCCGTGTGTATATTTACACGCTTAGATGGAGCGATCTGATGATCAGAGCCGCCATTTCGGATAACATAAATAAGACCATCTTTCGTGATATAATTCACAAACCAAGAAATCTCATCAGCATGTGCTTCAATCACCACTTTATAAGGAGCCGAAGGATTAATAATGCCTACTGCTGTACCATAATTATCGATATAGGTTTCGTCTACAAAGGGTTTTAAATAATCCAACCATAATCGTTGGCCTTCCCACTCAAATCCCGTAGGCGAAGGATTATTAATATATTTCTCCAAGAATTTTAATGATTCTGGGGTAACGACAGCTTGATGATTTGCGTCTTTAGTACTCTTCTTTGCCATGACTCTTTTTGTTTCCCGCACAAAATAAAAAATAATTATTCTAATCCAAAAATTAAGGAGATTCTTATTAGCCGATAATGTATAAACAATTTTTAATTTTATCTTTACAACTCAATAATAATCACTTTATGGATTTTATCATTAATGTTATTCACTGGTCAGGAGCAGAAAATATATTTACTATTGGTTCCTTCGGTATTCGTTACTATTCCATGTGTTGGCTACTTGCTTTTGTTGTGTCTTATATCTTGATGTTGCAAGTCTTTAAGCGCGAAGGCAAAAGCCAAGAGGATCTAGATCAACTTACTCTTTATATATTTTTGGGAACAATATTAGGTGCCCGTCTTGGACATTGTTTATTTTATGAGTTCGATTATTATATACAACGTCCACTCGAAATGTTTTTGCCTTTCCGCAAAGGTAACGACGGATGGGAATTCACAGGATTTGCAGGACTTGCGTCGCATGGTGCCGCGATAGGTATTTTGACGGCTTTGTATTTGTACGCACGCAAAACCAAAACAAATTTTATCTGGATCGCAGATCGCCTTATTTTGGTTGTGCCTATTGCAGGGGCATTTGTACGGATAGGTAATTTCTTCAACTCCGAAATTATCGGAAAAGCAGCTGATCCTACCCTTCCTTGGGCTGTCGTATTCACGCAAGTAGATAATGTCCCCAGACATCCAGGACAGCTGTATGAAGCTGTAGGATACATTCTATTATTTATTCTATTATGGGTATTCTACCAAAAGAATCAACATCCAAAACCGGGATTATTATTTGGTATATTCCTTGTCTGTCTATTTGGGATTCGATTCTTTGTAGAATTTTATAAAGAGAATCAAGAAGCGTTCGAAAACAGTATGTTTATTAATATGGGACAATTGCTAAGTGTACCATTTATTCTCGCTGGATTGTATTTAATATTTCGACAAGCACCGACTAAAAAATTAAAATAAATAATCATATAAGCCTCTTAAAATTTTAAGAGGCTTTTTAAATGCTATGAAAACAGATACACGAATTATTCTGCTAATACTCGGTTTATTATCCGCTATTGGACCATTTTCTATTGATATGTACCTTCCTGCATTCGATACGATCGCCATAGATTTTGATACGAATATAGAAAAGGTACAGCTGTCACTAACCTCATTTTTCATCGGTATTGCTATTGGTCAGATGATCTACGGTCCACTATTGGACAAATATGGCCGTAAAAAGCCCTTGATCGTTGGTCTCTGCATCTATGCTGTGGCCTCTATCCTCTGCGTCTTAACCCGCAATGTCGATAGCCTTATCCTCCTGCGTTTTATCCAAGCTTTAGGCAGTTGTGCTGGAATGGTTGCCTCGCGTGCCATGATACAGGATTATTACCAAGGGAAAGAGGCAGCGCGTGTTTTTAGTCTGCTGATGCTGGTTATTGCCATCTCACCGATATTGGCACCTTCCGCAGGCGCGTTTTTGCTTGAGCATTTTGATTGGCATTACATATTTATCGCGCTCTTTAGCATCGGAACTATCATATTGCTTTTGACTATATTTATCCTGCCGGAAACTTATGCAGGGAACAAAAGTTTTTCTTTAGCGCCTAAAGCTATTATTTCGCAGTATTACCAAGTATTTACGCATAAGACCTTTATATTTTATTGCATGATTGCTTCTACAGCTTCTGCGGGATTATATGCCTACTTGGCAGGATCATCCTTCGTGCTGCAGGAGCTATATGGTCTCACACAAAAACAATACGGCTTAGCTTTTGCGTTTGTAGCCTCGGCTTTAATCCTATCAACCCAGTTGAATCGTCTATTTCTGAAAAGATGGACCATGCAGCAGATATGTATTATTGCTAATATAGGTCAGGTATTGGTTGGACTTTTAATGTTGATCAGCTTGTGGACCAACCAGATTTCCTTGACTGTCGTGCTTGGTCTTACGTTTGGTTATTTGATGTGTCAAGGTTTTATTTTTCCCAATGCCTCAGCTATGGCCATGTCACCGTTTAAAGTCCGGGCCGGCAGCGCTTCGGCTTTGCTGGGTTTCTTGCAGATGGGGTTAGGTGCTTTTAGTTCCGGATTAGTCAGTCTGTTTCACAATAACACAGCCCAACCTATGCTGCTGACTATGGCGATATGCGCCGTATTATCATTGATTCTGCACGTCATCAAACGCAGATTGATGGAAGAAAAAAAAGAGGCTTTTTCATAAAGCCTCTTTTGTATATTTTCGTTTATAATAAACTCTCGATTCCTAATCGATAACTATCCAGTCCAAAACCTAGGATTACACCTTTACAGTTTTTTGATAAAAATGAGTGATGTCTAAATGACTCGCGTTGGTGCACATTGGAAATATGTACTTCGACTACCGGCGTATTAATGGCAGCTATAGCATCAGCTATCGCAACGGAGGTATGTGTATAGGCTCCTGCATTCAATACTATCCCATCATAGCTAAATCCTACTTCATGCAGTTTGTCTATTATTGCTCCTTCGGCATTACTCTGAAAGTAGGAAAATTCAATATTTGGGTATTTCGCATGTAAAGTTTCGAAATATTCTTCGAAAGACTGCCCTCCATATATACTTTTTTCCCGCACGCCTAATAAGTTAAGGTTCGGCCCATTTAATATCAATATCTTCATCCCAATAGATTAACGAATAAATATAGATATTCAAATTTTAAATATCACCATAAAAATTGCGGAAACTTGAACGCAATCCAAAACTCACCACTCCGGATTTCTGTGTAGCGGCTCCCTCAATGGTTCTATAACGTTGGGTATATCCTAATTCTAATCTTAAATTGTATTTTGGATTAAGTACGTATGCCGCTCTGAAATCCGCATAGTACAAGTTATTCTTTACTCCTTGACCAATCGTATTACCATACATATTCGGGATAGTTGTATAAGATTGGAAAATATCGCCACCCATATTTGTATCCGAATCAGGATCCGTACCAAAATTGCTGTATAATGCCTTACTCGAGAAATCAAATCTTCTCCAACTGTAATTCAATATCCCAACAAACTCTTTAAAATTCGCTCCTTGTGGATGGGCCAAAGGCTCTCCATTATTGCTATAATTTGAAATAGAAGTAAAGTGCTGATAAGTATACGGTCGTACCCAGTTGTACTCACCCAAGAAATTAAGATTTTTGATGGCAAATATATCGAAACCTCTTAATCCCAATTGTGCCCCCCATTTATTATGCGCATATCCATTTCCCGCAAAAAATTCTTTAGCGGTAAATTCTCCCAATAGAAACTGTCCATACGCACTCATATTGTTTAGGACTTTATATCGTGCATTTAAGCCCAAAAACATTTTATCGGGTGATGTACGATTATTATTTTCAATAGGACGATATAACACGGCAGGATTAAGATAATTTAAATCAAAACCACGGTGACCTGCTCTATTTCTATTGGCCCATACCACGGATTGGAAAAATCCTACAGACAATCTGTTGGTAGCATTATAATCGATGTACTGAAAAGCACCGAATTTAATTCCATCACCATAGCGTCCACCCGAATTAAGGGAGTCTATTCTTGGATTTTTGGGATCATTCATATAAGCCCAAATAGAAGCATACTTCACATTACCGATTTCACCTGTAAATTTTAGATGCGTATAATTTGACGAAAAGTCGGACAATAATACAGAACGATAACCATCACCGATGTGATTTTTATCATATGCGGCCGTCACTTGGAAGTATGGACTGAAATCGTAAGTCAAACTTGCAGTGGCATACATCCAATCTTTTTTACGTTCTCTCGAATTTTTGGCTGAGGACTGTCCCGGCACGACACCATTTTTCGCAATATAATCGTCTAGATATGCAGGAAAAACAGCTTGGTTTTCAAAAAATGATGAATATAAAGTGAATTTATCTTTGATGGTGAGCCCTACTTGAATACCTCTAGTATTCATCCAGGTTTTGCGCTTATCCTCTCCCATTATTTCCGTACCAATCTGAAAATCGGGAAGAACATCCAAATAAAATGTATGATCCTCTTCCTCTACCCAAACCAAATGCTCATTGAATAGCTTGCGCATAATCCAATTATCGGAATCAACCATATTTGCAGATTCTAAGGAATCTTTACGGTCAAGCAATTCATTTTTAAATAAGAAAGGGCGGATTGAGGTATGAAAACGGGTTTTGGTGTTATAGATAATATCGCTATACTTATCGGACTGCTGGAAAGAATAGGTCTGACTTTCTATCTGCGCATAGACCGGCATGCTTGTAAACAAACATGCAAAAAGTATAAGTTGATTAATTTTATTCATAAGAAAAATAGATTGTCTGTACAATATTATGTATAATAATACATATTTGTATAAATTATTTTGATACAATAATTATACCGAGTGCGGAAATTTTTCTATTTGAAAGTTGAGATGTGTTCTTAGTAATATAGTTTACAAGCTCACTAAATCGTTTTATGAGAATGGGGAAAAAGTGCTAGAGGTATAAGTGTGAATTATAAATAACAGCACATTTTGCTAAAAGCAAAAGAGGGCTAACTAACAAAATATTTTCTTTTAAAGCAAATATTTGTATTTTTTTTATCTTCATAAGAGTCCTCCCTATTTAGCTCTCCCTTTGAGGATTCAAATGGCTTTAAAAAACAACACAACAAGCTTATTTACAGTAGTTTTGCAAAGAATTAAAACTATGTGAATTATTCGTTATAATACATTTGCACATCGGCAATTGTGAACTCACAAACTTGTCTGCGCGTTAGATTTACTTTTAGATCGTAAAATATTATCTGCTGAATTATTTAAAAAATCATGAAAGAAAAGCCATCTTTGCTATAGTAAATAGGAATTATTCCACATTGGAGCAACAACGAATGGAATAGTACTAAGTAGGAATATTTATGGATAAGCAAGGCCCTATTGGGATTTTTGATTCGGGTTACGGCGGACTGACCGTATTCAAGGAGATATATAAGAAATTACCGCAATACGATTATATCTATTTGGGTGATAATGCACGTGTGCCCTATGGTACGCGTTCGTTTGAAACGGTATACGAATTCACCAAAGAATGTGTGTTCAAACTTTTTGACTTGGGCTGCAACCTTGTAATACTGGCGTGTAATACAGCTTCAGCCAAAGCTTTGCGCAGCATTCAACAAAATGACCTGCCCGCAGGCAAGAAAGTTTTGGGAGTGATTCGTCCGACCACCGAATCTATACACGAATACACTAATACGAAAGCTGTAGGTGTCCTTGCGACGAAAGGGACCGTACTTTCTGAGTCATATTTGATTGAGATAAAAAAATTCAACCCCGAAATACAAGTTTACCAGCAAGCTTGTCCATTTTGGGTGCCCTTAGTAGAAAATAATGAGATTAATAGCGAGGGTGCACACTATTTTGTACAAAAAGACATCAATGAATTATTGGGCAAATCCCTAGATATTGATACAATTGTATTAGCGTGTACACACTACCCTATTTTGTATCCAATTATTCGAAAATACACACCGGACCATATACAGATTCTGGCGCAAGGCAAATTAGTAGCCGACAGCTTGGAAAATTATCTTCAACGACATCCGGAAGTGGAAGGAAAATGCAGTAATGGGGGAAATTTGGAATTTTACACCACGGATGATGCTACAGACTTTTCGCAAAAAGCGAAGATATTCTTCGGGAAAGAATTGATGGCCAAACATATAAAGGTAGATAAAAAATAGGCGGTCTTGGGAGAGGGCACTGAAAAAGTCCTCTCAAAAATTTGAGTATCAAACAAAGGGAAAAAGCACATATTTAACCCATTGAGAATCTCTTATTTGAAGAGTTGTTGCTAAATGCATTCAAATAAACAAAGGATAAGGGCTTATGAGTATAAAAATTCATAAGCCCTTTTTTAGTGGATAGTTTTTCAGTGCCCTCTCTTGGGACCGCCTATTTTTTATCTATTTTGCAGCGCTATAGCGTATAATTTCATTTGTTTTACCATGGATAATAAACCATTGGCACGGGTGGGCGATAAATGCTCTTTCAAGCCTATTTGGTCGATAAAGTATAAATCAGCGTCCACGATCTCTTTAGCAGTGTGTCCGGATAATACTTTAACCATCAAACTCACCAATCCCTTTGTGATGACTGCATCCGAATCGGCTTTGAAAAATAATTTTCCTTCGATTACTTCGGGATATAACCAGACTTTGGACTGACATCCTTTAATGATAAATTGATCGGTCTTATATTTTTCATCGATTAAAGGAACTTCTTTTCCCAATTGGATGATGTATTCATATTTTTCCATCCATTCGCCATAAAAAGCAAAATCCTCTATTAATTCGTCTTGTATTTCGTTTATTGTCATTTTATACTAACATATTAACCGCACGATTCAATCCGGCTATAAAATTATCTATATCTTCTTTTGTATTGTATACCGCCAAACTCGCACGCACGGTACCAGGAATGCCAAACTGATCCATCACGGGTTGGGCACAGTGATGTCCTGTACGTACAGCAATACCTAACTTATCCAAAATAACACCTATATCGTAAGGATGTACCCCATCCACCACAAAAGATAGCACAGAGGATTTTTGAGCAGCTTCTCCAATAAGTTGGACGCCTGGAATTTCTATAATTTTGTTGGTCGCATAAGCCAATAGCTCATCTTCATACGCTTTGATGTTGTCTATTCCTAATTCGTTGATGTAATCAATCGCTGCAGACAGACATATACCGGCCTCAATATTGGGTGTTCCAGCTTCAAACTTGAACGGCAATTCATTATATGTGGTTTTCTCAAAAGTAACCTCTTTGATCATATCACCGCCACCTTGGTAAGGGGGCATAGCATTAAGCAAGTCTTTTTTACCGTAAAGCACACCTACACCTGTAGGTGCATACATTTTGTGTCCGGAGAAAGCTAAGAAGTCTACGTCCAATTTTTGTACATCAATGGCCAAATGCTGAATTCCTTGTGCGGCATCTACCAAAACAGGAACATTTATAGCATGCGCTAAATCAATAATTTCCTTTATCGGATTAATGGTACCCAATGCGTTTGAAACATACGTCACGGATACAAGCTTGGTTTTTGCGGATAATAGATTAGCATAAGCACCCATATCCAACTCCCCTTTTGCATTCATGGGAATGACACGCAATACAGCTCCTTTTTCCTCACACAACATTTGCCAAGGCACAATATTCGAGTGGTGCTCCATCGCCGAGATAATGATTTCTTCACCTTCGTGAATGAATGCCTTACCATAACAAGTAGCCACAAGATTAATACTATCTGTGGTGCCTTTGGTAATAATCACTTCAAAATCTTCTTTTGCATTAATAAATTCCTGCACCTTACGGCGTGTCACTTCAAATGCATCGGTGGATATCTGACTTAAATAGTGTACACCACGGTGCACATTTGAATTCATGTCACTGTAATAGTTGGTGATAGCATCTATCACCACTTTTGGTTTCTGTGTCGTAGCGCCATTGTCCAGGTAAACCAAAGGTTTTCCGTTCACTTCTCTTCGCAGAAGAGGGAAATCAGCACGTACTTTTTGTATATCGATTTTTTCCAATTTCAGTTTCAAAAATATTGATACAAAGGTAACACATCTTCAAAACAAATAGATACTTTAAATGTATTCTTTAAGTAAAAGATTGCGCACTACGGAAGTGTTAAAGTTATCATAAATCGATTTTAGAGAATTTTTTCACAAAAGTATTTTAATATAATTTATTTATCTTTGTACTAATTATGCAAGAATTACCATTAAATATTCCGGAAGGATCACGGAAAGAAGTAATGACTTATTTGGAGCCTTATATGCTCAATGAAATGAGTGAGTACTTAAAACCCGTAGAAGAAATGTGGCAACCCGCTGATTTTCTTCCCGATTCTTCTAGAAGTACTTTCTTCGAAGAAGTGCGTGACTTACAAGAAAGTGCGAAAGAGCTTCCTTATGATCTTGTGGCAGTATTAATTGGTGACACCATTACCGAAGAAGCGCTCCCTACTTATGAGTCTTGGTTGACTATGGTAGAAGAAGTAGATAAAAATGAGCAAGGTGGGTGGATGAAATGGGTGCGTGCTTGGACAGCCGAAGAAAATAGACATGGCGACCTATTGAATAAATACCTTTATCTATCGGGCAGAATCAATATGCGTGAATTCGAAATGAGTACGCAATATTTGATTCAGGATGGTTTTGACATAGGTACAGGTGCAGATCCTTATCGCAATTTCATATACACATCCTTTCAAGAATTGGCGACGAATGTTTCCCATAGACGTGTAGCTGGTATTTCGAAAAAAAGCGGGGATAAATTATTAGCTAAAATGTGTGGTGTAATCGCAGCCGATGAAGCGCGTCACGCGAAGGCCTATATGTCCTTTATTTCTAAAGCCTTTGAAGTAGACCCGAGTGAGGTGATGCTAGCCTTTGAAGATATGATGCGTAAAAAAATAGTGATGCCTGCACATTTCTTGAGACAATCAGGAGAAGCACAAGGTGGTACATTTGCACATTTTTCCGATGCCGCACAACGTATGAATGTGTATACCGCATTGGATTACGTCGATATATTAAAAGAATTAATTGCCGAATGGCAAATAGACAAAGTATCCGGATTGAATGAGTCTGGCGAGAAAGCTAGAGATTATTTGATGCGACTACCAGATCGTCTAATCCGACTGGCCGATCGAATTAAAGTTCCGGAATTGGAATACAAATTCAAATGGATATACGGATAATACAAAAATGAAAATATACAGCGCTCTATCACAAAATGATGGAGCGTTTTATTTTCATAACCATCTCTCAGAAATTTTACTCAAAACTGACAACAAACTGTTCATTCCCGCTGTTAATTATTAAAAAATATTTGATCCTATATCGCAAAAGTGTACTATTTACACTAAGATATTGTTAATCAAACAACCAAAAATAGGCTGATAATCCTATTTTGGTGATTTTTAGATAATATAATGAATAAAGTATTGAAAAATTGTTATTGAAATATCTTATTTTTTTAGGATATTTGCATTCAATTTTAGAGAAAAATTAAACAAACTAGCGATATGTTATTGAATCGTTCTGAACGTTCTTTCCCTCGTGTTATCATAATTGGTGGCGGATTCGGAGGTGTTGAAGTAGCAAGAAAATTAAAGGATAAAGAAGTAGAAGTTTTGTTGATAGATCGTAACAACTTCCATACTTTCCAGCCGCTTATGTACCAAGTTGCTACAGGTACCCTTGCAGCGGATTCGATCTCCTTCCCTATTCGCAAGATGTTCAAAAATCAACACAATTTCAAATTCCGTCTAGCGGATGTGTTGCATATTGACAAGGATAAGAAAGAAGTACATACATCTGTCGGAACATATGAATATGACTATCTAGTAGTCGCTTCGGGAGCTACGAGCAACTTCTTCGGAAACCAAGAGGTAGAGAAAAACTCGCTACCGATGAAAAGCATACAAGAAGCATTGAATATCAGAAGCTATGTATTGCAAAATCTAGAAAAAGCAGTTTTATTGAAAAATGCTTCAGATCGTGCTCCATACTTAAATTTCGTAATTGTAGGTGGTGGTCCGACTGGTGTCGAACTTTCAGGCGCAATTGCTGAAATCCAACTTCATGTCTTGAAAAAAGACTATCCGGAGCTTTCGGTGAATGAAATGAAAGTGTACATCGTAGAAGGTACAGGAAAAGTGCTAGGTGCATTATCCGAAAAATCATCCCGCGACGCAGAGAAATATCTGAAAGAATTGGGTGTAACCGTACTAACAAATACACAAGTAACAGGGTACGATGGCGAAACGATCACTTTCAACAATGGCGAGAGCATCAAAACGAAAACAGTAATCTGGGGTGCAGGTGTAAAAGGCCAATTCCCTGGAGGTATTGATGCATCTATTATCGAAAGAGGTAACCGCATCCGTACAAATGGACAATGTCAAGTCGAAGGAATGGAAGGTGTGTATGCTATTGGTGACGTAGCTGCTATGATTACAGAAGACACTCCTAGAGGACTTCCAGGTGTGGCTCCTGCCGCGCAGCAGCAAGGAACTTACGTAGCGAAACATATCATCAACATTCTTTCTAACAAACCAAATACAGAGAATTTCAAATATTTCGACAAAGGTTCGATGGCGACAATCGGTCGTAACAGAGCTGTAGTGGATTTAGGTAAATTACACATGAATGGTTTCGTTGCTTGGATGGTGTGGATGTTTGTTCACTTAATGTCGATATTTGGTTTCCGTAATAAAATGGTAACATTTGTAAACTGGGCGATCAAATTCTGGACTAAAAACTCAGGTGTACGTCTTATCGTAGATAAATACGAGCGTCCTTCTGAAAAGAAACAAGAGCAAGCAATCCTATAAAAACAGCCTGTATTAAAACAAACAATAAATCGTAAATGTCGGTAATGAAAATTGCCGACATTTTTTTATTTAGTACTTTTGGTAATAAAACAATACGATTATGGATAATAAAGCGATAGCACGTGCATTCAAACTTTGTGGACAATTAATGGAATTATTTAATGAAAATCCATTTCGCACCAAAGCCATGGCCAGTGCCTCGTTCAAGATAGATAAGCTTCCTTTTGCGGCAGCTCATGCTTCTTTGGAAGAATTAAGCGCACAACAAGGGATTGGCAAAAGTACAGCCGAACGGATCAAACAGGTCATCAGCACTGGATCCTTTCCAGAATTGGATCAATTGATCGCCAAAACACCTGCTGGCATCTTAGAAATGCTAAAAATAAAAGGTCTCGGTCCTAAGAAAATACAGATTATCTGGAATGACTTAGAAATCGAATCTGTAGGTGAGCTTTATTACGCATGTAATGAAAATAGATTGGTAGAAGCCAAAGGCTTCGGATTGAAAACACAAGAAGACATTAAAAAAGCTATTGAGTTTGCCCTAGATAATCAAGGGTGGTTTCACTATGCCAAAGTACTTCCATTTGCTCAGCAAACTTTCGAAGCTCTGCTCCAGAACATCTCCCCTTTCCAACTCGAATATACCGGTGAATTTAGAAGAAAGTGCGAAGTATTACAACAGGTAGAACTTATTACCGATGCACCCTTGCCTGCATTAGAAAAAGCAATAAGGGATCTTAATTATGAATCCCAAATTGAAACCAGAGATAATCAGGTGTCATTCACCGATGCTAATGCTTGTCCGTTTGTCGTGTACAGTACGGAGCATTTTGCTCAAGACTTGCTGTTGACTACGGGATCTGCTCCGCATCTCGAGCTGTTACAACAAATCTCTTCTCCCCTTCCACATGGAACCGATGAAAAAGATATTTATGCGCAACTCGGATTAGCGTACATCGAAGCCGAACTACGCGAAGGTATGGATGAAGTCCAATTAGCAAAAGAAAACGCGTTGCCGCAGCTGATTACTTTCGAAGACTTAAAAGGCACTTTGCACAATCACTCCACGTATTCTGATGGTGTGCACACATTAGCCGAAATGGCGCGCTATTGTAAAGAAAATCTTGGATTAGAGTATCTGGGTATCTGTGATCACTCAAAAACCGCCGTGTACGCTAATGGATTAAGTATAGATCGCGTAGCTCAGCAATGGTCAGAAATTGACGCTTTAAATCAACAGCTGGCACCATTCAAAATATTTAAAGGAATTGAATCCGACATCATTTCGGACGGCTCATTGGATTATCCAGATGAAATACTAGCCCAATTTGATTTTGTGGTGGCGTCGGTCCATAGCAATCTCAAGATGGACGAACAGAAAGCCACTACACGGCTGATTAAAGCTATTGAAAATCCATATACTACTATTTTGGGCCACCCAACAGGACGTCTGCTGCTTTCCCGAGCAGGATACCCATTGGATTTCAAAAAAATCATTGATGCGTGTGCAGCCAACAAGGTAGTCATAGAGATCAATGCAAATCCACTGCGCTTGGATTTGGACTGGAGGTGGCACCGTTATGCTTTAGAAAAAGGTGTCTTACTTTCCATCAATCCCGATGCCCACCGTACGGAAGGATTACTCGATATGCATTATGGTGTTTTTGTGGGACGCAAAGGAGGTCTTTCTGCGGACAAATGTCTTAATGCCTTTTCATTAGAACAGATAACCGATTATTTCAATAGTAAATAATAAATTCAACGAACGATTGACCATGAAAGTATTTGTATCCCGAAATATCCCAACTGCGGCGATCGATGTATTAAAAGAATACGGTTTAGATGCACATATCAATGTAGATAATAAACATTTAACACAAGACCAACTCATTCAAGAATGTCAAGATGTAGATTTACTATTGAATGTTGGGCATGCAGATTTGGATAAGCATTTTCTCGAATCCTGTAAACACCTCAAAGGTATCGCTCTAGCCTCTGTGGGGTATGACCATGTCGACTTACAGACGGCTACTGCCCTGCGCATTCCAGTATCTAATACGCCCGGTGTGCTAAGTGGTGCCACGGCAGATGTCGCGTTCTTATTGATGCTAGCCGTATCCCGCAAAGCCTTCTCCCGCGCCCATGAAGTGCGTGAAGGCAAGTGGAAAGATTTTGAATTTATGCAGGATTTGGGAATCGAACTCAATGGCAAAACATTGGGAATATACGGACTAGGTCGTATCGGTCTGGAATTAGCGAAAAAGGCTAAGGCAGCGTACAATATGAATATCATATATTACAACCGTAGCCGCAATTTGGAAGCCGAAAAATTAGTAGATGCGCGCTATGTCAATTTTGATGATCTATTATCCCAATCGGATGTAATTTCGCTGCATACCAATCTTTCCGCTGAAACGCAATATAGATTCAATAAGGATGCCTTTAGACGAATGAAAAAATCGGCGATTTTAATCAATACGGCACGAGGAAAAGTAGTTCATGAGAAGGACTTGATAGAAGCCCTACAACTAGGCGAAATTTGGGGAGCAGGACTGGATGTAAGCAATCCCGAACCGATGTCACCAAGCAACCCTTTGTTGGACATGCCTAATGTATGCGTGCTTCCACATATCGGCTCAGCAACCATTGAGACTCGTACCCAGATGGCGGTCATGGCGGCCAATAATCTGATTGCAGCAAAAAATAGTAATCCGATGATGCAAATTGTAAATAAGGAAGTATATTTATAATACATATTTTAACTTTAAACCTTATCCCTTAGGATCCTAAACATTTTGCTGATATGAAGATTATAAATTATATCACTTTATTTCTTATTGTGCTCAACTGTAGCTGTACTTCGCAAAGCACCGAGCCTAATACCCTCTCCGAGAAGGAGAAAAATGACGGCTGGGATTTGTTATTCAACGGCAAAGATCTGAGTGGATGGCATTTGTACAACAGCGACGCTAACAAATCAGCATGGGTTGTCAGCAAGGGTAAACTGTACTGCGATCCCAATAGTGACGAAAATAGACGCGACCTGGTATCTAATGAAGAGTATGAGAATTATGAGCTGAATTTTGAATGGCAATTGGAGAAAGAAGGCAATAGTGGAATATTTATAAATGTAAAAGAAGATACCGCTATCGCACAGACCTATTTCAGTGGGCCTGAATACCAACTATTGGAGGATAGTCATATGGACTTTAATCTTCCTCTGAAAAAGTCGGGCTGTCTCTATAATTTCACACCGCAATTAAATGCTGTTCGCACAAAAATGCGTGGTGAATGGAATGAGTCACGTATAATCCAAAAAGATGGTGTTATCGAATTTTACTTGAATGGACATCAAACAGCGAAAATGGATTTGAAATCCAGCGCATGGAAAGATTTAGTTTCCAAATCGAACTTCAAGCAATATCCTGATTTTGGAAAATATACCAAAGGACATATTGCCTTGCAAGATTGGTCCCGGGGCGTATCCTTTAGGAATATTAAGATAAGAAAGTTGTAATCGTAAAAGCTTATTTTACTTGCGCAATGTATTATTAAAAAAGCTCATCGATATTCGATGAGCCTTTTAATATAAAATGTAAACAGACATTATTCTGTAATACTTGGTACGTTTACGACTTCGTTAGTATCTGCTTCGTAATTTACTTCTGGGAAGTTGAAACCGAATAAATGGAAGAATTCGTCACGGTATCCTTGGATATCTGAAATTTCTTCTAAGTTTTCTGTAGTCGCTTGAGTCCATAGTTTCGCTACTTCCTCTTGTACGTCTTCACGCATTTCCCAATCGTCAACACGGATACGGCCTTTTTCATCTACTGCTACTTGTCCATCTGCAGTGTACAAACGCTCAGCAAATAAACGTTGCATTTGCTCGATAGTACCTTCGTGAATACCTTTTTCTTTCATCACTTTATACAACAATGAAATGTATAAAGGCACTACAGGTATAGCCGATGAAGATTGAGTCACTAACGCCTTATTTACAGATACGTAAGAAACACCATTCAAGTCTTTCAATAATTCATTCAATGCTGGAACTGTTCCTTCCAAATCATCTTTTGCACGACCGATCGTACCATTACGGTAGATTGGGTATGTCAACTCAGGGCCAATATACGAATATGCTACAGTTTTCACACCGTCAGCTAATACACCTCCAGCTTTCAAATCTTCAATCCAGAATTTCCAATCTTCACCACCCATTACCGCCACTGTATTAGCGATATCTTCGTCCGATTCTACCGGATTGATAGAAATGTCCGAAACAACACCCGAGTGAAAATCTACAGTTTTATCCGTGAAAGGCTGACCAATAGGCTTCAATACCGAAGCATGTGCCACACCAGTTTTAGGGTGTGTACGACGTGGAGATGCCAACGAGTACACGACTAAGTCTACTTGACCTAAATCTTGTTTTATCAGTTCAATTGTCTTTGCTTTTACTTCATCAGAGAAAGCGTCACCATTGATACTTTTAGCATAAAGTCCTGCTGCCTGCGCTTCAGCTTCAAATGCTGCAGAATTGTACCAACCTGCAGTACCAGGTTTGCCTGGAGCAGCTGGTTTTTCGAAAAATACACCAATTGTAGCTGCATCAGAACCAAAAGCTGCTGAAATGCGAGATGCTAATCCGAATCCAGTAGATGCACCAATTACTAGCACTTTCTTAGGACCATTAGCAATTTTGCCTTTTGATTTTACATACTCGATTTGGTTTTTAATATTTTGAGCCGTTCCCTCTGGATGCGATGTCAAACATATAAAACCTCTTACACGTGGTTGAATAATCATATTATTTTGTTGTAAGGTTATTTACAATTTTATTAAGCTACAAATTAACGGAATTTTTAGTGGATATCGATATTTTAATTCAATACAAGATTTTATTTGTAAGCCTATTTACTTGGTTCAATGTTTCGAAGGAGAATGTCTTATCAGCATTAGCAGTACATATACAACAAGAGCTAGAAATTTTCTAGCTCTTAGTATTATTTTATTATGCCAAATGCGCTCGCAACATCCACGCTGTCTTTTCGTGCGCTTCCATGATACTGACCAAGAAATCTTCCGTTCCGGCATCACCTGTTTTCTCTATTTTATCAAAATCTTCACGAATGGAAATAATAATACTTTCGAAATCATTCAAAAGTGCTTTGATATAACTTTGGCTATCATTTTTGGCTGGCTTTGCTTCTGACAATTGCGTCAATTCTAAAAATTCTTTCATCGAACCTATAGCAAAATGCCCTATCGAACGAACTCGTTCAGCAATCTCATCGATGGTTTCAGCGAGTGCGTCATAAATGGTTTCGAAGAATAAGTGTTGTGCATGAAAATCCGGTCCCACTACATTCCAATGGGCATTTCTCGTTTTCACATACAATACGTTATGATCGGCTAACAATTTATTCAAAACCTCAGCTACCGCAGCTGTATCCTTATCTTTTAATCCAATGTTTGTTTTCATGTTATATTTATAGTTGTTAATATGAACTTGCGTTATTCAACTTTTGAATATCTTCTCTGCTTAACTTGATATTCATTGCATCCACAAATGCATGTATATGTTCAAATTTGGTCGCGCTTGCGATTGGTGCAGTAATACCAGGCTGAGCAGACAACCAATTAAGTGCAATTGCAGAAGCAGAAACATTATATTCATCGGCCAACTCGAGCTGTGACTTTACAATCATTCGCCCTCTATCATTCCAATATTTGTCTTTGATACCTTTGCCGCGAGTAGTTGAAAAATCTTCTTCGGATTGATATTTTCCACTCAAGAAGCCACTGGCTAATGAATAATACGGAATAACTGCTAATTGTTTTTCCAAGGCAAGTTTTTGGTATAAATTCTCAAATTTCTTCCGGTCAAATAGGTTGTATTCCGGTTGCAAGCTAATGTAAGCGGGAATATTTTTTTCCGCCGCTACATCCAAACTTTCAATTAAACGCGCAGGACTTATATTCGATGCGCCGATATAGCGCACTTTTCCTGCAGTAATCAAATCCTCATACGCGCGCAAGGTTTCCTCTATTTCTGTGTCTTGATCGTCGTAATGCGTTTGGTACACATCGATATAATCCGTCTTTAGACGTCGTAACGAATGTTCTACCTGTTCTTTGATATAAGGCCCTTTGGTATTGAATTTGGATTCATAATCGAATCGTCCGCCCACTTTGGTCATGATAATAAGCTTATCTCTCCCTCCTCGATTAGCAAGCCAATTTCCAATAATCGTTTCGGATTCTCCACCTTTATTTCCTGGTGCCCAGTGTGAATAGTTATTAGATGTATCTATAGCATTAAATCCTTTGTCCACAAAATCATCTAAAATATCAAAAGAAGCCTTTTCATCGAGGGTCCATCCAAACACATTTCCACCAAAAATTAGCGGCACCAACTGTATATCTGAATTTCCAAACTGTATTTTATCCATTGTTATAAGTCGTAAATTATAGTTCTAATTTACACAAAATCGAAGCCAAATCCAATTTAGCGCGACATAATAGTGTCATAATGAAAAGCACGTCAGCATAGCTACGCAATGGATTTTTCTTAGTAATTTTGTCGCTCAACAAGCGACGATAATGGCATCCGACATTCCATTTTTACATAGATTCCAACAAGAAATTTCAGCTATCGCAAAACCTGAAAAGTTTACTTTTCCCTTTTGCTATGATCCTCATCCGTTAAGCATCTTAGCTGCAGAAGAAGTACAGGATTATCTGCTGCATCAACAGGATTTCGAACATAACTTTGGATTAGTGGAAGGTCAAGAAGGATTGGTCATTGGAAAAATGTTTGGTGTCTTGGTGGTAGAAGATGCACAGGGCAAATTGGGCTACCTAGCCGCTTGCTCCGGAAAATTGGCTAGAACCAACCAACATCGCTATATTATTCCACCTATTTTTGATATGCTTGATCCAAATGGATTTTTCCTTCAAGAAGAAGCGACTATCAATGTCTTGAATCGGGAAATTGAAAATTTGGAAAGCAATCCAAGCATTCAACAATTAAAACAGCAAATAACATCCTGCAAAAAAAAGAATGAGCAGAACTTGTCGGAAGCACGGAGCTTGCACAAAAAAAATAAAGCTGAACGCAAGACCATCCGCACCGTACAAAAAGAAATTTTGAGTGCGGAAGATTATCAAGAATTAGAACAGGACTTGATAAAACAAAGTTACCGTGACCAGCACGAATATGATGTATTGAAAGCCGTGTGTAAACAAAGGCTAGATATACTTGAAAATAAGCTCAACGCTATCCTAGCGGAGATAGATAGCAAAAAAGAACTTCGGAAGAGTAAATCTTCCAACTTACAAAACAGACTATTCGACCAATATCATTTTTTGAATGCTGAAGGGGAAAAACGTGCTGTTTTGGATATTTTCGAAAAAGCCATTAATATGCTTCCGCCGGCAGGCGCAGGTGAATGTGCAGCGCCAAAACTGCTGCAATATGCATATCAACATGATTTAAAACCAATCTGTCTGGCAGAGTTTTGGTGGGGGGCTTCTCCATCTTCTGAAGTACGCAAACACAAATACTTCTACCCCTCTTGCCGTGGTAAATGCGAGCCGATTTTAGGACACATGTTACAAGGGTTGGCGGTAGACCCGAATCCCATGATGCAAAATCCGAATCCCGACGTGGATATCAAGATTATATACGAAGATCAAGACATTATTGTCGTCAATAAACCGGCCGAATTTCTTTCAGTTCCCGGTATCAATGTACAGGATAGCGTGCAGACACGGATGCTCACTAAGCGTCCTGAAATCACTGGACCTCTGATCATCCATCGCCTAGATATGTCTACTTCAGGTATCATAGTGCTAGCAAAAAACAAAGAAGCACATCAATTTATTCAAGACCAGTTTATTCGTCATACGGTGCAAAAACGCTACACCGCACTACTCGATGGAGCGCTGACTGAAAAAGAAGGGATTATCGATCTACCATTACGTGTGGATTTAGAGGATAGACCCCGTCAAGTGGTATGCTATCAATATGGTAAACCAGCACAAACAAAATTTAAAGTGCTGGCTATCGAAAATGGCAAAACCCGTATTCATTACTATCCATTGACAGGGCGAACACATCAATTGCGTGTACATTCTGCGCACAGCAAAGGACTAAATACGCCTATCGTGGGTGATGATCTGTACGGTAAGCGCGCAGACAGACTGCATTTGCACGCGGGCTACATTCAGTTTGTGCATCCTACGACTAAGCAATTGATGGAATTTGATGTTGCTGATCCGTTTTAAATTCTCCTAATAATTATTAACTTGCTTGGTAATAATTATATACTTATTTATGGAGGTCCTGAAATACGCTTATCAACATCCTTTATTTGAGTCAAAAGACTACGATTTAATTACAGACGCACATCAAAAAATTCAAAAAAGCAAAGGGGAATTTCTTCTGGAGAAAGGGAAAGTAGAAGATGAATATTACATTGTGGAATCAGGATTGATACGCACCTATGTGTATGACTACGATGGTAATGAAATAACTACCGATTTCAAAGGAAATAATGAGGTGGTTATTGACGTAGCTTCCATTTTTCCGCGTGTGCCCTCTCAAGAATATATCCAATGTCTGACTGATTGTACACTTTACCGCATCACATACGACGATTTTCAGGAGCTATTTCATCAAATCCCGGCAATGCGCGAATGGGGACGTGCATGGATGTCTTTCGAACTCTATCAAAGTAAAAAAAGAGCAACCGAAATCATTACCGAGCCCGCAGCCAAACGTTATTTGCAACTGATTAAGGAAAAACCGCAAATCATCCAACAAGCACCACTAAAATATATTGCCACCTATTTGGGTATTACAGACACATCGCTGAGCCGAATTCGTAAAGAGGTGGCTCATTTATAATTTTTGAATGAATCTAATAGAAGATAAGACTTTTCAGAAGATAGATTTTCAAGCGGACAGCATCGAAGTCGCGGAATATGAATTCTGCAAATTTGAATATTGTAATTTTGAAGGCATACGCTTAAATGGTATCAAATTCATAGATTGTAATTTCGTGGATTGCAACTTGAGCTTGGCAAAAATCGAAAACACCATGTTTCAGGACTGCACATTCCGCAATTGCAAAATGTTGGGCTTGCAGTTTCCCACGGCTAACCTATTTAATATCAGTTTTAGTTTTGCCGATTGCACCCTCGATCATTGTAGTTTTTCAGGATTGAAACTGAATAAAATTAAGTTTGCCGCCTGTCGTATGCATGAGGTAGATTTTGAAGGCACGGAATTGAAAGAAGCTGTATGGGATAATTGTGATTTACAACGCGCAAACTTTTACAAAACTAACTTGGAAAAAGCAGATTTCACAACAGCCTATAACTTTCAAATTGATCCCGATCTTAACCGTGTAACAGGCGCAAAATTTGCTTTGCAAAGTCTTCCGGCTTTGTTGACCAAATATAAATTACGAATTAGCTGATGAAGTTCTTGCACTTCTTTCCTCTCATTTGTTTAATCATGACAAATTGCAACCCCACTCCCACTTCTTCGCACACAGCAGATGAAGACCGCGTGCAGACTGCACTTCAAGACAAAGGAAAAAGTATGCAGCAACACTTAACTTTGCATCAACTGGACTCTACTAATTTGCATCTTCTATTCGTCGCTTACAAGGATATAGATCGACTTGATGTATTTGCTAAATCCACGCGCGATACAGCTTACAAACGTATTCAACAATATAAGATTTGCGCACGCTCAGGACAGTTGGGTCCTAAAAAAGCCGAAGGTGACAAACAGGTGCCCGAAGGCTTTTACCACATCAATCGTTTCAACCCGAAAAGCAAATTTTACCTGTCCTTGGGATTGAATTATCCCAATGCGTATGATCGGGCGCAGCAGTATACGGGCTCCGATATTTTCATTCATGGCAAATGGGAAACCGTCGGTTGTCTACCGATGACAGACGAATTGATGAAAGAAATCTATCTGTATGCGCTCTGGGCAAAAGAATCGGGGCAAGAAAAAATTCCAGTTTATATCTTTCCTTTTGAAATGACTGATGAAAACATGGAAAAATATAAATCCCAAGTAGAGGAATCGACTTTTTCTTTTTGGCAAAACATCCAAGAAGGCTATTTATTATTCCAAAAAAATCATCAGGAACTTTCGACTAAAGTACAAAACCAAAAGTATATTTTTACTTTTTAGGAGGTACAGGTGCCGAAATAGCGCGTTTGATCACTTCATCGCCAAAACGATTGCGCATCGCATCCATGGCTTGATACAACCGTACCGCTTCTTCCGTATCTTCAAAAAGATTAATTTGTTGAGAACCTTGTACCAAATGGCTCAACCGCACGCCGATTAAGCGTACCAACATACGCTTCTCATACAACTTGGCAAATAATTCCTTCGCTTTACGAATCAATACCGCATCCGAAGCGGTGTACGAGATGACCATCTGCTTGCTCACCGTATCAAAATTAGAATAGCGCAACTTCACTGTGATACAACCTGTTAATTTTCCACTTTGACGCAACTGGAACGCTAATTTTTCTGTCATGCGGATGATTTCACTATTCAAAAACTTGATATCAATCGTATCCTGCTGAAAAGTTTCTTCCGTACCCATACTTTTTTGCTCCGAATACGGAATGATGGGTGTCGGGTCGATACCATTGGCTTTGCGCGACAGTTCTACTCCATTCTTCCCCAATAGATTTTGCATCATCGGAACGGGTATTTCGCTCAACACTTTAATCGTTCGCACCCCCATTTGTTGCAACAAAGCAGATGTTTTCTGCCCTATTCCGGGCATACGCTCTATTTTCAAAGGTGCCAAATACGATTTTTCTAATCCATGTGCGATCTCTTTGCGGCCGTCCGGCTTGGCATCATCCGTAGCCACTTTGCTGACCAATTTATTAGAAGCCAAGGCATAACTTATCGGTAGACCCGATTCCTTGCGGATACGATTTTTGAGCTCGACCATGAATTGGCTACAGCCAAAGAAACGATCCACCCCCGTCAAATCCACATAAAACTCATCGATACTAGCCTTTTCCATGACAGGAACGGTATCCGCCACGACATCGGTCACCAACCGCGAATAGTAGCTGTAGCTATCCGAATCTCCGCGCACGACAATGGCATGTGGACAGAGACGTAAAGCCAATTTCATCGGCATAGCGCTATGCACGCCAAATTTCCTAGTCTCATAACTACAAGCAGCCACTACTCCTCTATCACTCAATCCTCCTACAATAAGAGGCCTCCCCACAAATTGACTATTTTTCAATCGTTCTACACTAACGAAAAAAGTATCCAAATCCAAGTGTGCTACAAACCGCTTCGTATCCTGCCAGTCCATTTCCTTTGTTAATTTACTTTCCAAAAATACTAATTTTTTTAGCAAAACAAATATACTTTTTACCATAGAAATTAACGATGTACTCTAAACAATTCGTAAAAGATTGCCTATATTTAATAAGCCAATCCATTACTTGTCGTTCAAGATATAGACACTAAAAACAGACACATGGCATCACAGAAAACATATAGCGACACGGAAGAAAACTGCTGCTCCACACCTACACCAATAGGCCAGCACCGCCATACTCAAGAACATTCAGAACATACGCATACGCACGATGATGACGATGGACACAACCATAGCCACGCCGTCAGTGGTAGCATATGGCGTATGTTCTTACCATCACTGCTATCTCTTCTGCTTTTGCTTACTGCTATCACTTTTGACAATTGGTGGCCACAAGAATGGTTTAGCGGCACTGTCCGTTTTTTATGGTACGTGACGGCCTATGGCATTGTAGGCTTTCCTGTCATTAAAGATGCTTTTGTGAGCATCACCAAAGGCGATATATTTTCCGAATTCCTGTTGATGACTATTGCGACAGTGGGTGCATTTTTCATTGAAGAGTATCCTGAAGCCGTAGCCGTCATGCTGTTTTATTCTGTAGGAGAAGTTTTTCAAAGTATGGCCGTGTCACGTGCAAAAAGAAATATTCAATCGCTATTAGACCAACGTCCGGATGAAGTCACTATTTTGCAAAATGGCCAATCCATTGTCATTCCGGCCATGCAGGCTAATATTGGAGATATTATTCAACTCAAACCCGGGGAAAAATTGGGATTAGATGGCGAATTGGTTTCTGAAAAAGCGATCTTTAATACTTCGGCATTGACGGGAGAAAGCAAACCGGACACCAAAGATAAGGGAGAGTCTGTTCTCGCCGGGATGATTAACCTCAATACCGTAACACATATACGCGTGACTACAGCCTACGCCGATAGCAAATTGAGTAAAATCTTAGAGCTCGTACAAAATGCCTCTTCACAAAAGGCGCCAACCGAACTTTTTATTCGAAAATTCGCTAAGGTCTACACACCCATTGTCGTCCTTTTAGCGATCTGTATTTGTTTATTGCCAGCCTTATTTGTCAGCAACTATATATTTAACGAATGGCTGTACAGAGCCTTGATATTTCTAGTAATCTCGTGTCCCTGTGCTTTGGTCATTTCGATTCCACTGGGGTATTTTGGAGGAATAGGTGCGGCGAGCAAAAACGGTATTTTGTTCAAAGGCTCGAATTATCTCGATACGATTGCCAATATTCAACACATCGTCATGGACAAAACAGGAACCATGACAGAAGGAGTTTTCAAGGTTCAGGAGGTCAATTTTAAAACAGACATTGACAGCAATTTGATGCTACAATACGTCAATGCAGTAGAAAGTCAAAGCACCCATCCTATTGCGACAGCTATACATGATTATGTAGGCGAGGTAGACCCCTATATTCGCTTGGTGAATACGGAAGAGATTCCAGGCCATGGACTTCAATCGACCATTGAAGGCAAAGAATTGCTGGTTGGGAATTTCAAACTGTTAGACAAATTTGGCATCCCTTACGATACAGACCCTACAACTATTGTCTATACGACCCTGGCCATAGCTTATGATCAGGAATACATTGGTTATATAACTATTGCCGACCAAATCAAGGCGGACGCTCAGCAAACTATCAATGAACTAAATCGACTTCAGGTCCAAACTACGATGTTGAGTGGAGACAAAGACACTGTAGTGGCGCATGTTGCAGATCAATTGGGCATCAAAAACTATTACGGCAACTTATTGCCCGAAGACAAAGTCAATAAGGTCAAAGCGATCAAACAAAAGAATCAATCTGTAGCCTTCGTCGGTGATGGCGTGAATGATGCACCTGCCGTGGCGCTAAGCGATGTGGGTATCGCTATGGGAGGATTGGGCTCAGATGCCACGATCGCAACAGCGGATGTCATCATTCAAGATGATAAACCTTCCAAATTGCCTATAGCCATCCGAATTGGTAAGAAAACAAAACAAATCGTTTGGCAAAATATCACTTTAGCATTCGTAGTCAAAGCTATTGTCCTCCTGCTGGGTGCAGGTGGATTAGCTACGATGTGGGAAGCAGTTTTTGCAGATGTTGGCGTATCGCTACTCGCCATTTTGAATGCAGTACGTATTCAGAAAATGAAATTTTAAGCACCCCTAAAAAAATAAAAGCAATCAGAATTGATTGCTTTTATTTTTTATTCTTGTTCGCGAATCCCGAACCAAAAACCTTATCCCAAATAGCTGAACTTACACCAAATCCTTTTTCCGGATCAGAATAATGGTGAAGCATATGATGATCTTTTATTTTCTTAAATAATCCCGATTTGAAATTCGCGTGGTGCATCGCATAATGGCATTCGTCATAGATTAAATAGCCAAATAAAAAACCAGCAAAGAAGCCCGCCAAAGTATATTCCGAGAAAAATAAATAAAACAAAAAGTAAATAATCGTAGCCATCGGAATACTTGCTGACAAAGGCATCACCAGACGTAAGCGATCCTTTGGGTAATCGTGATGTACACCATGAAAAATAAAGTGAATACGCTGTCCCCATTCACTCTTCGGGTGGAAGTGGAACACCCATCGGTGTAATACATATTCCGCTAAAGTCCAAAAGGCCAACCCAAACATAAAATACCCAAAAACGGCTGAAGCACTCATCTCCCCCGCGACATAGGCTTTCCGAATAAAATATAGGATAACGGGAATCCAAAAAATTAAAGGAACCGAATAATGAACTTTGGTTAAAGACTCAAGAAAATCATTCTTGAACATACGTGTACTTTCGGTAGAATTCGATACGTAATTTCGTTTTGCCATATGAATAAGTATTTATAAAAGTAACCTACTTCCACTTTTTACTTAATTGTATTCCTAGATGTAACTACAAAATTAATACCTTATCATCAGTTTGAAAACTATAAATCGTCATTTTTCTGTACTTTTTGACTTTACAAGAGATTAAGTCAGATTTTATTATTCCTTTTAAATAAGTTCCATTAGATAGAAATTTGTAATTTTACCAAATTCAAAAACTTGAATCCGTATAACAATCAAATAAAAATTAAATGATTGACGAAACGATTAATCCTGAAGATAATAGTCAAGATCATAATTTAACACCAGAAAGCGAACATGCGAGCAATACAACTCCCCTCTCGGGATTGTACGAAAATTGGTTTTTAGACTATGCCTCTTATGTAATTTTAGATCGTGCGGTACCGCATATTAACGATGGTTTCAAACCTGTACAACGCCGAATTCTGCATTCTTTCAAAGAGAAAGATGATGGCAGATTCAACAAAATAGCGAACGTCGTGGGGCACACAATGCAATATCACCCACACGGTGATGCTTCTATTGGTGATGCGATCGTACAATTAGGACAAAAAGACTTGTTAATCGATTGTCAGGGTAACTGGGGTGATCCAGTCACCGGTGACTCGGCTGCGGCTTCACGTTATATCGAAGGCCGTCTATCAAAATTTGCTAACGATGTCGTATTCAACCCGGATACTACCGAATGGCAATTGAGTTACGATGGACGTAATAAAGAACCTATTACCTTACCAGTAAAATTCCCTTTGCTATTAGCGCAAGGAGCTGAAGGTATTGCTGTAGGTTTGGCGACGAAGATCATGCCGCACAACTTTACCGAATTAATTGATGGCTCGATACAAGTACTGAAAGGCGAACGACCAAATATTTACCCCGACTTTCCGACAGGAGGATATGCGGATATCTCTAACTACAATGAAGGTCAGCGTGGTGGTAAAATCCGTGTGCGTGCTAAGATTGAAGAACGAGATAAAAAAACGCTCGCTATTACCGAGATTCCATTCGGCACTACCACCGGTAGCTTGATTGAAAGTATCGTCTCAGCAAACGATAAGGGTAAAATCAAAATCAAAAAAATCGAAGACAATACCGCCAAAGATGTAGAAATCATGATACATCTTGCTCCTGGTATTTCGCCTGATGTGACCATTGATGCATTATATGCTTTCACATCCTGTGAATCTTCCATTTCGCCCAACACCTGTGTGATCAAGGATGACAAACCTCATTTTATGAGTGTCAATGATATCTTGACCGAAAACACATTACAAACCAAAGAACTCTTGAAAAGAGAATTGGAGATTCGTCTCAACGAGCTTCAAGAGAAAATATTCTTCAACACCCTACTGAAAATTTTCATCCAAGAAGGGATGTACAAGCACCCGAATTATGAAAATGCCGGTGATTTTGATACAGTAGTACAGGTGCTGAATAATTTGTTTGAACCATTCTTCGAACAATTCTACAGAGAAATTCTGCCGGAAGATTACAAAAAGCTAATCGACAAACCGATGAGTAGCATCACCCGATTTGATGTGAAAAAGGCGGATGAGCAGATGAAGGCGCTGAATGATGAGATCAAAGAAGTTAAGAAAAACTTAAAGCATCTTACAGAATACGCGATAGAATGGTTTGAGTACCTACGCAATAAATACAGCAAAGGCCGCGAACGTAAAACCGAGCTTCGTGTATTCGACAAAGTAGAAGCATCCCAGGTTGCCTTAGCCAATGCAAAACTGTATGTCAATCGCGCCGAAGGATTTATCGGTACGGGCATGAAGAAAGATGAATTTGTAACGGATTGTTCGGACATTGACGACATCATCGTATTCCGTGAAGACGGAAAATACAGTGTAGTAAAAGTGCAGGACAAAGTATTCGTAGGCAAAGACATCATCCATGTGGCGGTATTCAAAAAAGGTGACGAACGCACCATTTACAATGCCATCTACCGCGATGGTACGAATGGCAATACCTATGTCAAACGCTTTGCCGTAACGGGTGTTACACGTGAAAAAGATTACGACGTAACAAAAGAAACAAAAGGTTCCAAAATACTATACTTCACGGCCAACCCTAATGGTGAGGCTGAAGTGGTAAACGTACAGTTGAAACCACACACCAAATTGCGCAAACTAACATTCGATCTTGATTTTGCCGAAATAGCAATCAAAGGTAAAGGCTCGATGGGTAATTTGGTATCCAAATTTCCTGTAAAGAAAATCACATTCAAAAGCGCGGGCGTATCCACGCTTGCAGGTCGAAAAATATGGTATGATGATATCCTAAAAAGACTCAATGCAGATGAGCGTGGTAAATTTTTAGGCGAATTTGACGGGGACGACAAAATACTGATGGTATTTAAAGATGGTACGTACGAGTTGTCCAATTTCGATCTGAGCAATCACTTCGATGAAAAGATGATCCGTATCGAAAAACACTTGCCTAATCACGTATACACAGCTGTACATCAAGATGGTAAATCTGGTGCTTATTATGTAAAACGCTTTGTATTTGATGATATTCCTTTGGGCAAGCGTTTATCCATTATCAATGATGAACCAGGGTCTAAATTGATCTTATTGACCAATAATCTCAATCCAATTGTTAAAATCAAGCAATTGAAAGGCAAATCACAGGTTGAGGAAATTGTAGATCAACCATTAAAAGAATTGATTGACGTCAAAAAAATTAAAGCTCAAGGCAATCGTTTATCCTTCCACAATGTGCAGAAGGTGACGGCGATAACAGAAGAGGTGGATTTGGCCATTCCAGCAAAGGAAGAGACGGCTCCACAGGAAGAGGCCGCAGCAACAGATAATATATCATTGGAAATTACTAACCCCGACGACATCCAAATAAGTGAAGATGGGCAAATGGGATTATTCTAACAAAAAAGGCTTGAAATTTCAAGCCTTTTTTGTTTTATTTTTGGAGAGTTTTTAGGTATTTAGTCAATTTCGGTGCTATCACTGCGGCACAAAATGGATTTTCAGGATTACGATTGAAATAATTTACATGATAATCCTCGGCCGGCCAAAACGTCTCTGCTTCCTCTACAGCTGTCACAATCGGATCAGCATAAACACGAGCTTCCTCCAAGCCTTGGATAAACTGCTCTGTGAACTCGCGCTGTTCATCATTGTGGTAGAATACCACCGAACGATATTGCGTTCCCACATCTTCCCCCTGACGATTTAATGTCGTCGGATCATGCGTCTTGAAAAATACAGCCAATAAGTCTGCGAAAGAGACCTTGCTCTCATCAAAATCCAGATGAACGACCTCCACGTGCCCCGTAGCTCCCGAACATACTTGCTCGTAAGTAGGATGCTCTCTTTTGCCCCCCATATAACCCGGCAATACCGAATTTACACCTTCTGTATTTAAAAATATTATTTCCGTACACCAGAAACAACCTCCACCAAATGTTGCTTTCATAAGTTTATTCGTTATTTTATCAACTATGTTACAAAAAACGCTAAAACATTTAACAAATCACACATATGAATGCCATTTTTTGCATTCTTTATATTAAATTTATGCACTGACAATTAAATTTTATGATGAAAAAACTCAGTTATTTCTATTTACCGCTAGCCTTTTTTTGGGGTAGCGTCAATATGGCTACTGCACAGGTAGATTCGACGATGTATAAATCTATTGTGAAAGCAATAGATGCCGGTAAGCCAAAATTTGCACCTGACAAACGCACCAAGTTATTGGAACTGGTGACTGCGGACGTAAAAAACAACAAGTATACCATTCAAACGACGGAAAAAGAAGTCATTCCTTTCTTACGCCAAGAACTACAAAACTTTAATTCCAATATTCAATATAGACTTTTACCAGATAGCACTGTAGCTGAGAAAACGCACGGCATCATTATCCTATCGGTAGCCAATCTACGTACCAAACCAGGACATAGTGAAGAAATGGCAACTCAGATATTGATGGGTACACAGGTAGACATCCTTCAAAAAGCCCGTGGAGAATATCGCGTACGTACTCCCGAAGGTTATATTGCATGGATTCCTACTGCATCCGTAGCCGAAATGAATGACGCCGAACTAAAAGCTTGGAAAGAAATGCCAAAAGTGATTTATACCAATGAGTTCGGTAGATCATACTCTGAAGCAAATCTAAATAGCTTGCGTGTTTCGGATTTGGTGTATGGAAATATATTAGCACTTCAAAAAACGGATGGAAAATTTCATCAGGTAAAATATCCCGACGGTCGTACGGCGTATATCTTAAAAGAAGAAGCCAAATCCTTTGATGATTGGTTGGCTACGCGTAATCTGACTCCCGAAAACGTATTGAATAGTGCCTTATCGATGCTCGGATTACCTTATCTATGGGGCGGTACATCGGTAAAAGGTGTGGACTGCAGTGGCTTCACCAAAACAGCATTCTATATGAATGGTTATGTCATTCCACGCGACGCTTCGCAACAAGTATTAGCTGGTGAGCCGATTGAAATATTGGGAAAAGACGGAGAATTTGACCTGGAGTTAGCTTTAAACAATCTTAAGGCTGCTGATCTTTTATTTTTTGCTTCAGGTAAAAATTCTAATCCTAATGCACGTATCACACACGTGGCTCTATATTTAGGAAATGGCGAATTTATACATTCTGCAGGCAGAGTGCGTATCAATTCTATGCTCAAAGATTCGCCTAAGTATGACGATTTTCAAACTCGTACAGTGGTATCAGCAAGGAGATATATAGGCGCGTCAGATCCACAAATCCAACCAATCAAAGAAAACAAATCGTATACAAAATAGATAATAATGAGCAGCTGGGAAACGCGAAGGATGGGCAAATTTACGCTCCGCTTCAAACCTTATACTTTAGAAATGCGTCATGTCTTTACTGTCGCTTCTTTTAGTCGCACGACAACTCCGGTTGTATTGACAGAGCTGGAATATGATGGTATCATTGGATATGGTGAAGCGAGTATGCCTCCATACCTTGGAGAATCACAAGAAAGCGTGACAAAATTTTTAAGTCAGTTGGACTTATCTGGATTTGACTCCCCTTTCCAAACCGCCGAGATATTGGGCTACGTAGATCAGATAGCAGCAAAAAATACCGCAGCAAAAGCGGCTGTAGATATTGCATTGCATGATTTATTGGGGAAAATTATGAATCAGCCGTTTTACAAAATCTGGGGGCTTAATCCAGATTTAATCCCGCCGACATCCTATACCATTGGCATCGACAGCGAAGACATGGTTCGTAAGAAGGTGATGGAAGCGGACCAATTCAAAATTTTAAAGGTCAAATTGGGATTGGACACCGATAAGATGATAATCGAAACCATCCGCTCGGTGACGGATGTGCCTTTGTGTGCAGATGTAAACCAAGGATGGAAAAATAAGGAAGAAGCCTTAGAAATGGCGCATTGGTTACACGAAAGGAATGTCGTATTCTTAGAGCAACCGATGCCTAAAGAAATGATCGATGAAAATGCGTGGCTGACAGCACACTCTCCTATTCCTACGATTGCCGATGAAGGCTGCCAACGTCTGCTGGATGTTCCCAAATTGCAAGGGGTCTATACCGGAATCAATATTAAGTTGATGAAATGTACGGGTATGCGTGAGGCAAAGCAAATGGCCGAACTAGCACGATCCTTAGATATGAAGGTTATGTTAGGCTGTATGACCGAAACCTCATGTGCTATTTCTGCTGCTGCTCATTTAGCTCCTTTAGTAGATTGGGCGGATTTGGACGGCGCATTATTAATAGGTAATGATATATATGATGGAATGCGCGTAGAAGATGGCCAATGTATATTACCAAATCGCCCAGGCATTGGAATAATAAAAAAAAAATAATATCATTATAGTGTATAATACTAACTAATATTCAAACTAAATTCTATGAAACATCCTATCCTTACCATGATGTGCTTAGCGGCTTGCGGGGGAATGCAAGTTGTGAATGCGCAACAAATACCTATTGCAGGTAAAGTTACGGATCAAAATGGCGCCCCTTTGGCGGGTGTGACCATCAGTGTAAAAGGCACCAATGTAGCTGCATCGACAAATTCCAGCGGTTTATTCAGCATAAATGCAGATCAGAATGCGACTTTGATAATTTCCTCAGTGGGCTATATTTCGCAAGAGATTACAGTATCTGGTCGCAAAACCATCAACGTAACCTTATCCTCCGGCGATGAAGAACTGGACGAAGTTATCGTAGTAGCCTACGGTACAGCCAAAAGAAGTACGTTTACTGGTTCAGCAGCTACTGTGAAATCCGATGAGATTAAAGATGTTCCTACCACTTCATTTGAAGATGCGTTGCGTGGCAAAGTAGCGGGTATGAATGTCACTTCTACTTCTGGACAAGCTGGATCAACATCTTCTATACGTATACGCGGTATTGGCTCTATGAATGCATCCAATGAACCGCTTTACGTTATCGATGGTGTACCTGTAGTGTCGGGCGATGTATCTCAAATGTCGGGCTACACATACAATACCAACAATGTGATGAGCACATTAAATCCCAATGATATCGAGTCAATCACGGTATTGAAGGATGCTGCAGCTTCATCTTTGTATGGATCTCGCGCAGCCAATGGTGTTGTGATCATCACCACTAAAAAAGGTAAAACCGGCGCAGCTAAAATTAATTTCAAAAGTTCTCTGGCACTGAGTCCTTCTTGGGCTACGGACAATTATAAACCAGCCAGCGTACAGGAGCAAGTCAACATATTATATAGTCTACTCTATGATTCGCGTATCGCCGCAGGTCGTACCCCTGAGCAAGCGAATGAACAAACATTGATGCGTCTAAACTCGCGCAACTGGTCACCGGGAGCTTCATACGGTAATCCAGTGACTTCGTATGGTTTTGGTATGCATGGCTACGAATTTTCGACCGAAGGTACTTCCATGTTTGAGAATGTGACGATCAAAGGCAAGACCGATGGGGTTGAGAATAGAGATGGTAAATATTTTGATTGGAATGATGTACTATTTAGGACTGGAAAGTACAATGTAAATGACCTTTCGGTGAGTGGTGCGACAGAGACAACCAATTATTTCTCATCATTAGGCTATACTTCTGACAAAGGAAGATCTGTTTTAAATGATTACGAAAGATTTAATGGACGTATCAATCTAACACAGAAAATAGGATCATTATTAGAGTTTGGGGCAAATCTTTCATTAGCAAACACGAATCTATCGGGTGTCAATGATACTAGAAATACCTCGACAAACTACCTTTACCAAGTAAGCAACCTTTTATGGCCTTTGTATTGGCCTACGGATTACAAAACAGGTGATACATGGACGAATAGGTATGCAAGTTATGCCCAAAACGTACCGTATTACAACAACGAGTGGGAAAATGGAACCGGCACAAGAAGAATTTCAGCAACTCCTTCCCTATTACTCAAACTATTACCTGAATTATCCGTAAAGACGATATTCTCATTCGACGAGACAAATTCTAAAGATCATCTTTACTATAGTGCGAATCATTATACAGGAGCTACCGACAAAGGTGTTGTCCATGAAATGGTGACCAACTACCGTAAGTTAGTATCATCGACAACAGCAAACTATACCAAATCCGTTGACCTACACAATATAGGACTATTGGTGGGCTGGGAAGCTGAAAAAAACAACACCGATTTTGTTCGTGCAACAGGTCGTGATTTACCAAATTCGACATTGCACACCGTAGCAACAGCGGGTAAATTAGAATCTCAAGCATATAGCTGGGGTAATACAATCTTATCCGGTCTTTCGCGTGCTGAATACAATTTTGATGAAAAATATTTTGCTTCGGCATCCTTCCGTCGTGATGGTTCATCCAAATTGGGACCTGCTGTAAGATGGGGTAATTTTTGGTCTGTTGGTGGTGCATGGAATATAGGTAAAGAAAGTTTTATTGCTAATGTTCCTGCAATCGATGCTTTACGCCTAAGGGCTTCATACGGTATCAATGGTACCCTGCCAAACGAGAACAATGCATGGAGAGAATTGATTACTTACGGAAGTAAGTATATGGAAAATCCAGGAGGAAGCTTAGCGAATTCTGCTAACCCTAATCTTACTTGGGAAACCAACTACAACACCACAGTAGCGTTAGAATTTGGATTATTTAAAAACAAGTTGTTTGGTACATTAGAATATTTCAACCGTGATTCTAAAGACTTAATCCAGAATGTTCCGCAGTCTACGGTGACAGGCTTCAGTTCGACAGTTCAAAACATTGGTCAAATCAATAACAAAGGTGTAGAAATCACTTTGGGATCTGATATCATCAAATCGGAAGACTGGAATTGGACATTGAGTGTGAACGCGGCTACCACGAATTCTAAAATTGTAAAATTAAACAATAAGGAAAATATCATTTGGTCCGACCCTACTGGCGGCGATGGTAGAGCAACATACATTTATCAAGAAGGTGAATCTTATCTTTCATTCTATGGCTTAGAATGGGCGGGCACAGACCTCACCAACGGAAGAAATGTGTGGTTCGTCAACGATAATAACAATCAAGATGGCGACTTTATGTTCAATGGAAAAGGCGCTACGTATGATTACACCAAAGCAAACCGTGTGATTATAGGAAGTGGTATTCCAAAATTATATGGTGGTATTAACTCGAATTTGGATTACAAGAAATTCTCTTTGGGATTGAACTTCAATTACAGAATCGGAGGAAAACTTTATGATTCGGCTAACAAAGATGTAGCGGATGACGGTTACTATTGGGAACGTATGCACTCACAAATCTTTGCTGATGAAACATGGAGTCCAAACAATACTGCAGGTCCATTACCAATGGTTTCAGGCCGTGATTTAGAGGATGTCAACCAACGCAGTAGCAGACACCTGTACGATGCAAGCTTTATCAGACTTAAAAACATTTCTCTTGCCTACACGGTTCCAACGGAATTCTTAAGATCTATTAGAGTGAGCAATGCCAGAGTATATTTCAACGGAACCAACCTATTGACTTTCAGTAAGTTCAAAAATGCAGATCCAGAAGTGAATCAATTCAGCACGCGAGGTTGGGAAACACCGCTTTCGAAGATTTACACATTTGGTATTGACTTTAGTTTTTAACATCATAGAATTGAGATAATGAAAAAAATTATATTAGCGTCTTGTCTTTTTGCTGCAACTGCTGTATCTACATCATGTAGCAATTTTCTGGACGTAAAACCGACTCACGCTGCTGACGCATCTAGCTCTATTGCTACAGCTGCAGATGCCTTGGTGGTTATTAGGGGATTAATGAGTAATATGGCAAGTGGCAGCTATTACGGCCGTAATTTCCCCCTTTATGGTGATGTAAAAGGTGGGGATTTCACGATTGTATCCCAAGGTAGAGGGTATGACTACTTGTATGTATTCAATCACAGCACCAATGCCAACAATTATTCATCCGTATGGACACAAGGGTATTATTGTATAGCGCAGATCAACAATCTTCTAGAACAAATTGAAAAGATAAAAGCAAATGGTTCTACCGAAAATTTTGACTCTTATATAGGCCAAGCTTTGACCGCAAGGGCGATGATTTACTTTGACCTTGTGCGCATGTATGGCGAGCCTTATAATGAGAATAAAACCGCATTAGGTGTGCCTATGACTATAGCTTCGTTAGAGTTTCACGCCAAACCTGTTCGCAATACTGTAGAAGATAACTACAAACAAATACTCCAAGATTTGAAAGCTGCTGAACCGTTACTTAATAAGGCTAAAAGCAATGGTTTCATCAACTATTATGCAAATAAAGCAGTGCAAGCCAGAGTCTATCTATACCAAGAAGATTTTACAAATGCATTAACTGCTGCCGAAGAAGTGATTGGTGCTACTCAATACGAATTATATAATAATACTGGGAATAATTCGTGGCTGACATCTTGGTCTACGCAATTCAGCTCGGAATCTATTTTTGAATTAGCTGTATTACCGGGTGAAGGTGATTTGGGCAACTCCTCTTTAGGTGCATATTATAGAAGAAGAGGACATCCTAACACAACCATCGCTGCGGGATATTTTACAGCTAGTACTGCTTTTATCAATCGTCTAGCACAAGATCCAGACGACGTACGAAAAGCTATCATGTCCTACGACGAAGTATCCAATACACGTTTGGGATCATTATACAAATATTCAGGTAGTACCGATGTATCTGCTAATACAGGTAAAGGTGATGGCAAAGGCAATACAACGGCTGTAAATATCAAAGTTATCCGATTATCAGAAGTCTATTTAATTGCAGCAGAATCTGCTTTACGTCAAGCGTCTCCGAATCTTACTAAAGCCACTACTTATTTGAACGCTATTCGAAAGCGATCTCCTAATTTGGCGGCAGCAACAACAGCAACAATAAATTTGGATATGATTGCGGACGAAAGATCCAAAGAGTTGATTGGCGAAGGCCATAGATTTTTTGACATGATGCGCTGGAATAAATCCATCACCTTTGATGATGATTTAGGAAGTATATCCACTATTCACCGTCAAAAAACAATTGACAGATCTTTCTTCAAAACCATTTTACCAATTCCACTAGCGGAAATAAACGCGAACTCGGAGATTGCGAAGCAGCAAAATCCAGGTTACAACAACTAACATACAAGAAGGCTCCCCAATGGGAGCCTTTTTTATTGAATATCCGTAGCTTATTCTACAGATGAATTTAATTTTCAAATTTTCATCACCTCAAACCTCTCTTTTCAATTATAAATTCTTTTTGTAAACATATCTACCATTTAATTATTATATTTAGTTAATAAATATTTAGAGTTTATTAATTCTTTTAAAATAAACTCGGCAACCAACTAAACCCCAAATGTATGAAAAGCGCTATACTAACACTTTCATGTGTACTTGCGTATGGTATGCAAGTCCTCAATGCACAACAAATTCCTATTGCAGGTAAAGTTACGGACAGTAGTGGGACCCCGCTAGCAGGAGTTACCATCACCGTAAAAGGTACCAACATCGCTGCTACATCCAATCAAAATGGATTATTCACCATCAATGCCAACCAAAATGCTACACTCATCATCTCGTCTGTGGGCTACCAAAGCCAAGAACTAGCTGTAGCAGGTCGCAAAACCATTAACATTATGTTATCTACCAACGATCAAGAGATCGATGAAGTGGTAGTAACAGCCTTAGGTATTGAACGCTCCGAGCGCTCGTTGGGATATGCTGCACAAAAAGTTAGCGCCGAAAATCTGACAGCGAACAAACAGAGCAACGTGGTGAATGCCTTACAAGGAAAAGTAGCAGGTGTGACCATTTCAAGCACCGGAGGTGCACCCGGACAAGGTGCCAACATCCAAATTAGAGGTATCAATTCTGCAGATCCTAATCGAGATAATAGCCCATTATTTGTTATCGATGGTGTTCTTATGGACAACTCCACTTCCACCACCGGCAATAGAGCTACAGAGAGAGGGATAAGTAACCGTGCTGCAGATATTAATCCGGATGACATAGAATCGATAAATATCCTGAAAGGTGGTGCTGCTACCGCGTTATATGGTCTTCGAGGAGCCAATGGTGTTGTAGTCATCACGACCAAATCAGGTAAAGCTGGAGACATTAGAATTAATTATTCGGGGTTAGCAGGTTTTGAAAATGCCAATAAATTTCCCGAACTCCAAGATGTATATACCCAAGGATGGGCCTACGAATATGATCCACAATCTTTTTGGCCTGCTTTCGGACCTACTATAGAAGAAGCTAAAAAATTAGACCCCACCCATCCAGACAAGTTGAAAAATCACTTTAGGGAGGCTTTTGACACCGGAAATCAGTTCAAAAACAGCTTAAGTCTGTCAGGAGGTAATGATAAAGCTAATTTTCTTGCTTCCCTAGCCCAGTTTAGTTCCAAAGGAATTATGCCCGGCACGGACTTTAAAAATTATTCCGGACGTATCAACACTAATTTCAAAGCCAGTGAGAAAGTGAATTTTGGCGCGAGTATGGCGGTCAATAATTCGGGAGGACTAAGAGGACGCGCAGCAAGATATATGGAACAGTTGGTGTATTGGTCACATCGTCATGATGTGCGTCAAGACATTTTCAAACCTGATGGCACGGTAGGCGGATATTCCAATGACAACGTAAATCCCATCGCACAATCATTATCCAACCAATTCAGAGATGATGTCTTGCGCATGGTTGGGTCATTTAACGCTTCTTACAAACCATTAAGTTGGTTAGATTTTAATTATCGTTTGGGATTGGATATGTATAGAGATAACCGCACGGCAAAAGCACCAGGTATGCAAGGCTTGCCTGGAGAATATGAATTGAGTAATAATGGCGTGACGGCCGCACCCGGTAGAGGTTTGATTGGTGTATATGACACAAAATTTCGTGCTATCAACAGCACATTTATAGCAAACATCACCAAACAGTTTAATGATGATTTTACAGCAACATTAAGGCTGGGACATGATTTATACGATAGAGATATCGTAAATGAAAATACAGAAGGTGGAGACTTAACGATTTACAATTGGTATAATTTAAGTAATGCAAAAATCGTAAGCGCTTGGTCCGGAGGGGAGAAATATCGCCTTATGGGTTTTTTTGGTGAGTTAGCCTTAAATTATAAGAATTATTTATTCTTTAATATTACTGGAAGAAATGATGTGACATCCTCCTTGCTAAAACCTAATAATTCATTCTTCTATCCATCGGCAACGGCATCGTGGATTTTCAGTGAACATTTAGATACCGAGGGTGCATTAAGCTATGGTAAACTTAGAGGATCTTTTGCAAAAATTGGTAAAGATGCCTTGGCCTACTCCACAAGTGTGGGTTCTGCCATCTACCAAAATTTGCCTGTAGGATACACGGGCTTCACGCGCGCCAGTTTATTAGGCGACCCCGAGTTAAGACCTGAATTTACGGAAGCTTATGAAGCTGGTCTAGAATTAAAATTTTTCCAAAATAGATTAGGTATTGATGCGACCGTATACCAATCTACAAGTAAAGACCAAATTATAAGGACGCCTGTTACTTCTACGACAGGATATGTAACTGCTGCTATTAATGCGGGAGACATACGCAATCGAGGCTTTGAATTAGCCATTGATGCCACACCTCTACGGAGAGAAGGAATATCATGGAATACCACCTTCAATTTTTCGCTAAATAGAAATAAGGTACTTTCTTTATATGAGGGACTGGACGAAATTTTGGTGGCTGAAGAAAGTGGCTATTTAAGTAGTAATGTGCAGATGAAATTAATTCCAGGAGAATCCTATGGAATACTTTATGGTAGGGCGTGGAGAAGATATTATTCGCCGGAAGAAATCGCTCAAGGACTAGACCAAACCACCGAAATCGATCCTAATCGTCCCTTACTTATTAGTGCCAATGGGTTTCCAGTCTTAGACAATGCCAACAATAAGAAAAAACTAGGTAATGTGCAGCCGGATTGGATTGCCGGATGGAATAATACGTTTACGTATAAAAATATAACCCTTAATATGCTTATTGACGCACGCATTGGACAAGATCGATACAACAAGTTGGATAATCACTTGGCCTCTTTTGCATACCCTAAATATACATTGGATCGCAATGATTATCGTGTTTTCGAAGGTGTATTGGCGGATGGCACAGCCAACACCAAAGAGGTGTGGTTAGGTCAGGGAGTAGATCCTGTAAATGGAGTGAACTACGGCAATGGGTATTATAGAGACTATTACCGCGGAGCCTCCGAATATTTTGTCGAAGATGCATCATGGGTAAGATTACGTTCGGTGTCCATCAACTACAATTTACCGAAAAAATGGTTAGGTGCAGGCAACGTAGTAAAAAATGCTTCTATCGGATTCACAGGAAATAATTTAGCACTCTGGACCAAATACTCTGGACTCGATCCCGAAAGCACGACAACCAATAGCGGTTCGAACATCGAAGCTTTCGCCGGTATGACTTACCCGGCTGTCCGAAGTTTCTTATTTAATATTAATGTAGGCTTCTAACCTTTAAGATTATGAAAACGTACAAAATTAAGAATTTGGTATATATGTCCTTAGCTATGCTAAGTCTAAATACAAGTTGTGGCGATTATTTTGAGGTCACGGATAATCCATCTTTAGTGAATAACCCGAACATCAACGGCATGTTGACAACGGCAACACACAAAGCCGCTCTCAATAGTTATAATGTCGCCTATATTATTTCCAATTATTGTCAGTATACGGCGAGTCCAACTCCGGGAAGTGCCACCGATAATTACGAACCTACGAACAATGCTTCTACTTGGGATGCACTATACTACGCCTTGTCGGATCTCCAAGATTTAATTACCAAATCCGAAGCAGAGGGAGCACAGCATCATTTGGGGATTGGAAAGCTATTAATGGCCTATCAATTGGGATTAGTAGCTGATTTATGGGGATCAGCGCCCTATTCCGAAGCATTTCTGAAGGTAAATACTTTACAACCAAAGTTTGATTCCGAAGAAGAACTTTTTGAAGCACAGAAAAATTTGATAGACGAAGGAATTGCCAATCTACAACAATCCGCTTCAGCCACATTGGGCCAAAATGCAGACCTAATTCATGGCAATAATGTCCAAAAATGGATAAAAACAGGTTATGCCCTGCAAGCGAGATTATTAAATAAAATAAGTAAAAAACCGGCTTACAACGCAGCAACTGTGCTCAGTGCCATAGACAAATCGTATCAGTCCAATGGAGATGATGCCGGGATGCGTGTTTTTAATGGAATCAATCCGTGGGCACAAGTAGCACGTAATAATGAAAATCTATTACTTGATGGCTGGCTTTCCGCCAATTTTATAAATCATCTGAATGGGACTAAATTTGGCTTCGAGGATCCGCGCATCAAATTCATCACGGAAAAAGCGCAAGTCGGAAACGTTTATATAGGTACTGTCAATGGCCAAGGAAATATTGGTTCGAATTCGGCAAAGGATGAGAGTTACATCAGCAGAAAGTCGACCTTAACCGCAGATACCTCGGCAGTCACCATCATTTCTTTTGCGGAGATAAAAATGCTGGAGGCGGAAGCAGCATTAAGAGCGAATAACAGACCTAGAGCTTACCAAGCTTATTTGGCGGGTATACGTGCCAATTTCAATAAAATTGGAGTTAGTACATCAGAACTCAATGATTACATCGCGCGTCCTTCAGTGGCCGTAGGAGAAGGCAATCTACAGCTGAATGATATATTTAGAGAGAAATATATCATTACCTATTTAAATCCAGAAGCCTGGAATGATCTAAGAAGATTTGATTACAAAATCAAAGATTTTAAGATGCCGGTGAATGCTAAGTTGTCCACTTTTATTCGACGACTAGCTTATCCATCTTCAGAGCGTGCAGAGAATGGTAACAATGTACCAGCAGAAGTCTCTCTAGACACCAAATTATGGTGGGATCAATAACGAATAGATAAAAGGTTCCCGTAGTTGGAGGGCACTGAAAAAGTCCTCTTCAAAAATTTGAGTATCAAAAAAAGTGAAAAAGCCCATATTTAACCCACTGAGAATCTCATATTTGAAGAGTTGTTGCTAAATGCATTCAAATAAACAAAGGATAAGGGCTTATGAGTATAAAAATTCATAAGCCCTTTTTTAGTGGATAGTTTTTCAGTGCCCTCCGTAGTTGGGAGCCTTTTTTATTTAAAATAAACTCTTTGCGATTCCACCATCTAAAGGAATACTTGCTCCCGTTAAGAAAGACGCGTATTCCGAAGCCAAAAATGCCACCAAATAACCATATTCTTTGGGATCACCCAGGCGCTTAGCAGGTACGGATTGTATACGATTAGCACGTACCTCATCAAAAGAATTTCCTTCTTTTGATGCTTGATTATCCATCAACGAAGTCAATCGTTCCGTTTCAAAATAACCTGTCAAAATAGAATTAACAGTAATATCATCTTTAGCTACTTCATTGGCTAAGGATTTGGACCAAGATACCAAAGCTGTACGCATTGTATTGGATAGGACCAAATTGTTTTGTGGTTCCTTCACAGTCATTGAAGAAACATTTATAATCCGACCCCCACCATTTTCTCGCATCTTAGCAAGCGCAAGATTAGTTGTATATACGGCATTTTGAAACAAGAGATTAAAGGCTTGCTGATAATCTGCTTTGGTCAGTTGTAAGATAGTACCAGGATTAGGACCTTGCGTATTATTGACCAAAATATCTACGGCATATTTTTCAAAATATTCATCCATGTGGCTTACATATTTTACATGATCCAAATAATCAGTTACGATATAGGTATGATGTTGGTCCACATCTGTACGCAGCTCTTTTAAAGTCTCTTGAAGTTTCTCCTCATTCCTACCGACCAATGTTACATTGGCGCCACAGTTGGCTAATTGCAGTGCGATTGCTTTTCCTATACCGGAGGTGCTTCCTCCAACTAACGAGTTTTTCCCATTCAAGCTTATTTCCATAGTCATATTTTAGAATTCTAAAATACAAATTATCTGCTATTTGTAATCCAAAAGCTTAAAGCTTACATATTGACAATCAACAAGACGCAGGAAAATAGTTAGGGATATTAAAAATCTTTTCCTTATATTTATATAACCACTTATAAACACGCTCTACTATGCAAACTAAAACAGAATTCCTGATTTGGGACAAAATAGTCAATAGTGCTAAACAACGTTTTAATTACGAAGAGTATTTACAGTATTTTTCTGATTCCAAAATTTATGATAAGATAATTCTTCATATAATTGTTGGGTTCGCTTCAGGAGAAAGCCACAATACCATTTCCACCAATTTACATAATGAACTCACGCATATAGGCATTCATGTGTACGAACATGTTGTAGATGAAATCATCAGTGATAAACATGTCGTATTCAGTGCCGAAATTTATGCAGCCTATCTGACCTTTTCTATGTTAGAAGATGGCGACAGCGAAATCGAAATCCTTGGATACGTGACAGATTTGTTAGAAAAACCTAAAGTATATTAGTCCTAATTTAAGGCATTACTTTATACGTCGGATCTTCTTCGATATTCACTTCAATAATTCCTTTAGCATTTTCTAAAAGACTAATACTGTCTTTGCTTAAATGTCTTAGGACAACTTTCTTATTGACTTTAGCATACTTTTCAGTAAGCTTATTTAAAACTTCGATAGCCGACATATCCACTACCCGAGATTCTTTGAAATCGACAATAACAAGGTCAGGATCCTCTTGAATATCGAATTTGTCTATAAAATTAGAGGTCGACCCGAAAAACAACGGACCATATATTTCATAAACCTTATTTCCAAATTCATCAACAGATTTGCGGGCCCGAATACGCTTGGCATTATCCCACGCAAAAACTAAAGCAGAAACTACAACACCAATCAAAACAGCTAATGCTAGATTGTGAAGAAAAACTGTGATAGCAGCGACCAATATTCCTACGAAAATATCTGATTTAGGCATCTTATTGAGAACTTTTAGCGATGCCCATTGAAATGTCCCTATTGAAACCATCATCATCACCCCTACCAAGGCCGCCATGGGGATCTGCTCAATCACAGGACCTCCTAAAAGAATAACTACCAAAATACCCAACGCACCTACGGCCGCCGCTATTCTTGTACGCGCGCCCGCATCCAGGTTGACCAATGTTTGAGCCACCATCGCACAGCCGCCCATTCCACCAAAAAAACCATTTACCATATTGGCTGTGCCTTGTGCCATTGCTTCACGGTTGGAATTTCCTTTGGTATTGGTAATTTCATCCACCATACTAAGCGTCAGCAGCGACTCGACCAGCCCTACTCCTGCCATAATCAGAGCATACGGAAATACAATTTCCAATGTTTCCCAATTCACAGGAACCATAGGAATATGAAAAGTAGGCAGAGAGCCACTAACAGATGCGATGTCCAGCACTTTTTTGGTATCAATGTGAAAGAAAAAGACCAGAGCAGATGTAAGAATAATAGCGACCAAGGATGCCGGTATAGCCTTAGTTAATCGAGAAAATCCCAATACAACAAGAATGGTCAATAAAGTAAGACCTCCCATGATGTACAGATTTGTCCCGGTCATCCAAGAAGATATGCCATTTTCTACGACTTTAAACTGTTGCACCTGAGCCATGAAGATAATGATAGCCAAGCCATTGAGAAAGCCATACATAACAGGCTGAGGTATCAGTCTCACGAATTTGCCTAGCTTGAAGAGGCCTACAAGAATTTGAATCAACCCTGCCAATATAACGGTAGCTAGCAAATACTCTACGCCATGCGATACAATCAAAGCCATCAGGACAACTATTGTTGCTCCCGCCCCACCAGACACCAATCCCGGTCTTCCGCCCAATATCGCTGTTACGATCCCCATCAAAAATGCAGCATATAAGCCCATTAATGGTGTAAGCCCCGCCAGAATTGCAAATGACAATGACTCCGGAATCATAGTCATGGACACCGTCAAGCCTGCTAAAATTTCATTCTTGAAATTGATTTTGGAAATATTTTGTGAATCGAATACCATAGAAAATAATAAAGCCATCAGGATATGATGGCTTTACAAAAATATAAATCTTTTATGGATTAAAATCCTACGGATTTTAAATTTAACCCTGCTCTTTCTTCCAAACCAAACATCAAATTCATATTCTGAACCGCTTGCCCCGAAGCTCCTTTCAATAAATTATCGGTAGCATTGAGAATTAACAGTTTATTACCGTGTTTTTCTAAATGAATAATGGATTTGTTCGTATTTACGACCTGTTTTAAATCTATATTAGCTTTAGAAACCAACGTAAAAGGATGAGAGGCATAATACGAATTATACAATTCATAAGCTTCTTCTTCCGTAAGATCAGAATCTACATAAATGGAAGAAAATATACCTCTTGTAAAATCCCCTCTTTGTGGCACAAAATTGATCTTCTCTGCTGCCCGCTCTAACAAGGATTGGTCTGAATGAGGTAGAAATCCATCTTGCAATTGATCTAGAGATTCGGAAATTTCTTGTAAATGCTGATGTTCAAACGATTTGTAAGCTGACAAGTTATTATTACGCCAAGAGAAATGTGTAGTTGCACCGGGCTTTTGTCCAGCCCCCGTAGAACCCGTCGTCGCATTGATATGAATCTGATCTGGCAACAAACCTTTCGACGCTAATGGTAACAAGGCTAATTGAATATTCGTTGCAAAACAACCCGGATTAGCTATGTAATGCGCTGTTTTGATCGCTTCGCGATTTAATTCCGGTAATCCATACACAAATTCTTGCCCTTGATAGGTTGTATTGGCACGAAGTCGATAGTCTTGTGATAAGTCTATAATCTTTACCGCAGAATCAATTGGATTAGATTCCAAAAATTTGCGTGCGTCACCGTGTCCCACACACAAAAACAACACATCAATATTGGAATGAAAATCTGATGAGAATTCTAATTCTGTATCACCAAATAAATCATTGTGTACGGCATATAATTTATTTCCAGCATTCGAAGCCGAATTAGCAAATACAATTTCTACCGATGGATGAAATATCAAAATACGTAATAATTCGCCTCCCGTATATCCTGCCGAACCGATTATGCCTACTCTTATTTTGCTCATAGTGAAAGTTAAGGTTTATATAAACTTCTTGTAAAGCAGGAATTCTTTATCAGGTTCCTGCAACTCAAAGCCTAAATGTTGATAGAGCTTTTGCGCTACGAAATTATCAACTTGGGTTTCTAACTGTACAAAATTTGCGTCGTTGGATTTAGCAAATTCAATAACTTTATTTATTAACTGAGTAGCTACTCCAGTTTTTCTATATTCTTCTAGCACGAATAAATCATTCAAAATCCAGTTTTTGACCATTCGTGCTGAAGAATATGTTGGGTAGAGCTGTGTGAACCCTACCGCAATATTTTTATCGTAATAGATATAAATAACAGATTCTTGATTTTTGATACGTTCAGATAAGAATTGCTCAGCCCCTTTTAAATCGGAATCTTTCTTATAAAAGATTCTATATTTATCGAATAGGCCTACTAAATCAGGTAAATTATCTAATGTACCAAAAGAAATCATTAACCTTTGCTATTTACTTTGTGCCAGATGATCGTTTGGTTTCCGAAGATTTTTGAGAATCCTTTTACGTCATCTCCTGTGTAACCTTCGTTCATCTCACCGTAGCTACCAAATTTATTATTCATCAAATCGTGCTCCGATTCTATACCTACAATCACAAAACGGTATGGGTGCAATTCCACAATAACGCGACCTGTTACGGTTTCTTGAGATGAAGACAAAAATGCTTCGATATCACGCATTACTGGATCGTGCATTTGACCTTCGTGCATCCAGTTTCCGTAGAAACCAGCGATCTGGTCTTTCCAAGCCAATTGCCATTTCGTAAGTGTATGTTTCTCTAAAGTATGGTGTGCTTTCACTAGGATAATCGGAGCAGCAGCCTCAAAACCTACACGTCCTTTGATACCGATAATCGTATCTCCTACGTGAATGTCACGACCAATACCGTAAGGCTGTGCTAAATCTTGTAATTGCTGAATAACTTTAACGGCACCAATTTTTTCACCATTTAACGCTACAGGTTCACCTTTTTCGAAATCAATAGTTACCGTTTGCGGCTCTGTAGAAGTCGCAGCTGTAGGCCAAGCGGATTCTGGCAAGTATTGGTTGGATGTCAATGTCTCCGCACCACCTACTGAAGTACCCCAAAGTCCTTTATTGATCGAATATTTAGCCTTTTCAGCGCTATATGGAAAACCATGCTGTGCTAAATAGTCAATTTCTGCCTCACGCGATAATTTAAGATCGCGGATTGGCGTAATAATTTCAACACCCGGAATCAAAGTGTTAAAAATCATATCAAAACGAACTTGATCATTACCCGCTCCTGTAGAACCGTGTGCTACAGACTCTGCACCAATTTTCTTCGCATAGTTGGCAATAGCCGTAGCTTGACAAACACGCTCAGCAGATACAGACAATGGATAGGTAGCATTTTTCAATACATTACCAAAGATCAAATATTTAATAGTATCGCGGTAGTAGTTTTCAGTCTCGTCTATTGTAGTATGTGATTTTACACCCAACTCATACGCACGAGCCTCGATATTCTTGATTTCTTCAGCCGAGAAACCACCTGTATTAACGACTACAGAGTGTACTTCTAAGCCCAAATCTTTGGATAGATAAATACAACAAAACGATGTATCTAGACCACCACTAAATGCTAAAACTACTTTTTTCATTCTTTTATGCTATATTTTAGAGTAATAAGCTTTATTCCTAAAGCTTTACAAATGTACTAATTATAATTCTTTGCTGTTTTCACGCTAACTGGAAATACCGTAGCAATAATCTTTTTCGTACTGCCCCACAGTTTTGCTTCAATACGCTTCAGCAAGGATTGTTTTTTCGAAATTCTTTCCAAACGTTCTTTAGCTTCTGCTCTTCGCTTCAATCGCTCTTGTAGTTCTTTGGCCTTTTCCTCCGGATCCCACAGCATAGCCGTACACATACAGTTTTTGCGCTCCTTGCTCACCAAGATATCATAGTTGATACAGCTTTTGCAGCCTGCCCAAAACTCCTCATCTTGTGTCAATTCCGAATACGTAACAGGCTCATAGCCCAATTCGGAGTTAATCTTCATTACCGCCAACCCCGTAGTCAATCCAAAAATCTTAGCCTTCGGATATTTCTCGTGCGAAAGTTCGAAAACACGTTTCTTAATCGCTTTTGCTAGACCGACTTTACGAAATTCAGGACTTACGATAAGACCAGAATTGGCCACATAATCCCCATGCGACCAGGTTTCGATATAGCAAAACCCTGCCCAGCGACCATCCTTGTGTAAAGCAATGACCGCTTTTCCTTCTACGATCTTATTAGCGATATACTCCGGCTTACGTCTGGCAATACCTGTTCCACGTGCCTTTGCAGACTCAAACATTTCGCTACAGATTGCTTCAGCATGTACTACGTGTTCAGCTGTCGCAGGAATAATTAAAAAATCTGAAATTGTCATCTTAAGATGTCGACCTAATAATTAACGCACTGATGTGCAAATAATAAAATAACTAAGGGTAAATAAATTCGTAGAGCTACACGAATTCTAATGAAACGAATGTGCTCTGCCTCTGGAATCAAGCTCGAGGCAGAATAGGTCGTCGAAATCGCAGAATTGGACAATTCAACCTAGTGAAAGAGGCAATTAGCAACTGCACAAGCTTGTTGAAAGCTTGTCTTTGGGTTGTGCTATTGGCTCTTGTACAATACATTGTATTTAATGTTTTCTTTCTTAAAATCTGACAGCGCAAAAGTATTAAATTATTTTTTTGTTTATGCAATTGAATTGTTGTTTTTTTCAAAAAAATAAAACACCCTTTCAGCAATTCCGCTAATATGTCAATAAGACTTACTATTCGTTGAAATGTTTAAAATCATTTTTACCCATCATATTCCTATCACATTTTCATTCAATATACTTACTTGATTTTGTTTATCCTATTAAATACTCTAATTTTGTGGTATTGACAATAAATTAAAAATCATGGTTGGTCCAAGCATTATATTTTACATCATTTTCGCTATTCCCTATATCTTCGTTATGTACTGGTTAGTAAAGCAAGATAAGCGCAAATATGCTTGGGGACTATCTGTAGTCACCGTAATCGCCATAGTAGCGATTTATGTGTCGCAAAAAGCCAGCAAAAACGCCATCGAAAACTACAAGCAACATCAGATCGACGCCCGAGAAGCAGAGAAAGAGCTACAATAGCAATTAAATCGTTAAGTTCTCGACAAGAAGAAGCCCATTATTGGTGTTAAGAAATTGTTACTTATTTAAAATTCTCAAGTTTTTACAGAATGTAAGTATATATTTGTGTTAAGTTAAAATTAAATTTAACAGCATACACTTACAATGAAACAAGTTAGAATATAAACTTAACTATCTAAGATGAAGCTTAACATGGTACATGCTGCAGCTGCAGCATTTATTTTATTTGTATCCAGCTCTGTGCAAGCACAGGAGCGCGATGACCGTGCCACTATTCTGAATTTCAAAGGCATTCAATATACCTCCCAAGACTCCTTATTCTATACCAACTTTAGATTTCGTATGCAAAACCGTCTAGGTTTCAGCAACGTAATAGACAATGAGGATAATGGTAAATTTGACGCACGAATCCGCCGCCTGCGTATGCGGATGGATGGGTACATTTACACACCGAAAATCTCGTACTCCGTACAATTGGCTTTCACACGTGGCGATCAAGATTATGACGATACAGGTATCGCCAATATCGTCCGAGATGCAGTCGTATTTTATAATTTTTCGGATGATTTTTATATTTCATTCGGTCAAAATAAATTACCAGGCAACAGACAACGGGTGAATTCCTCTGGACAGCTCCAATTTGCGGATCGTTCTTTGGTAAACAGCAATTTTACTGTGGATCGTGATTTTGGTGTTACGCTCAATCTAAGCAAGAAAATTGGTAGTATGCCCTTCAATGCCAAAGCAGCTATCTCGACGGGTGAAGGAAGACCTGCCCTATCGACGGACGATGGCCTAGCCTATACCGGAAGAATTGAATTTTTGCCTTTGGGTGAATTTGAAAATTCAGGCGATTATTCGGAAGGAGACCTAGAACGAGAGGAAAAACCTAAACTTTCTATTGGCGGCGGCTACAGCTATAATGACCGGACCATTCGCGAAGGTGGACAATTGGGCAAGTATGTTTTAAATCCCTTCACCCTCAAAACAGGTTTTGCGGACGCCATATTCAAATACCAAGGGTTTGCCTATCAAGTTGAATATATGCGTCGTGATGTAGACAATCCGCTGAATGTCCTGGAAGAGGATCCATCGGAGCAAACCTATGCGTACAAAGGTTGGGGTGTGAATCAACAGACTTCCTACTTACTGAATAAAGGATATGAAGTAGCTGCCCGCTACACGTACGTAAAACCACATCAGCAAATTGCCTCCTTCGAGAATCAAACTGAAGTCCTTGAAATGGGATTGACAAAATACATGAAAGCCCATCGGTTGAAATTTCAGCTAAATGCGAATTATACGGTGAAAGATGGTATCTATTCGAACACGCATAATAAAAACGCTTGGGGCGGGATGTTCCAAGTTGAATTAGGTATCTAGCCAACATAAAAATATTGTTTGCCAAAGGTGATTCTATGAAGGATCACCTTTTTTGATTTTATGTAATTTTTTCCGGGAGCGATTATGGAATGTGTTAGATTTCTGCATCCATCCTTAAAGAATACTTATCTTTAAGGATTCAAAAGGAGATATACATGAAATACTATATTGTAGCAGGAGAAACATCAGGAGATTTGCATGGCGCTAATTTGATCAAAGCATTAAAAATTGAAGATCAGCAGGCTGATTTTAGAATAGTAGGCGGCAATCAGATGCAAGAAGCATCCGGTCAGACTCCTTTGATTCACACTTCTCAAATGGCTTTTATGGGCTTTGTAGAAGTACTCAAAAATCTAAAAACCATCTCTAGAAACCTCAAATCTGTAAAAGAAGATATCTTAAAATATCGTCCTGATACCATAATCTTGATTGATTTCCCGGGCTTCAACCTGAAAATCGCTTCATTCGCTAAGCAACAAGGTATTAAAGTATGCTATTATATTTCTCCCAAAATATGGGCATGGAACCAAAGTCGTGTTCACAAAATCAAAAAAGTAGTCGACCATATGTTTTGCATTCTTCCTTTTGAAGTTGATTTCTACAAGCGTTTCGGAATGAAGGTGGATTATGTCGGCAACCCATTACTGGATGCGATTTCGGATTACAGGTTTAATCCGAATTTCAGGCAGGACAACAACCTTTCAGAGGAACCAATCATTGCTTTACTTCCAGGCAGTCGCAAGATGGAAATCGATGAAATACTTCCCGAAATGGTGGAATTGAGTTTTTCATTTCCAAAACATCAGTTGGTCATCGCGGGTGCCCCTAATTTTGACAAAGCCTACTACGAAAAATATATCGGCAATCTGGATATACCCATTGTTTTTGATCAGACCTATGATTTGCTTCGCAATGCCGAAGTAGCTGTCGTGACAAGCGGCACAGCCACCTTAGAAACGGGAATTTTGAAAGTTCCTCAGGTTGTAGTTTACAAAGCAAACCCGATTTCGGTGTGGATAGCGCGAAAACTTATTAAAGTCAAATTTATTTCCTTAGTAAACCTTATCAATGATTATTTGTCTGTAATTGAGTTGATACAAGAGAATTGTACGACAAGCGATATCAAGGAAGAGGTAGGGAAAATAATAATGGATGCGGAACATCGTGCAAGTATAATGGAGAATTATGATGTTCTTGCAGAAAAACTTGGAGAACCTGGCGCATCCTCCCGTACGGCAAAACTTATCGTACGCTATTTACAAGAATAAAACAAAGGAGCTCATTATGAGATTTAGCACAATAATAGGATTACTGTTTTCATGGATTGCAATGACAGCCTCTGTACATGCTCAGAGCAACGAGATAAAAATATCAAAATTAGTCTTGGACAAAAAGCAAAAAGAAGTTTTTGACAGTAGAGATTCATCGGTAGTTATTCACATTGACACCTTAATCATGAAAGACCGTTCTTCGTTGCAGTTTTATGGTAAAAAAGATGTGAAAATCACTGTTAATCACGCTGAAATAGGCGATAGAGCATTTATTAGCGGGGTAGCGGGTAAGAACAATGCTTCTAATTTTGATTTAGATTTCAACTTCCAAAAATTAGGATCACTTTTTATTGTTGCCAAGGGAATGGATGCGACGAATGGATTTAGAACTCATCCCAATGGTGATGCCGGTGATATCAATTTAAAATACGACGGTAATGGTATTCATCCCCAGACCACCGACAAAAAAGCAAAAAATTATTTACATACAGACACCACCCCGGGCGGCTTGAGAGTGGTGGCAGCATCTGATTTGAGAAATATTTATGATCAAATCCGCAGCAGTGCTCCGGGACTCCGAGGTGTACCACAAGGTCAGATCTATTCAGGATCTCCAGGGCGTGAGGGCAAAGTCAGCATCTCAGCAAAATAAACACAAAAACCTTCCGATTGGAAGGTTTTTGTGTTTTTAGCATCGCCTATTAGAACTCATATGTGTATATCGCTATCAGCGGTAAATGGTCAGAAGCATACTCTCCTTCCATAGCGGTAGCATATTGAAACTTAAATTGACTTGTAGCCAATTTATTATGTGCCACAAAATCAATCGCTCGTGCCGGATTTTTCACTGGGATAGTAAGGGGACACTCTTCCATACATGACAAGGTAAACTCTTTTTTCAAAGTGAGCATTTCAGCGGAATGAGGTTGTGCATTATAATCTCCTCCTATAAATAAGGGTTTATTGAGCTTTTGACTTAATTCATTCAAATGTATCACCTGTGCCATGCGGTTTTCGGCGTTCAGGTCCAGATGCGTTGAAGCAAATTCTATAGATTTATCTCCCGGCAAATTTACCGTTGCTAATGCTATACTTCGTTGCTCTCCAGAAGTCGGCATAGGAAGAAGTTCATTGCGCGTATTACTCAAAGGGTACTTACTTAATATTGCTACACCATATTCTCCCCCACTATAATCGATAGATTTGGAAAAATAAAAATGCATATCTAGCAATTTAGCGAGTTCTTCGGCTTGATGCGTATTTCCCGAACGGGGTACATTTACATCTATTTCTTGCAAAGCCACGAGTGCAGCACCGCTTTTTTTGATTACATCGGCTATATCTTGTAGATTCACCACATCCGATTTGTCAGGCGCACCGTGATGAATATTATACGTCAAAGTGATTAAACTTTTAGTCGAAGATTTCGGTTTTTCAGACTTCGTCTGCATACTACTCAGCATGACTATAGATAACATACAGAGCAAAAAATTAAAAAAACGGTAATGCATAATACAACAGATTATAGTGTTTCAATTATTTAAATCGCTTAACCAAACTTACAAAGTCTAATGTTAACTTAAAAACACAAAATAGATTGTACGAAAGATAATACAATGCTTAATTTTGTAGCTCAAAATCAACACCGTTAATGCTTGACCCTATACTAAAAAGAATTGCTTCCTCGCCTGTATTAATTTATATCCTTCGATGTTGTATCGGTTTTTTAATTGGGTATAAACTATACATTACATATCCTGATTTCGAGTTGTTCTGGACATTATTATCCATCATATTGGTTATTTCACCGGAAGAAAAAGACACCAGAAGACTGTCTATTGAACGATTCAAATCCAATTTTATCGGCTCTGCAGTTGCAATGGTCATGCTTTTATTCTTGGAGCCCAATGTGTACACCATCATTGCCGGTATTTTCGTTACTATTATTGTTTGTCGCTTGTTCAATGTATTGAATATGGCTCGCGTAGCTTTAGTGGCGTTATTGATTATCATGGTTCAACCGCATCAAACCGGATTTGTTGAAGCCCCTATTTATCGATTCGGTTCGGTGGCAGTAGGCTGTATTATCGGCTTGTTGATTGTCGTATTGACTTCTATAATTTTTAGACCCCTAAAAAGAAAATTCGGAATACCTTATTAGGCATTCCGAATCCACATTTTTCTATAAGTTACTTTCGATAGCTTTCACTTCTTCTTTGTGTAACTCTATCGGTTTATCTAATAGCACTGCGATAACAGTCATGTGCTCATCTAAACGATCTGCGGGCACATCGATATAGATAATTCCAGGTCTATCAGACCAATACAACTTATTATAAATTTTGTGATTAATCATGAACCCATCTCCTACAATACGTATTCTAGATATGGCGTTTTTTATTCCTTTCAAGGCAATAGGACCTGTTGGTTTACCCTCTACAAATAAGTAAAGCGTCTGCTTATCCGGTGACAATGCTGAGTAACCTGCATAGTGATTTTTATCTATGCCTTTATTGGCATTATGAAACACTTCCGCGTGCTTCTTAATCCAATCCTTTGATTGTTCTGACTTAAATTCATAATCTTCATGTATCTGACTACCATCCTCGTTAATAACAAATTGTAGCAAATTATCACCAAAGTAAGTGCGCTGAACTAAAAGTGGAATTAGCTTATTGATATCTTGCATGTTCAAAATAGTGTAACGATCAATAGGAAGCGACATTCTTCGTACATCAAAAGAAGGTTTATCTTCAAAATCTATCGCTAATACAGTGACATCCTTATCAAAATCTGAGTCAGACAAAGGCACCTTCAAATCATATCCGTTGTAGTCAAAATCAAGATTAGATAATGTATTCAAATTTCGAATAGCCGTAGGTTTAGATCCTAAACTAAATAAATTAAAACTGTTTTTCTCCGCATCAAGATATACAAACATCGTCTTACCATCTTTGGAGAAAGCTGTTTTTTCATTGGTATACCTAAATGCTACTCATGCTCTTGTTCCATATACAGCTTCTTTATATTTACTTGTCCATGTACCCAGTTCTTTGAGAATAGCCACTTGCTCTTCGGGAATTGTTCCGTCAGCTTTGGGACCAATGTCAAGCAATAAATTACCCCCCATAGAAATACAATCCACCAATGTTCGAATTATCATATTTGGTGTTTTATATTTCCTATCGAATGGGTGATATCCCCACGAATCATTCATCGTATAACACAACTCCCAATAACGACTTTGCGGACGCACCACAGGAATTCCCTGCTCGGGAGTTTCATAGTCCCCATGATGATTGAGTCGCGAGTTAATAATAATATTTGGATTGTATTTGCGTAATAAAGCCAGACTTTGTTCAGCTTTCCATTCTTCGGATGAATGTTCCCAATCACCGTCAAACCATAATAAATCAGGCTTAAATTGTTGAGATAGCTCTTTTAATTGGGTTTGGTAAAAATCAACAAATGCCCCCCAACGTTTTGTATCTTCTTGTACAATATATCGCTTTTGCGTACGTGTTTTAATATTATAATCTGGATGACTCCAATCGGGTAATGAATAGTATAACCCTGTTTTCAAACCTTGTTTTTTGATTGCAGCGACAAATGGTGATAAAACATCTTGCTTAGCCATAGCATCCTTCACTGTCGTCAAGCCACTTTTCCCTTTGCTATCCCAAAGCGCGATACCATCATGATGCTTTGACGTAATTACTGTATATTTTGCACCAGATTCTTTGATTAAAGAAGCCCATTCTTGTGGATTATATTTCTCTGCAGTAAAACCATCCAGTTGTTTTAGGTAATTATCATGGCTAATATAATTATTGAAAAATGACCAAGATTCAGATATGCCATCTACGGCATAAATTCTCCAATGAATGAAAATACCCAACTTGGCATCATCAAACCATTCCATCTTTTTTGATTCGGCAGGTTTCACGTCTTGTGCTAACGTAGGAAGGGCAAATAAGCAGGACAAAACTGCCAAAAGTTTCTTTTTCATAACATGATATTGGTTATTGTTTAAAAATAAGGATTTCGAGAGGACAAACAGCAATAATGAATACAAAATCGTAGTTTTGTAGTCAATGATTGAATTATATACTGACGGCGCTTCGAGTGGAAATCCAGGACCAGGTGGGTATGGAACTATATTGCGAACTATATACACGGGGACGAATCCAGAATTTCAAGGCAAACTTATCGAAAAAGAATTTTCAGGCGGTTACCGCAGAACGACCAACAACCGCATGGAATTGATGGCTGTTATCGTCGGCTTGGAAGCCTTAAAGAATATAAAACAAAAAGTAACTATCTATTCGGATTCAAAATATTTCATTGATGCTATTGACAAAAAATGGATCAACGGCTGGATTCAGAAAGGTTTTGCTGGCAAGAAAAACAAAGACTTGTGGATGCGATTGATGCAGTCCTACAAATTGCACGATGTGAAGTTGGTTTGGGTGAAAGGTCATGCGGGACATGCTTTAAATGAGCGCTGCGATAAATTAGCCGTAGCAGCATCAAAAGATCCTCTGAAGTGGCAAATTGACTCCGTTTTTGAAATGGAAGAGAAGCAGGGATTGTTGTAAAATTTAGTATATTTAAGTTTCAAAGGTTACACTTTATGAGACCTTTTATATATTTATATTTGATTTTATCTCTTTACAGTTGCAGTCCCTCGCAAAAGACAAATCAACAGAAATCAAGCGATGCTCTTGCAAGCCACGATAGTGCATTGACAAAGTTGAGATTACATTATGTACATCTCTCTACCATCGACTCTAGTGTTTATTTATTTGATATATCGCAAAATTATATCGGCATTCGACGTCAGCATCAAAATCTTCTCTCTCTCCACGAATCTATAGAAAAGCTAAAAGACCTACTACCAAAATATTTCAGTGCTTATCATTCATCCACATTTAATCTTGGATTTCGGGGTGGTATATTATCGCAATACAATTTTAAATTTAATCAAAAAGAAGTGAGCGATTTTTTAGGAAGGAACCAAAGTCATGAATTATCACTGAATGCACTATTAAATCAAGTTTTATTTATTCCAACTTCAAAGATGAGATAAATCCCATATTTAAACCTTATGGTTATATGATTCATCAATTTTCCAATGAAAAAGTTGATTTCGATTTTAAAGCAGAAGAAAGTTCATCCACAGATTCCATTACTTTTTCACCAAAGTTTTTCATAGGATTCCTGAATATTACGATGATAAATACACAGCTTAAAACTTTAAAACCAGAGGATCATCAGTGTCTGGACAAAGTCGACGACCTTTCCTATGAATCTGAGGTACGGGAAATGAGGGACAATTCCACAAATCCTGGTAGAATTAGATGCGTGTATGAACCATTTTATGTCCTTAATTTTTCAGGTATTGAAATGAATCCTTTTTGTAAATAACTAAGAAATCATGCTCAAACAATCTTTTGCCCCTATCCTTCCTCTAAAGCCTAGAATCTTAATATTGGGATCTTTGCCCGGTGATTTATCAATCGCAAAAAACCAATATTATGCCCATCCACAAAATCGTTTCTGGAAAATATTGTTTGCTCTATTCGGAAAGGAATTTTCAACGGATTACGCACAAAGAATAGCACTGATAAAAGAAAACCAAATTGCGCTGTGGGATGTCTGTGCTTCGGCAATACGTCCCGGAAGCATGGATACAGCGATTTCGGAAGTGATTCCTAACCCCATCCCTCTATTATTAACACAACATCCCACTATTACAAAAATTATATTCAACGGTCAGAAGGCTCAAAAACTTTTTGATAAGTATTTTCAAAAGCAAGATAACCTCAGCTATATCACCTTACCGAGTAGCAGTCCTGCCAATGCACAATTCTCTATAGATAAACTCTTGCAACATTGGGAAATTATCAAAATTTAGTCCTGGAAAACTGCCTGACAGTGTTTGTAAAAAACTTTCGCTATAATCATCTGCTTTGATTATTTTTGTGGCAAGATGTCAGACTTAAAATACAACCAAAGAGGTGTATCCGCTGGGAAAGAGGATGTACACAACGCCATAAAAAATATCGACAAAGGTTTATTTCCAAAAGCTTTTTGTAAAATCATCCCCGATATATTGGGTGGTGATGAACAATGGTGCAACATTATGCATGCAGATGGTGCTGGTACAAAATCGTCTTTAGCCTATGTGTACTGGAAAGAAACTGGAGATATCTCTGTTTGGAAAGGTATTGCTCAAGATGCCATCATTATGAACCTAGATGACTTATTGTGCGTGGGAGCAATTGATAATATCATCTTATCGTCGACTATCGGTCGTAACAAAAACAACATTCCAGGTGAAGTAATCGCTGAAATCATCAACGGTACAGAAGAAATTTTGGCCGAATTGCGTGAAATGGGTGTAGGTATCTACTCTACAGGTGGCGAAACTGCCGATGTAGGTGACCTGGTACGCACGATCATTGTGGATAGTACCGTGACTTGCCGCATGAAACGCGAAGACGTGATTTCGAATCATAAAATCAAGCCGGGAAATGTCATTGTGGGTCTAGCTTCATACGGAAAAGCGACTTACGAAAAAGAATACAATGGCGGAATGGGATCCAATGGATTGACTTCGGCGCGTCATGATGTATTCAGCAAATATATAGCAGAGAAATATCCTGAGAGCTTTGATCCAGCTGTACCATACGACTTGGTATTTGCCGGTGGTAAAGCTTTGACAGACGTAATCACATCAGAGACAGGTGAAGAAGTGACTGCGGGCAAACTGGTATTATCACCAACGCGTACATACGCTCCTGTTATCAAACAAATATTGGACAAATACCGCGCACAAATTGATGGAATGGTACACTGTTCGGGAGGTGCACAGACGAAAGTACTTCACTTTGTGGACAATGTGCATGTCATCAAAGACAACTTGTTTCCTATTCCTCCACTTTTTGAACTAATCCAAAAAGAATCGAATACAGATTGGCAAGAAATGTACAAAGTGTTCAACATGGGTCACCGCATGGAATTATATGTTTCGGAAGAGATTGCGCAAGACATCATTGCGATTTCTGAGTCTTTCGGTATTCCAGCACAGATCGTGGGTCGTGTCGAAGCTGCTGACAGCAAAAAAGTCACTGTACAATCGCCATACGGCACATTTATATACGAATAATATTTTCTAGTGAAGGAGAAGCTTATCATCGGTCGTGTAGAGATTATTGATCTTCCTGAGTTCGGGATGTACAATATCGAAGCCAAGATTGATACCGGAGCGGACACTTCAGTTTTACATTGTGAGGATTTTGTCGTCACCGAAAAAGATGATAAGCGTTTTATTACTTGTCACATTCGGCCGCATTTGGAAGACGAAGAAATCCTCACCATTACTTTTCCGATACACCGCGAACGCGTAGTCAAAAGTTCATTTGGGCAAACCGAAACCAGACATATATTTCTTACAAAAATCAGGATGTTTGACCAGCTATATGATATCAAATTGTCGCTACGTGATCGATCTTCCATGTCATACCCTATGTTATTAGGTAGAAATTTTATTAGCAAAAAATTTCTTGTAGATGTTTCTAAAAAGAATTTAGCATCCAACTCCTTCTAATATCAAAACTAATTATAGAGTTCTCTTGTTTTATAATAAACACTAATACGCATATTTGTGAAAATAGCAGTCTTATCGACAAACAAAAACATCTATTCGACACGACGTCTGGTAGAAGCAGCAATAGCACGAGGGCATGAATGTATCGTCATGGATCATAGTAAATGCTATGTGGGAATACAACAAGGTAAACCGAGTATTCATTATAAAGGACAAGACATCAATAATATCGATGCCATCATTCCGCGTATTGGAAGCTCTGTAACATTTTATGGATCAGCAATCGTCAGACAATTTGAGGTCATGGATGTCATCTCCGCGAATCCGAGTCAAGCGATTACGCGCTCTAGAGATAAACTGCGTTGCATGCAAATCCTTTCGGGTGCAGGCTTAGGCTTACCGACTACAGGATTTGCTCGTATGGCATCGGATGTTGACGACCTCATCGACATGGTGGGCGGCGCACCCTTGGTGATCAAATTACTCGAAGGCACGCAAGGTATCGGCGTAGTATTGGCAGAGACGAAGAAAGCAGCATCATCTGTGATTGAAGCATTCTATGGGTTGGGAAATAATATTTTAATCCAAGAATACATCAAAGAAGCAAAAGGTTCGGATATACGTGCTTTTGTGGTAGATGGCAAGGTCGTAGGTGCAATGAAACGTACAGCCAAAGAAGGTGAGTTTCGTTCCAACTTGCATCGCGGTGGCTCTGCAGAGATCATTAAATTGACGCGTAAGGAAAGAGAAACGGCAGTAGCAGCAGCCAAAGCTATGGGACTGACCGTAGCGGGCGTGGATATGCTTCAATCTTCCCGAGGACCTTTGATATTGGAGGTCAATTCTTCACCGGGTCTAGAAGGGATAGAAAATGCGACAAGCAAAGATATCGCAGCAGAAATCATCAAGTACTTGGAACGTCAATACGATTTCAAACAACAAAATAAGCCGACTACGGCAAAACGTAAAGTAAAAAAAGAAAGCAAGCTGTAATAGCTTGCTTTCTTTTTTTATCTATCAAAGACTTCTTCCCTATTTCATCAAAAATCCGCCACCTAATAGATCGTTTCCTTCATAGAATACGGCAGATTGTCCCGGTGCTATTCCTTTTACCGCATGTGGAAAATCCACTTGCATTTTGTCACCATGTTGTGTTAATATGGATTGTGCACCTGCATCTTTGTAGCGAATTTTGGTAACAGCCTCCATCGGTTGATCCAAAGAAGCATATTTCACCAAATTAATATCTCGCACCCATGCTTGTGTTTTTTCTAACTCATGCTCCTCGCCCAACACTACAGAATTACTCTCCGGCAATATCTCAATCACAAACATTGGCTTGCCCAAAGCAATACCCAAGCCCTTGCGTTGACCTATTGTGAAGTAAGGATAACCGATATGTTGACCTACCACAGTGCCATCTGAAAGGATAAAATTACCAGGGCCAATTTCTTGATCCAAACTTGGTCTTTTGTTTCTTAAGAAATCACGATAGTCATTATTCGGCACGAAACATATTTCATAGCTCTCCGATTTGTTGGCCAATTCATGTTGTCCCATTTCCAATGCCATTTGCTTGATTTCGGACTTCCTGAACGATCCCAAAGGAAATTGGGTACGTGCCAAGTTCTCTTGTGATACTCCCCACAGCACGTAGGATTGATCCTTGTGCTCATCCAAACCTTTGGAGATCACATAGCGACCATTATCGTGTTGTCTAATATTGGCATAGTGTCCTGTTGCAATAAATTCACAATCCAATTTATCAGCACGCTTGATTAACGCTTCCCATTTGATATGCGTATTACACAATACGCATGGATTAGGCGTACGTCCAGCGATATATTCCTCCACGAAATTATCAATCACATAATCGCCAAACTCATTTCTTATATCCAGTATATAATGGGGGAATCCATAGCTCACAGCCAGTGAACGAGCATCATTGATACTGTCCAGACTACAGCAGCCTGTCTCCTTCGATGATCCACCAGAACTTGCATAATCCCATGTCTTCATCGTAATACCGATCACCTCGTAGCCCTGCTCGTGCAACATTACTGCCGCGACCGAACTATCCACGCCTCCACTCATCGCGACCAATACTCTACCCTTTTTACTCATAACAAAATATTAAAGTGCAAAGATACCCTTATTTCATCTATTAACGTGTTTATTTCATGTAATTTTATCTCAATCAAAATCAACGATTTGGAAATTTCAATAAAAATAATTAGCCGTATTGTTTCAGATTTCAAAAAAAGAAGCTACATTTGCAACGCAACGAAGGATAATTCAATGCATAAAAAACGGTGCCATAGCTCAGTTGGTAGAGCAAAGGACTGAAAATCCTTGTGTCGCTGGTTCGAATCCAGCTGGCACCACCATAAAAACTGAAAGTAACAGTTTCCAAACAAAAACTTGAAAGGTGCCATAGCTCAGTTGGTAGAGCAAAGGACTGAAAATCCTTGTGTCGCTGGTTCGAATCCAGCTGGCACCACCACAAAAAACTGAAAGTAACAGTTTCCAAACAAAAACTTGAAAGGTGCCATAGCTCAGTTGGTAGAGCAAAGGACTGAAAATCCTTGTGTCGCTGGTTCGAATCCAGCTGGCACCACCACAAAAAAGGGNNNNAACAAAAACTTGAAAGGTGCCATAGCTCAGTTGGTAGAGCAAAGGACTGAAAATCCTTGTGTCGCTGGTTCGAATCCAGCTGGCACCACCACAAAAAAGCTTCTGAAAATTTCAGAAGCTTTTTTTGTTTTATTGACTATCCCAAATACCCCAAGAGGTAATAAATGATAATAAATACAATTATCGTCCCAAAGCAACCGAAGCCCATTTTCTTGGCTCCCCAACCTGCTATTAATGCTCTAAAAAATTTGTTCATATTGGTAAGTATTTTATGTGATACTTTTATAAAACCAATAATTAAGTAAAATGTTTTTGCGCGATAAGCTTTTGCGCCGTCCTAAGAATAATTATCACCAAACAAAGGAATTCGATTATTTCAATATATTCCTCACCTTAATCTTTCCCTCGTAGTGCGATTTAAGGTGTTTACCTTCCCCATGCACAGTCCATATTTCCGTTGGTTCGACTCGTGCTATAAAAGTATTCAGATCATTCCAGTCAATATGATCCGAAATAAATAAGGTCATATCATTATAGTTCTGCAGACGCTTCCAGCCAGAGGCAAATACGCGTACGACATTTTTGGCACGGAAGTAATTATGAAAAGTCATAGGAGGAACCAAATAGATCTTATCCTGACCGTCTTTTAAGGCCTTACGGTTGTAGATCTCATACTCCAGCTTGGCATACCCTCTGGAATCATAAATGCGATGTATAGGCGCAATATTATGGTGTGCGTACACTATTTTGTCAGGGCAATAGGTATTTATCAAATGAGTAATGCGCTGCGCCTTGCCTAATGCGTAGCAGCCCAACATAATATTTAGCTTTGTGCTATTGAGTTTTTTGATTTCTTCGATCGGATCTGGATGGATAATCTCCGGATCGGCAAAGGTAGTTTCGGTGATTAATACGTCAGCTTTTATATATTCCAAAGGCTCACAGGTTATATCCTCCTGCAATTTATAATCACCCGTGTATAAATATCGCGCACCTTTATATTCCATCAATATTTGGGCAGAACCCAATATATGACCCGCGGGTATGAACGACAGTTGCACCTCTCCTAGCTCAAAAGTTTCTCTGTATAGTTTGGAAAGATAAGATGCCACCGGTTGCTTCGTGAAACGATGCTGCATAAACGCAATGGTATTGGATGTCGCGTAGATGGATGTGTGCCCAGGCACCGCATGGTCGCCATGTGCATGGGAAATTACAGCTTTGTCTACAGGATATTTTGGATCGATATAAAAATCACCATACTTACAGTAAAACCCTCTTTCATTCTCGATCAAAAAATCGTCTAAAATTGCTTTTTCTAGCATTTATCTATTAGCTGTTTGTGTATGTTATAAATCTGCGGCAACAGAGGCTCTATTCCATCATTTACCAAGATGAAATGTGCCATTTCCATTTTAGCCTCATCAGACATTTGTTTGTTAATGCGGTTAATGACTTCCTCACGAGACACATTGTCGCGTGCCATGACGCGATCGATACGTACATTCTGTGGAGCAATGACCAAGATTGTATAATCTAAAGTTTTGTAGGAGCCTGATTCAAACAGTAGAGCCGCTTCTTTGAGGCTATAACAACTGCGTTGCACATTTGCCCAGTCTACAGCATGTTGAATCACGACAGGATGCACGATCCCATTTAGAATGGTCAATTGGTCATTGTTATTAAACACTTGCTCAGCCAGCCATTTGCGGTTCAAAGTGCCATCGGCAAAGTAGACCGATTCTCCAAAAGCATCAATTAATCCTTTACGAACCGTGTCCGAGCTATTCATAATGGCTTTAGCTTCTTTATCTGCATCATAGAAAGGCACACCTAAGGTTTTAAATATCTTAGATACAAAACTTTTTCCGGAGCCAATTCCTCCTGTAATACCAACTTTAAGTGATTTCATAAGGGATTCGAATTACTTTCTGACAAAGAAGTCTACGTTTTGCGGTTCGATTTTTATTGTTTGCACAAAATCCGGAACCTTGGTGATACGAACGGGCAAGCTCTTCACGTGTTGATCTTCCCAATTCTCTAAGTCCACTATTGCTTCAAAGTCACTAGCTGTCCATTTGCTATAATCTTTCAATGACACTAAGATAGTCAAGGTCACCTTGCTCGGTACAGTACGTACAGAAATATATTTTGATCCATTGACGATTTTGACCGGCACTTCAATAATTTTTTCAGTCAGCTCACCTACCGGAATTACAACTTCCGTCATCCGCGGATAGATCGTAATATTGGTTTTGTGGTTCTTGTTGATATTCGCTATTGTTCGAATATCTGTAAACACCAAATCTCCCTTGATGGTATCCGTTTCGAGGTATTCAATATTCGACACATCTTCCGTCGGCCCCGTAATCGTAACCATAGAAGGATTGATTCGTGTTTCGCCTATAAACCCATATTGTTTTGTGAACGATATATTCGTAGGAACCTTGATGGGAACTTTCTTTTGCGTTTGTTTAGAAAAATCAAAATATAATGTATCCGGTGATACAGCCATTACTCTTTTCTCACTGGGAAATTGACGATTGATAAAGCCTATTTGATTGCTGAAAACAATAAAATTACGACTGTTTAAGCCACTCAAATCAACTTGGAGATTGTTGGTATCCGACCGCAGCTTCGACATGAGGACATTCCATCCGCTCATGCGTACACTCACATTTACTGTATCGGACTGCAAGGGATGAAAAGCACGTTTCTCGGGAATGTTGACGTACTGAATCCCTGCTTTAATGGTGAAGGTATATTGATTGGACACGGCAATCAATAGCCAAGCGACAAACGAAATAACGAGACACCGTAAGAAGATATTGATCTTTCTGCGATGAATTTTTGTAAATCGACGTTGCTTCATATACACAAAGTTAACAAAACTCAGCGTACTCTCTGTCACCACAATAAAAAAAGCCATTTACCTGCGGTAAATGGCTTTTTGATTATTCTTGTTGTAGAATTAAGCTTTTGGCTCTGCATTCGCTGCTTTGGAAGCATCTAAAGATACCGCAGATTTGTCAAAACGCATACGTACACCTGAACCTACATCTACTAAAAATGTAGTATCCGATACCTCAACGATACGTCCGTGAATACCAGCTGTAGTCACGATTTTAGAGTTAACACCCAATTCTTCAATGTATTTTTTGTGTTCTTTTTGTTTTCTCATTTGTGGTCTGATCATGAAGAAATAAAACACGACAATAATCAGCACCATTGGTAGCATTCCCATTAAACCACCGCCACCAGCTTGTAATAAAGTATTTGATATCATATAATTATTAATTTTTAATTTATTGACCTACTGTTCCTTTTAATTGTACGGTTGTCACAGGATTTTCCGCATTGGAAGATATCGTAACAAATTTTTGTTGTACACCAGGATGTCCAGCGCTATTGAAACTCACTTTTACTTCACCCTCTTTGCCTGGCAAAATAGGATCTTTGGTATAGTCTGGCGTAGTACATCCACAAGTTGCAGTCACTTGAGCCAAAATAACCGGCTCTGTACCTTCGTTTTTGAATTTGAAAGTATGCTCAACAACTTCGCCCTCTTTAATGGCTCCAAAGTCATACTCTGTTTCCTCGAATACAATCTTACCATTGCCTAGTGTATGCACACTCTCGACATCATTACCTAAGCTGTCGTTGCTTGCCTCTTCTTTATTGGATGTATTATTACATGCCATCAATAGAGATGCGGCTACGGCTGCGAATAAAAGTTTCTTCATTTTATTATTAGTCTTTTAATCCTCTTCCTGATTTACGGATACGTCCTTGTTTGTTCAGATCCGCAAGAATTTTGTCTAATATACCATTTATAAATGTATTACTTTTCAACGTACTGAATGTTTTTGACAATTCGATGTACTCATTGATAGTAACTTTAACCGGGATAGATGGAAAATTAATTAATTCACTAATTGCCATACGCATCAGAATAGTATCCATCAAAGCGATACGATCTGCTTCCCAGTTTTTTGTTTTTTCAGCGATCAATTTTTGATATTCTTCTGAATATCGAATTGTTGATTTGAACAGTTCCGAAATAAATTCCTCATCTTCTGACCAGCTTGGCGTCAAATCTGCCAATTTGTTTTGTGAAGGAACTTCTGAACTGAAGTTTTTGAAAGTTTTAGCAATCATAGCCTGCAGTACTTCTTTGTCTACGGACCAATTGATAAATTTTTCTTCAAAAACTTGCTCTACATCCACAGACTTCAGCACAATCTTTTTAAAGATATGTTTGATAATATCTTTTTCAGAATTAATACTGCGATCCTCTTCTTGTAGATAATTTAAATAAGCTTCCGAATCCTTCAGCTGCGCGAATATCGAGCGCACAATTTCCGGATCAAACTCCCAAGACACCTTGTACTTTTTCACCAACTCCAGATAAGTCCTATTCTGACGCAATGACTCAATAAAGGTATTGCTATTCAGTTTGGTCGTTAGGATTTTATCCTTTTCTGTTGGAAGATATTTGGCGGCACGACTTTCGGCATCTATAACTACGTATTCTGCTACTTCATCCAGCAAATTCAATGTCCAGATGTACATTTCATTTACCTCTTCTACATTCTTGAAAAGTGCCTTTTCAAAATCTTTAATTTGTTTATCCTCCGATAAACTGTACGCGTAAAGCGTTTGCATGACCTTAACTCTAAGGTGTCTTCTGTTTAACATAGTGTATAAGAACGAATTATTTATAAAGAACGATTTTTATGCAAGAAGTCGGAATCAACTACCGCTTTAATTTGGCAATATTCACAATGCGTTTTTCCGCTAATTGTCTTGCCGCCTCAAAAGTGGTAATTTTCTCTTCTTTTGAACTTTGCAACACGTGACGAGTTGCTGTATATATATTACGAATCAAAGACTCTGTACGCTCGGTACCATAGCCTTCCAATTCAGAGTAACAACTGATCAAAGCACCTGAGTTGATTAAGAAATCCGGTGTATATAGAATGTTGTGCTCTTTCAATAGTTGTATTGTTCTGTCTTCATCTTTCAACTGATTGTTTGCCGAACCCGCGATGATTTTGCAACGCATCTTCGGTACAGTATCAGGATTAACAGTGCCTCCTAACGCACATGGTGCGTACACATCTACATCCAATTCATAAGATGTACTGTATTGAATAGGCTCAGCTTTGTATTTAGCGGCAACTTTTAATTTGCGCTCTTCAGTCATATCGGATACATATACACGTGCATTCTCATTGCGAAGCATTGATACCAAATGCTCCCCTACCGAACCGACACCTTGTACTGCGACCTTACGACCAGCTAGTGAATCATCACCATACAATTCTTTGATAGCCGCTTTGATTCCGTAGAATACACCGCGCGCCGCAAATATAGTTGTATCCCCTCCTCCATTCATGGATGTTGGCAATCCTGCTACATAATTAGTCTCTGCATGGATATACTCCAAATCTTTCTGTGTAGTACCTACATCGATAGAAGCGATAAAATTACCATTCAATCCTTCGACGAATTTACCGAAACGACGCATTAATACTTCCGACTTGTCGGTACGGTTGTTTCCGATAATAACAGCACATCCACCACCAAGATTCAATCCTGCTAAGGATGACTTGTACGTAATAGCTTTTGACAGACGCAATGCATCTTCGATAGCTTCTTCTTCGGACTCATACGGCAACATACGTACACCTCCGATAGCTGGACCTAAAGTCGTATTGTGAATAGCCACAATAGCTTTTAGTCCTAATTGAGGATCATTACAAAAGAATAGATTCTGATGATCAGAATTGGACATCAGATTGAAAATAGTGGAATTTTGCATAACCAATATATATATCAAATAAGCCCATTTTAGGCTTTACAAAATTAAAAAATTAATTGATTTAAACGTATTATTTTGCGTGAAATATCTGCCTGCGGTCAATTTCAACTTTTAGACATTCATTTATTTAGGCTGAAAGACTTAACTTTGTTATCATTGTATATATATGAAAGATCTCGCTTATCTAAATAAATATTTCCTCAAGTACAAATGGCGTCTTATTCCGGGTGTTATATTTGTTATCATTTCCAACTATTTCGGCATATTGCCAGCCAAAGTGATTCGTGAGGCTTTCGACTTGGTGAAAGAAAACATCGATTTGTATAAGCTTTACAATGGTTTCGACAATCAACAATCTATCTATAGTATTTTTGGAAAAAGTCTATTGTATTTTGGTGCTTTAGTCCTTGTTCTCGCCCTCATACGCGGAATATTTCTATTCCTGATGCGCCAGTCGATAATTCTTATTTCACGATATATCGAATACGACTTGAAAAATGAGATATACCAACATTATCAAGCATTGGATTTTTCCTTTTTCCGCAAAAATAATACGGGTGACTTGATGAACCGCGCTACGGAAGATGTAAATCAGGTCCGCAATTATTTAGGTCCTGCTATCATGTACACCATTAATACAGTGACCTTATCCATCATGATCATATATGCCATGTACGATGTGAATCCTACATTGGCGACGTACGCACTATTACCGATACCTATTATCATGGTAATTATACTGTTCATCAATAAGGTTATTAATCAACGCAGTACACGCATACAAGCACAACTCTCCAAACTTTCGAATTTTGTGCAAGAAACTTTTTCGGGGATACGAGTTATCAAGACCTATACCCAAGAAACGGGCAAAATTGATGAATTCAAAAAAGAAAGCGAAGTATACAGAAACACAACATTGGATCTGGTGCGTGTACAAGCCATATTCTTCCCGCTTATTATTTTTTTGGTAGGGTTTAGTACGATTATCACGGTATATGTGGGTGGATTGGAAGTCAATAAAGGCACTATTACAGCAGGTAATATTGCCGAGTTTATCATCTATGTGAATCAACTGACCTTCCCGGCACTGGCACTTGCCTGGGTGACCTCATTAATTCAGCGTGCTGCGGCTTCCCAGAAACGTATCAACGAATTTTTGAATACGAAATCTGAAATAGTAAATGGCAGTGTAGTCAAGGATATAGTAGGAAATATAGAACTGAAAAATGTATCCTTCACCTATCCAGAAACTCGTATCAAAGCATTGGACAACATCAACCTGACGATACCAGCTGGTCAGACGGTAGCCATCATTGGTAAGACCGGGTCGGGCAAAAGTACATTAGCCAATCTACTTCTGCGTATGTATGATGTTGATTCGGGCAGTTTAGCATACCAGGGCACCGATATCAAAGATTACGATTATATTTCATTGAGGGAGCAGATCGGATTTGTTCCACAAAATGTTTTTCTATTTTCGGATACGATTGCAAATAACATAGCTTTTGGATTAGACAAATATACGGCCGAGCAAGTGGAATGGGCTGCTAAGCAAGCTGCTGTATACGAGAATATCATGGGATTTGAAGAAGGATTCCATACGCATATCGGCGAACGGGGCATTACCTTGTCGGGCGGTCAAAAACAACGGGTTTCAATAGCACGAGCACTGATTAAGAACCCGAATTTTCTGATTTTTGATGATTGCTTATCAGCCGTTGACACCAAAACCGAAGAAGAGATTCTGCATAATCTGAGCAAGATCATGAAAGATAAAACCAGTATTTTTATTGCTCATCGTATCTCGACCATCAAAAATGCGGATCACATTATTGTATTGGATAATGGAAAAGTCATCGAAGAAGGCAACCATGAGTCGTTGTTAGCGCTGAATGGGGAGTATGCTGATCTGTATGACAAACAATTATTGCAAGCGCAGGAATAATTTTCATGGCATTATGAAGTAAAATTGTTATTTTCAAAAACAATTTTATATTAACTTAAATGAAATTATTAACGCTAATTAGCCTTCTATTATATAGTGCGGTAGCTGTGGCGCAGGTAAAGGATTTTCCTCCAATGTCTGCTGTGAGTTTTGAGCAGATAGGCGACTATCCTGACAAAGATGCGAATGCTGTGGTATTGCTCGAAACAGGCAAAACCCATATGGACATCAGCGATCGCGATAATGCTTTACGTGTATTCCACACCTATAAGGTACGAATCAAAATATTATCCCAAGAAGGATTTGACCATGCTAACTTCACTATCCCACTCTATAGCTTTGGCAGAACCTTTGAATATATAGACGAGGTCATTGGCAAAACGTACAACCTAGAAAATGGTAGAATTACGGAGACGCCTCTAGAAAGAAAAGCTATCATCACCGAAAATCAAAGTGAATTTCTAAAACTAACCAAATTCACTATGCCCAATATCCAAGTGGGTTCCATTATCGAAATACAGTATAATTTAGTATCGCCTGATATTTTTAATTTCCGGTCGTGGCAATTTCAGTCGGATATCCCTAAAATCCGTAGCGAATATAATGTACGTATCCCCGCCATTAGCAATTATAATGTCACATTAAAAGGTGGTTTCAAGCTCGAAGACACCAAAAGTAAACGCGAGGGTGGTTGCTTCGCTTTTGGCGGTCAGCGTGTAGATTGTTCTAACATCACGTATACGATGAGCAATATTCCAGCCTTCAAGGAGGAAGCGTTTATGCTAGCTCCCAAAAATTATATCTCAGCGATTAATTTCGAATTGGTAGAAATGACTAATCCACGAGGCGGCGTTGACAAGTTCACCAAAGCGTGGAAAGATGTAGACCAAGAACTGATGACTGATAGAAGTTTTGGGGGACAGCTTAAGAAAACTGATTATTTCAAAAGTAAAATGGATCCATCCATTTTAGAAATCAAAGATACACATGCACGTGCAGCTGCCGTATACCAATGGATCAATAAAAATATCCGCCTGAATAACGTCTATGGAAAATATGCACAGCAGGGCGTGGAAGATGCTCTGGAAAGAAAAAGTGGTAATGTAGGAGATATAAATCTGGCACTAATTACCGCGCTGCAGGCAGCAGATATAGAATGTTATCCTGTCATCCTATCGACTCGGAATAATGGTCTTCCACATGACCTACATCCTGTATTAACCGATTTCAACTATGTAATCGCCGCAGTCAAAGTCAATGATAATTTTATATTAGCAGATGCAACAGATCCTTTGATTGCTTTTGGCCAACTTCCATTACATTGTATCAATGGGAAAGGCCGTATTATCTATTCCCGCAAATCCTCAGAATGGATAGAACTAACTAATAATACGGTTTCCTTAAGTGAATACAATTTCCATGGGAAACTAGGACTCGACGGGAAATTAAAAGGCAAATTGACCATTTCCTCCACGGGGCTTGACGCCTTGAACAAGCGTAAAGATATAATCAGTTACCCTAGTTTTGAGGAATATGTTGAAAACTTTGACGAAAAGCTTAGTCATATATCCATACATCAATCCGCTTTGCATGGGCAAGACACACCCGATCAGTTGCTTATTGAAGAATATGAAGTCGACATTAACTTAATGTCACCGGTGCAATCAAATAAAGTACTTTTCAATCCTATTTTTATATCAAGAATTACTAAAAATCCATTCAATCTGGATGAAAGAACTTATGACGTAGACTTGGGAGCTCAGGACACTGAAAAACATCATATAGAAATCGAATTGCCTGAAGGCATGACCTTATCTCAAAGCCCTAAAAGCATGAATATGGTATTGCCACAGAATTCAGCACGGTTCTATTACAACAGCAAGATCGCGGACAACAAGTTAGTTGTCACCCAGCAATTGGCCTTAAATAAGGCAATATATACCAGTGATGAATATTTCGGATTGAAAGAATTGTTTTCCAGAATTATCCAGCATATGCAACTTGATTTCGAATTCAATTACCAAGCCCAATAATGAAGTTTAAAATTCTATTTTTAGCCTATATTTTTTCTACTATTCTTGCATCTGCACAAGAGTATGCGGTAGAATCCATTCCTAGCGGATTAAAAAGCCGCGCTACGGCCGTCCTACGCAATGAGCATATCAGCATTGATATGAAGAATGATAATAACATCACCGAAACGGTCACTCGTGCCATTACGGTATTGAACAAATCGGGTGAAGATTATGCCCAGCTCACTGTGTATTACGACAAAAGCAAGACTATAAAAGACATTAAAGGTGCTGTATATAATGAGTTCGGAATCCAGATTCATAAATTCGGTCAACGGGATTTTAAGGATTATAGCGCCACCGATGGTGTGAGTATGTACGCCGATTTACGGGTCAAACATTACGCACCGAGTATGACGACATATCCCTATACCATCGTATATACGTATGAAATCAAGCACGGACAAAATTTATTCATTCCTTATTGGTACCCGAATCGAAATAGCGACCTCGCTGTAGAAAAAAGCACTTACCAATTCAGCTGCAAACCGAATCTCAATCTCCGCATCAAAGCAGAGAATCTGCAACAAGATGCTGAAGTCGTGAGCAACGATAAGGGTAAGACATATACATGGACAGCAGCTAATCTAAATGCACGCAAAATCGAGCCTTTCTCCCCTCTAGAGAATCCCAACAAAATGGTCGTAAAGATTGTACCCGAATCGTTTCAATATTTTAAAAGAACAGGAACGGTAAACAATTGGAAGGATTTTGGAAAATGGGTGCATGATGAATTATTAAAAGGAAAGCAAGATTTACCAATAGAAACTATCGCCAAAGCAAAGCAAATTGCTTCGCAATACGATAATCCGAAAGACCAGGCTAAAGCACTGTACGAATATATGCAAAACAAAACCCGCTATGTCAGCATTCAGGTAGGAATAGGCGGATTGGAGCCTTTTCCAGCATCGTATGTCGATAAATTAGGCTATGGCGACTGTAAGGCTTTGGTAAACTATATGCAAGCCTTATTGCATGCTGTAGACATCCCATCGCTTTACTGCGTAGTAGAAGCCGGCAGCAGCAAGGTTAGTTTGGACGAATCTTTTGCCAATGCGGTGGATGGTAATCACATCATACTATGCATTCCTTTCGAAAACGATACCACCTGGCTAGAATGCACAAGCAACAAAAGCCCATTTGGCTATTTGGGAGACTTCACGGACGATAGGTTGGTATTAGCATGTACCGAGGAAGGTGGCAAAGTATTACGTACGCCGGCATATCCATCGGCGGGAAGCCTGCAAAAGCGCAAAACGGCATTTCAAGTGTCCAAAGAAGGCAACTTAAGTGGTACGTTACACACCTCCTTTACAGGTTCGCAGTTTGAAAATCATTTTTCCAATCTGTACAACAGCCTACCCGATCAAAATAAGCAGTTGAAAAAATATTACGACATCAATAATATTGTATTCAATAAAATAGACTACAAGGTAGATCAGGCTGATGGTCCTGTGCTGGAAGAGAATCTGGATATCTATATCCGTAACTGTGTCGTAAAAAATGGCAACAATTACATACTCACACCCAATATTTTCAACACGCAACGCAATATTCCAGAATCAAGAAATCGTATAAACCCTTTGTATATCAACCGGGGATACACCGATATTGACGAAACGGAATTTGTCTTTGAAGAGAAACTCAGAGGCATACTCGCACCGGTGGATGAAACAGTAGAATGTGCAATGGGGAAATATGAACTTAAAATATCTTCCGATGGGCAAAATGTAAAATATTATCGTAAATTAGAGATCAAAGACGGTACCTACCCTCCGGAAGCGTACCAAGCCTATTTTGATTTTATCACAAAAGTGGCAGCGCATGACCGTATCCGTTACACGATTCATACAGCAGAAGCAAATTAAACTTCTGTTATTGGGGCATTAGCTCATTTGGCTAGAGCGCTTCGCTGGCAGCGAAGAGGTGATCGGTTCGAATCCGATATGCTCCACAAGACATTTTCTACAAGAGGTAAGGACCAAAACTTACCTCTTTTTTATTTTGACCAAAAAAGCAAATAAAAAAGGCTATCTCATTTCTGAGGTAGCCTTCCGTAATAATACAATTTGAAGTATTGTTATGCTATGCGTACGTTTGTAGCATTAAGCCCGTTTCTTCCTTGTTCAACATTATATGTTACTTGATCATTCTGTCTGATATTGTCCTTCAAACCTGACATGTGTACGAATAGATCTTCGCCACCATCGTTAGGTGAAATAAAACCAAAACCTTTTGTCTCGTTGAAGAATTTTACTGTTCCTTGTTGCATTTTTGTAATGTATTAAATAAAAAAAATTGTTTTTGGCATAAAGCCATCCTTTAAAGACGATATGTCCTTAATAACCATTTTGTCAGCAGAATAATGAATGAGAAATAAATGATACTGAAAGGAAACAATTTCAAATAGTTACTACATCAAAAAGATGATAACATTGGCATCTGAAAAGCGAAGACTAAAAGTGAAAAGTAAACTGATCGTTCCTAGGTTTAGCGAGGCAGGGCCTGATTATATTCAAATATACCATAATTTATTTAAAATCAAAGAATTAATTTCATTATTAAATAAATAGATATTGGTTATTCTCATTACTGTCCCATTAAAACTTGAAATTGTTCTTTGAAATATTTGAAATATAGTTAGTTATAGAGGTTTGGCAACCGAACGGACTTGAAAACATA
>NZ_SMBZ01000013.1 GCF_004342685.1 Sphingobacterium alimentarium
CGGGTATTGACGGTCAAAATCATTTCAGACACGCCATTAATATCGGTTCGGTTGGTAAACCGAAGGACAGCGATGTAAGAGGCGGTTATGTAATGTTTACGATTAATGAAAACAGTTCTGTGTTGGACAAAGATAGTATCAGTGTAGAATTTATACGCTTTGATTATGATATTGAAAGGGCTGCAAAAGCAGTTGAAGAAAGCATTTTACCAAACGAATACGCAGAAAATTTAAGAAGAGGTTACTAATCTAAAATTTATAAAAATGGAATTTCCAACCGAAAGAAAGTATTCAAAAGAACATACCTGGATAAGCATACAGGACAACACAGGTACAATAGGCATTACAGAATTTGCGCAAAGTGAATTGGGCGAAATCGTATATGCGGATTTACCAAACGTTGGATATAGTTTTCAGCAGGACGAAGTATTCGGCTCTGTTGAAGCAGTTAAAACGGTCAGTGATTTATTTATGCCTGTATCGGGTAAAATCACTGAAACGAACGAACTACTTTTGAAAGCACCAACACTCATAAACGACCATCCTTATAAAGACGGTTGGTTGATTAAAATTGAAATAAAAGACATTACAGAATTAGAAGACTTATTGACATCAAACCAATATAAAGAACTTACAAATTAGCAATGCAACCAAAATTAAAATTCTTAGACAGATACCTTACTTTATGGATATTCCTTGCAATGGCAATTGGCGTGGGTTTGGGTCATTTCTTTCCCAATATTTCTAATGTTACCAACAGCTTATCTGTTGGCACTACCAATATTCCATTGGCAATAGGATTGATATTAATGATGTACCCCCCCTTGGCAAAGGTTGATTATTCCTTATTGCCCAAAGCATTTAGAGATAAAAAAGTAATTGGCATATCCTTATTGCTCAATTGGGTAATCGGCACGCTATTGATGTTTGGATTAGCGGTTTTGTTTTTACGTAACGAACCCGATTATATGACAGGCTTAATTCTTATCGGTTTGGCAAGATGTATTGCCATGGTCATCGTCTGGAGTGACTTAGCTAAAGCAAACAGAGAATATACAGCTATGTTAGTTGCATTAAACAGCATCTTCCAGATATTTACTTACAGCTTTTTAGTTTGGTTATTCATCAACGTATTACCTGCAAAATTAGGATTAGCCAATTTCAATGTAAGCGTATCCATGAAAGATGTTACCGAAAGCGTATTGATATATTTAGGTATTCCATTCCTAGCAGGTTTTTTAAGCCGTTACTTCCTTATAAAATCAAAAGGTATAGAATGGTATAACCGAAAATTCGTCCCCGCAATATCGCCAATTACCTTGTACGCTTTACTGTTTACGATAGTATTAATGTTCAGCTTGAAAGGCGATAAAATATTGGAATTACCAATGGATGTAGTAAAAGTAGCCATACCGCTAATCATCTATTTTGTGTTGATGTTTTTCGTGAGCTTCTTTATCAATAAATCTCTTAAAGTTCCTTACGACAAAAACGCATCCATCGCATTTACAGCCACAGGAAACAATTTTGAATTAGCAATAGCCGGAGCAATATCGATTTTCGGCATTCATTCGCCACAGGCATTTGTGGGTGTTATCGGCCCACTGGTAGAAGTTCCGGTACTGATATTATTGGTAAAGGCAAGTTTATGGCTAAAGGAGAAATATTATAGTAAAAAAGACTGAATTTAAATTTCAGTCTTCTTACTCTTTCTTCTACTTGATAAATTCAAAATCACATATCCTATTATACCCGCAATGAGTGATGTTATTAAAACAGATAGCTTGGCCTCTTCAATGAAAACCTGATTGTCAAATGAAAGCATAGATATAAATATGGACATTGTAAAACCTATTCCAGCTAATAATCCTAAGCCAATAATGTGAATAAAGTTACTGTTTGCAGGAAGTTGACCTATCCCTAATTTAGAGCATATCAAAGAGGTTACAACAATGCCAATGGGCTTACCAAAAATCAATCCCAGTGAAATACCTAAACCTAAAGGGGAAGTCAGTCCTTCTATCATTTCCTGATGAATTGTAATATTTGTATTGGCGAATGCAAAAATGGGAATAATTAGAAAGTTAACAGGTTTTACAAGTGCATGTTCTAGTTTCTCTAACGGAGATTCAACTTCTGTATCATTGGTTGGCAAGGTCATCGCTACCAGTACACCTGCTATAGTGGCATGAATGCCAGAATGATGCACAAAATACCATATAAACACTCCTGGTATTAGATATAGATAGGGATTCTTAATATTGAATCGGTTCATCAAAATCAGTACTAGTATTCCAATTCCGGCATAGCCTAGATAGCCTAACTCAATTCCGGATGAATAGAAAATGGCAATTACTAAAATAGCTATGAGGTCATCCACTATCGCCAAAGCCGCTAAAAATATTTTTAAACTGGTTGGTACTCTTTTGTCTAACAGCGAAATTACGGCCAATGCAAAAGCAATATCGGTAGCCATGGGAATACCCCAGCCGGAAGCTGTCGGGGTTCCTGAATTAAAATATAAATAAATCAATGCGGGGACAACTGCTCCACCGATAGCAGCAAGGATAGGCAAGATTGCTTTTTTAGGAGAAGAGAGTTCTCCTTCAACAATTTCTCTCTTAATTTCCAGACCTACCAACAGAAAAAAGATTGCCATCAATCCGTCGTTGATCCACATACTTACGGAATAATTGAGGTGTATGGCTTCATTTTCATACCCCAGCTTTGTGTCCAATAAATTTTGTAGCGGAACGGCCATTGATGTATTTGCCACTATCATTGAAATCACTACGCATAAAAAAAGGAGGAAACCTCCAAAATTACTTGATTGAACAAAGTCTTTGAAAATATTTAAATTGATCTTATCCTTCATGTTTTAAATGTAAAAGTTAAATATCGCAATTTACCAATATTAACTTACTCTGCCTCATAGATGGGTTCTAAATCTATGAAATAAGCTTAATTTGGGTAATAAATCCGTGTCACTTTGTAGTGAAGATCTATTAAAATTATGCATGTAAAATCCTGACATAATAGCTAGTAAGCTAATACACTTTAAAATTGTAAGGAACTGTGTTGGGGCTATTTCCTTAATTATGGTAATGTTATAACTTCTGATGAGATTATTTTGCGTTCATATTCTGAATCATAATAGGCATTACTTTTCCATAATATGTATGTCAATTCCAATAATTTCCTTTGGATGGCAACTATAGCCTTCATTTTAATCCCATGCCTTGAAACTATTCTTAAGAAAATATCTCTGAATCTTTCATCAGTCCTGATTGCAGCCAGTGCCGGAAAGTGCATTACTTTCCTTAAATTCCGATTACCCCGCTTGGATTTAAAGCAAAATCTGCTCTCGCCCTTCTTCACTTAGATTATATTATACAAACATAGGAGAAGCAAAAGAACGTCGCCTGATTAATGATGGTTTATAATAGAATATTTGCCATAACCCTAGCATCTAATTCATTAAATTTGTCCTTAAAACAAATAGACTAATTCCTAAACAAAATACCCAAATTTTCTAAATTAAGGGGTTAGCGGTAAAGCTATAATACAGGTCATAAAAGATGAAATACTTAGTAAAGAACAAGGAGCTCGAATTGAAATATGAAGCAGGTAAAGGTGCTTGGACATATCACATCCAAGTACCTAACACTAAACATATCGTAGGAAAATGGGGCTCATTGAAAGTATCTGGTACAATTGACAACTACACAATTGACAGTATTAATTTGTTTACGATTGGAGGACAAGACAAGCTAATTTCAATTAATGACAAAATCAGGAAAGCAATCAGCAAAAGTGGTGGCGACACTGTAACTGTGACACTTTACTTATTGACTTCAAAGGAGCCGATTACAGAAAAAGAAATATTAGATACTTTTAGAAATTCGGGTGTTTTAAAATCGTTCAATAAATTACCAAAAGAAGATAGGATCAAAATTATTGAAAAAATATCCTCTACAAAATCCGAGGACAAACAAGTAAATCTAATTTTGAAATACATTGACCAATTGGGTGACGACAATGATTAAGCAGTCTTCACTTGATTTCCTTTCTACTCTCAAGCACAATGGTTTGAACAAAAAAATGGCATTACTTTAAAACTGTCAGTAAAAATAAATTTCAAAATGATTGAAACTGAAATCTCAATAACCGTAAACAGGAAATCCGATATTACCTTATTAGAGCAAACAATCGTCGGTAACAAGTTCCAATTTCCGGTTTACATTCGGGAATATGAATTTAGCTATCAAATAAATTTTACAAGTGATTATGAGGAATGGGAATTAGACACGGCTATTCTCAATTCTTTTCCTGGATATGAATTTACCACCGACCTTGAAAAAGGACGGAAGGAAATACGGGTTCAAATATCCCGATACCAATCAGAATTATCGACTGATGGCTGGGGAAGACGGATTGAAAATCCTTTGGATGAAACGAAATATCTTGTAAAAGCATCGGTAAATAATCCTGAAAAGTTCAACCCTAAAATCAAAGTCTTGTTTGAAGATAAAGAGCAGTACTACTTTGTAAATATTGCAGATGGTGTTAACAGTGCTACTGAAGAAAAAGGTTTTTTGCTTCTGGATCATTTTAAAACCAATGAAACGGATGAAGCAACATTTTTTGATAGATTATACAAATCTCCATTAGAAGCTTTTCATTCAGGATACTATAAGTTATCTGAATTGGTTGACAAGGATTTTAGCACTTATCTTGAAAACAAAAAGAAAGAAATCAGAGAAATTCAAAAACAACCACGAAAAATCATCAGAGATTTTATAAACGCCTTTAACAGTTCCGATGAAAGTAGTATCCTGAAAAATCTTGACGAAAATATCATTTTTGAAGTTCGTAAAAACTGGAAAACATTATTTGAAATCGAAGGGCTTTCAAAATTCAAAGAGTATCTGAACTCATCCGATCAACAATTGTGTGGTAAGAATTTTAAAATCAGGTCATCTTGGAGTTTTAGTTTACCCAACGTGACTATTGGAATAAAATATTTTCCGCCAGCTACAGAACAGGATATGCTCCCTATTCAAAAATATGAGCAGATAAGGTTTGTACTAAATGATAAAAAAATCGCTAGTATTTTGTATGAGAATTAGTGAATTTTATCCTAATTGATAACGGCTTCTATTACTTTTCTAAAATATTCCGCATCATTACCAATCAGCAAGTAACTTGAAAAACCAATATCTAAAAGATATTTACCCACTTTCTCATCATCAATATCACTATGTGCAATAAGTTTTATAGTTGGATATTTTGTTCTTAATTCTTGAAGTTCAACAAAAACATTCTTGTTGTAAAAATCAAGGTCGATAATACAAATTTTTGGGAGTTCATTTAATGAAGATAATTGTGATAGTCCATCTTCAATGCTTTCCGAACGAAATAAGACTTCAGTTCCTGAAGCAATGAGGTCTTTACAAATGAAATCTAAAATTGGGCTTTTATCATTGATAAAGGCGAGTGTAATTTTTTGTTGGGATGTACCAGTTTTCATATCATCATACTTTTTTAAAGTTGATGTAGCCCTGCACAAAAAGAAAGCGCAGGCAACTACACTTACCGCACATTGAGGCACTGGTATACCCGACAACGAATAAGCGAGCGCCCACGCCTATGGCATGAGCGTTCTTCCTTATTGTCCCGTTGTCTAAAAATTACCAGTTTTCAATGTGGGACTTAAAGCAAAAACACTTTAAGTATTTCTATATTTTACATAGCAAAGATACTAAACTCTTGCTATTAGATGTATTAATGCAACAAAAAAGCTTAGTCTGAATTAGTTTTGTGATTGATATAATTCTGCTCCAATATTGTCATCAAATCTGTTTCCTTATAAATAATTTTGCCACCAATCTGAATATAAGGCAGGATATTATCATCACGATATTGCTGTAAAGTGCGTTTGCTAATGTGTAACAGTTTGCATACATCTTCGCCCGACAAATAAATTTCTCCATTCATTACAGGACGATAGTTTTTTAATATGCTTTCAATACGGTTTCTCAACATCAAAATCATTTCTTGATGGGAAATGATTTCTTCATTCTCATTCGTCAATAAATCCATTGTCATTGGTATTTTAAGGTTGGTGGGCTTCGAGCAAAGCCTGTACATCCGAGCGTTTATAATAATTCTTCCAGTTTAGTTTGGAATAAGGCAATAAGCCTTTGTCCTTGTAGGTCTGCAAAGTCCGTTTGGTAATATCCATCATCAGGCACACTTCCTGGTTATCGAGCCATTTTTCTTCTTTAAAAATTGAAGTGTATTTCAGTGTGGCATTTTCGGTCAATTCCAAAAGTGCTTTCAGTTCATTTTTCATTCCGTCCAATACGGATTTTTGTATTGCGATAACTTCCATTTTTTGCTCAATTTTGCTGTGGAAGTCGAATTTATCAAGGATTTGTAAAGGCTTGGAAAATGTTGTATTGATTGTCGTTGAAAGGTAGTATTTGTCGCCACGATATAAATTTCAAGATAGTTTATTTTGTAAATTTGAAGAATATAGGTTACTGATAAATTAATTTTAAATGGCAGTATTACAAAAAGGCAATTCAAATTATCCGTTTTGGGGAGCATCAATAAATCTAATCACTGGACTTGACCCGTTAGGCCTTCAAACAACCTCAGAAGCGACTTACGCCACTATGTTGCCTGGAATTTCCAATTTGACTAATCGTCTCCGTTATTATGGGTTTTATTGTTGGCTTTTAGACTTCTATTTCAAGACCGAGAAGAAAGGCAACTCAAAAGAACAATATCGTTTTATCCGCAGAGCTGAATTGATGATTGCCATAATTATGCAAAGCGAGCGTAAAGGAGTTCAACAGATAACAGGAAGTAACTTTGCTTCAAACCTAATAAATACAGCTGAGGAAACTTATTTTGACTTAGCCGAAGGAGCAGACAAGGACAATACCGATAAAAATGTTTATTGGAAATATCCGTCCGGTGCATTCGGACAATATTATTACGGAGCAATGCAGGCACTTTCCTTAATTATTACAGCAATAAATGATGATGGAGATGTTATTTACAACATTAGTAAACCACACCCAAGACAAAAAGTTTCTGGGGAACAATTAGCCGAGGCTTTTGAAGTTTCATTGTCACCACAAATAAAAGAGTTATTTTATAGTAATATTAAAAAAGGAAAACTTTACCACTCTGATATTTCAGAACTGATAAAATATTTTGCGATTGACACGATACAAACAGAAAATGCCGAATGGCAACTATATGTGGAAATGCTTTTGGACAAAGACGAACCAAGTCAAGAAATGGAAGAACGTTTTACTTTTCACAGAAGGGAAACAATTTTGTCGCTCTTAAATACAGCTGTTAAAAATGAAAATAATTACGACTGGTATAGATTTCTATTGGAAAGTTACCGAAAGAAATTGGGAACAAATGGTTATCCTGAAACGGAAACTAATATTGGTTGGTACTGCTATCAATTAAATGAGTATTGGCAGTACAGTTGCGGCACGATGTTTTGGGCTGTATTACAACATCTTTACGATTTCCAACAAGACCAATATCTACCATTGTTTGTAAAGAAATTTTCAAGCAGTATTACAAATGAAATATGCAAAGAGCTAAAGCAAGCTACAGAGCCAACAAGTTCACTTGCAGAAATTTTGGAGTTAATCCCTGACACAGAAGATGAGGAAAACATCAAAAAGGAAATTGATGGAACAAACGACCCTGTTATAGTAGCAAAATATGGCTTTATTCTTTTGCTTCAAATATTCAAAAATAATAGAGAGCAACTTCATCCATTGAAAGAATTTATGAGCAGAAAAAAGATAGAAAGGGATGGGAATATGGTTGATGGTATCTTGACAGTTCACACAGCAGAAAACGATACACTTCAAGATTTTGTTGAACAATTTATTTTACGCAAAATTATTTACAGGCACTCAATGGTTGCACTCAGAAAAATGGGCAACGGCTCACAGGCTACTCACAAATTTTTTATTGAGGAACAATACATCCGTTTCATAGATACATTTCCTCCAAGAAACACATCGCCAAGAATGAACGCCTTGCAAAACATAATGTTTGATTTACAGGTAATCAACGACCAAAGGGTTTTATCGCCATTACATAAGAAACTTTTGATTGACTGATGATACTAGAAAGAGAAAACATACTAACATTGATAGGAAGCAGAAGATATCATTCTGCAATTCTTACTACCTTCAGCTTTGACTTTTATTTTTTTGAAATGAAAGCAATGAAATGGTTGCGTTCTTGTGGCGTGAGAAACATCAACGTTTTTATTGATGGACATTATTATTCAGAGTTAATGCAACAAGCGACAGGAGAAGAAATGCAACTTTCTGCCGGTTATTCACTTTATCCTGTTTTTCAAAAGTCAGTATTCCATCCAAAAATTTGGATGTTGTTTGGTGAAAAAGAAGGATTGCTTATTGTTGGTTCTGGAAACCTTACAAATTCTGGAAATGGCAACAATGATGAGATTTGGGGAGCATTTCATTTTGATATTCGTTCAACCGAAAATTCATCAGTCTTTTCGTCAGCTTGGGATTATCTATCAATTCTTTCATCGTCAGTTAAAGGACAGATGAATGAAAAAACTACAAAATGGATACTTGAACATTCTAAATGGCTGAATGAATTGCCAAAGACAAAACCATTTCAATTTTTCGAAACGTCGCAAAAAGAGAAGGTTGCTTTCCTGTTTAATACTGAAACAACTTCTATTTGGAACGAACTTTTAAAACATCTTAGCAATGAGAAAGTAGTAGAAATAACTACCATTTCTCCATATTATGACAAAAATGGGAAAGTATTGCAAGAACTTAATTCTCTTTTTCCTTCAGCCATAGTAAAAGTCATATTGGATGAAAGTGGTTTAATCCCTTCTGCAATGCAAGTGAGCAAAGCGTTTACATTTTACGATTGGTGTGATGCAGGCGTAAGCAAAATCCAATATGCAAAATCTGGAAACTCAAAATCAAAACTTCACGGGAAGATTATTCATTTCAAGACAAAAAATGGAAAAGAGTTTTGCTTGTTCGGTAGTGCCAATATTACACCTGCAGGATTGGGATTATTGGGCAAAAATTCAAATGCAGAAGTTTCACTTCTTATTCAGTCAGAAAAAGGTGGACTGTTAAATCAATTAGGCATAAAACTGAAAACAAGCAATAGTAAAACCCTTGATGAATTTACAACGACTACAAGTAAATCAATTTATGAAACTATAATCGAGAATAATCAATTTAAACTACAACTGCTATCGGCAGAGTTGATTTATGATGAATTTATACTTCATTCCAATGGCACCTATACCGATGAATTTAAGGTTGTTTTCTTCGATAAACAAAACCGATTTTTGTATTCCAAAACATTCTCAAATTATGAGAAAGAACTAAAAACAAAACTCAATTTAGAATTAGGCACTTTCCAATATGTGCAATTGACAAATATTAGTGAAGAGATTATCTCTAATAAACTTTTGATTTCAGATTATTTCCTCTTGGCAAAAACGCATCCTAATCCAAAGACAGAGGAAATTGAAAAAATTTATAGCGAAATCCAAAATGGAGAGCTGAGCAAAGTTCTCGACTTGTTGCATTATGCAATCTTTGATGAAACAGAAAATGAAACAGGAGCCAGCTTTTTAGATAGTAGGAGAAGCACGTTTACAAAGCTGAATGATGACAAAGAACCTGAAAAACTTTACGATCTCTCTTCCTATAAAGCAATAGAAAATTCTGGATTTGAAAAAAACCTTCTACTCTCTTCTCTTTCCCTACGTGTTTTAGATGTTTTGAAGTTCATCAATTTAAATGGAAATTCAACAAATAAACAAGCTGATATAAGTATTGATGAGCAAGAAGACGATTTAGGCAACATAAATGGAAATGAGGAAGGAGAAGTGGCAACGGTTCGTAACCTCTCTTTTGTCATTCTTAAATCTGAAAAAAGAAAGTTGATGAACTACTTTGATAACCTTTACAATTACCAACAAGAAATTCTCTATGGGAATAGTCGACCAAAAACATATAGGCCTACACTTACAGATTTGACTAAATATTTAATCGCTCTTGAGTTGATAAGTGAATACGGAGGGAAATCTGCAAAGTATGACGAACAAGACACGCACCATTTTTTCAGTTATTTACCATTTGTAGACGATTATGACAATAACAATGTAAAGGATTGTTGTTTAAATTTAATTGGCGACTTTTTGATGCTGGCAAGAAGCGGATTTAAAGCGTATGAATTTGACTATACAAAAAAGAAAATCGAGGAACTAAAAAAAGAGGCACTCATAAATACAATTGTTTGCTTAATTAACAATCGATGGAAAGATGATGAATTACATTACTTTTTTACTATGGCTTTAAATGCACTTCATTATTTAGGTTGTAGGAATGTAGATGATTTCAATAGCAATTTTGTAGAATTAAAATCCAAAATTAATATTAGAATTTCCGAGCTGAAAAACAGAACAAAAGTATTTGAAAAAAACTTAGAGATATTTTACGAAAGACTATGTCCTTCGTTTATAAAAGTGATTGAACAGATTGAAGATAAGAACTTTGATACATCAGCAGTTAACGGGCAAATTATTTACAAATCGCCTTGGGGTTATAGCTACGTTCAGTACGTAAATAAAACAAACGATTTTACTTTAATCAGACCTGGCTTTATGTGGGACTATGATAAAGAAGATTACATAAAACACAGTCCAGACGAAATTTATTTACCTCTAAAACTCTCATCTTTTATATGCACCGATTTGTAAGTTAAAAAATCGGATAACTTTTGGGTTATCCGATTTGCGCTATTTAAGTCCTGTTTTATAAGTGTAATCAAGTTTGTTATGAATAATTGTAGCTACAACCAATACTTCAGTCATTTCTGAAAGTTGAGTGTCTTCTAATATTTTCGGGTTATGCGCTTTTGGATTTCGGTACATAGAAAAAAATCCTTTACAGAAGTTGCCGAAACCCTTATGCTCACTTTCTTCGCTTGGATTATTCAGCATATTAAAAGCAAGCATAGGTCTTTTGTCTTTTCCTAAAGCAAAACAATCATCAACCAGATCTGCTCCATCTGAAGTATAGCCACTTTTCTGCCTAAGTCTTTCCGCAACACTTTTTGTGATTTCTAGTATAGAGTGAAAATAATTTTCTTTCAGCCATTCGGCTTCGCAGTATGGTAAAATTTCTGAATGAACTCCGATACCGTGTACTTTTTCTTTGATTTTAAGTGACCTGCTTTTAGCTTCTGAAATGGTTTTAGCTTTTTCAACTAGTCGGGGTTGTCCGGTTTTATCAATTTCTATCCCTTCGTAAACTAATTTTTCATTGATAGTTGTTCTGTCTCTTTCAAATTCGTCTTCGGAATTATATCTTTTAGGATTTAATAACCTAACTACAAATGCCAATACATTATTTCCACAATTGTCTTGTATTTGCTTTTCTTTTAATGCATAAAAAAGTCTGTCGGTTTTGTTTGTACCAATTTGCGATTGAGAAATATTAGCACCAGCTAAATGTTCTGTGATTTTTGTATGCGTTAATAGATTTGATATAATGTCAGATATATTTCGCAAGGTTATGTCATCAAAGGATTTTGTCATTTAAAAATGATTAATTCTGTTTCTGGATTTCCATGTTTTGGATTTCCCTATCTTTTTTCTCACGAGAATAAACCCAAAGTGATAAAAGTCCAAATATAATCAATCCATAAGCTATCCATTTACCAACCTTTTCAATAAATTTAATGAAAACCGAACTTTCATAAGATGAAAAACCTTCGGCTCCCATCGGACCACGCCTGTAAAACTTTCGTCGGTTAAGCCAATAGCGAAGTCCTAAACCTGCAATCAAAAATATTATTCCTATAACCAATGATGCGACCATAACAAAACACTTAAAATCTACTTTTTAAATTTACAAAAAAAAACAGTTTTAATATCCCTTAAAAAGAGAAATCCTGCTTTTTGTGGCAGGATTTCATTGTTTTTAATCAGCACTATTAAACTGAAAACTTATCTGTTTTTCATTTCCAAAGCTGTCCGAAATCCAAACATCAAAGGATTGCGAAACGGCAGATGTTGAAGTATAGTACAACCGAAATTGCTCTGTGGGTAATGGGTATAAATCGTTCGGTAAATATGGTTGCTCATCGTAATACCGCAATGTGCCTTGTCCGTCAAATTGGAAATAGCGAAGAAAATACTGTGTGTTGCTGTAATTGCCTGTTCGCTGTATGGCAATGCGTATTTCTACCGTTTGTCCATTGGCTACATCTTTTGGAACTGGCATCACGTTTACCTCGAAAGGAAAATCGTTCTGTATTTCGAGTTCATCATCTTTACTACAAGATACTAAAGTTACCGAAGCTGTTAGGATTGCCAGCATTACATATATCGGCACTAATCCTATTCTGAATTTATTAAATATTGCTATCATTGTTTTAAGTTTTTAAAAATTAAACCTTAATCCCACACCTGCGGATGGTCGGAATTGCTCTAAGTCTGTACCCCAAAATACTTTTGTGCGTCCTTGCAGGATTAACACAAAACGGTCTGATAGATATGTTTCAAGAGTGAGCCGTCCACCAGCTCCGTAGATGAAGTTATCCTCGCTCAAAATCTTTGCTCCGTCATACAACATCGCTTCGCCACGATTGATGCTTTCATAACCGACAACACCTGTTATTCCGAAGTTCAGCGTAATGTTTTTACGAGTATCGCCCAAAAGGAAGAAACTGTAGCCGCCTTCGGAAGTGTAGGTTTCCTGCGGTATGCGGAGGTCTTTGTAGTCGTGGTATTGGTGGGTGTATTCCAATGCCCAAAGCTGATAGTTCCCGTTTTTACCGTTCACGGTCATTCCAATATTGAGGTAATAATCATTGCCAATTTTATCGTTGGATACTACACCTGTACTTACTTCCAGTCCTTTCTGTTTTGGGAGCATTCTTTGTGCCTGTGTAACCGTGATGGCCATCAAGATGAGCATCACGGTATAGATATACTTTTTCATATTATTGGATTAAAATGTTATTAAAATTTTAGGTGCATATCGTTTATTAAACGAGCTTTTATCAAATCCGAATTTTCTACCTGCAAAGTTTGATGTCTGCCACCGTTCTTCTCGAAAATCTCAATCAACAGTACCTTGTCATCGGCAATGGTAAATTGGTCTAACAGGAACACGTTTTGTTCGGTTAGTTTCCCGCCAATCTCGTCCAAAGGCTTGTAAGTTCTGAGGGGTATCATCGGGCGTTCTTGTACCACAGTACGTTTGGCTACCTTTTTATCTACTACTTTGAAATTGATAAAATCAATCTGGAAAGGCACATTGGTTTTATTTCTCAATTCCGTATGGAAATAGTATTTGCCGTTGTGGATATAAATGCCTTTGAGAATAAACTGAATGCCGAAACTCTTAGCCCCAATGTGCTTTACAATCCGATTATCATTTTTGTAAATTGTTTCTAATAGCAAGCCTGCTAGTGAAGGCGAATTATTGCCCAATTCTTCAAAAAGCACATCGTTTCCATTGGCTTTATCCACTGCCTTTTGCATTGTAAGTAGGTCGTAGCTCATTGCCTCCGGGTAAGAACTGTAATACACATTAAAGCTGTAAAAACGTCCGTCATTCGTAATGACCGAAAAATTGGTTTCAGGTTCGAAATCCCTTACCGTTGCTTTTACACGCAACACGTTTTCCGCATCTTCTGCTTTTCCTGCAATTAGATATTCGCTTCCCAAATCCACATAACGGATAGCGGTCGGAAAAATCAAGTGCGAAGTTTTATCGTAGGTAACTTCCATTTTATACGGTTCTATCTTGCCTAATGCAAGCGGAGTTCTGATGCTGTCTTGTGCAAAAGATTGTACGGCAAAGCCGAGTATGAGGGCAATAGCCCAAAAGGTTTTTAAAATATTTTTCATTGTTTTATTTGTTTGAATTCAACATTATTGTTTAGATACCAAGAAGACTTGATGTCCTGCTTTCAGCGTAACTTTTGGGGTTCTTACCTTTTTAGCAAAATAGCCCGAAATTCCCTGTACCACGCCACGACTAAGATCTGCTGCAACCTGCTGTCCGGCATTCTGCGTGAGCATTACGCTCGTTCCACCAGTTTGGCTCATATTGCCTGCCATTTCGGTAAGGGCATTCATTTCCGGCGAATACGGAACGTACAAGCCTTGCTGTCCGTCCAAATCGTAAATGGTTATATCTACCGGGATGATATTGCCCTCCAGTTCTATCGAGGTAACTTTTAGTTGTAAACGCCCTCCCTGAAATTTCGCATTAGCCGTTAAAATCGTTCCTTTTGGAATGGTACGGCTCGGTGTTTTTGCAGGCTCTAATAATCGTAAACGCACACCTGTTTCGCCAACTACTGTTTGGGCATCGTGTACACAGGCTTTGATACTGTTTTTGGGTTGTGCCATTTGTTCCAAAGAGCCAGCGGTATAAAACCCACGGTTCTTTGTTTCGCTCCAATCCGCTAAAAAAGCACTGCCCGATGGTTCACGGTAAAGGGCTGATACTGTATTTTTTCTTGCTGATGTGAACGATACAAAATGCTCTTTTTGGTTAGTAGCCATAGCACTAATAGCATCCGGAACAGCACCATTAGCAGGTGTTGAATTTTCGGTATTCGCATTTTTTGGCAGATACTTTGCTGCCATTTCATAGGATTTCTCCATTAGCTTCAATTGGTCATCAACTGTGGCCACAGGTGGCACATCCTTTTCTGATAATTTTTCTTTCAATTCGTCCACCTGCTTACGCAGTTCCATTGTTTCAGCGTTATCATCTTGATAAAAGGAACTCAATGCGCTTTGGCTATTTCGATAGCTGTTCAAAGCAGGGTTACTGCTTCTTGCCGAATTTCTCCCACTACCGCCAAAGCTGTTGTTTTCCTCTTCTTCATTAAACGGTTCGTCGGTTGGCTCTTCTTTGTCTTCTGTATTCCAGTAGTCTGAAAGTGTAGCCAATGCATTGCGTTTTTCCTGCTCTTTGCGTTCGAGCATTTCCTGTTCATACGCCTTGCCTTTGTCTGCAGGCATTCCAGTTCCAGTAGCCTCTGGTACCGCATCGTTCAGCCCTACATTTTCAATTGTCTTTTTGTCTTCGGATGGTTTAAATATGAGGTACATACAACCCACGAAAACAATCGCCATTAAGCCGAAAATTAAGGGCTTTTTGAGCTTCTCCTTATTATTCTGTGTGCCGTCTTGCAACACATCAGCAGTTGCTGTCGAGTTCCCCTCCGTTACCCGAACAACCGATTTTTTGTTCTCATTTTCTTTCATAAATTTGATTTTTTAAAATTGTTGATACACTATCCTGCAATCTTGCAGGACTTCCATTTTTTTTGAGGACAGGATTTTCGATATGCTCTATGATCATATCGTTTCCAGACTTTGAGGTATCGTACCAGACTTTGAAAATTACACCTGCGGTAAGCAGTAGATATCCCACAAAAAAGTACAGGGTATATTGGTGCTGCTTGCGCACTGGCAATGCCTGCCAACGTTCGTCGAGCTTATCAAAATACCTATCCATATTTGCTCTTAGTTTTTTCATACTCTTAATTTTTTATGATGATGTTAGAGCTTGAACCGCTTGGAGATTTTACCCACATTTTGCTTTTGTTCATCATTAACCAAAGCAATTACCTCAACTGCATTGGGTACGACTATTAAAGAGAGGTTTGTCAGTTCCGATTTTTTTAGCAATTGCCCAAATTGGTCTTTTCTTGCCACCTCCATTCTGTTGAGTGAGAATTTGCCGTTCAGATAATTTACCCACATACTGCATTCTACACTTGGCTTGTCTTCTCCCGACCATTGTAGGTAGCCTGTCAACAACAAGTCTTGTTTAGGCAAAGTATCTGCACCTTTTTGGCAGCTTTCAAGGTAATCGCTGATACTGTCTTTCAACTTTCCGGCATACGCACCCTGCGTATGGAAATAGCCGTTATATCCTTTTTCTGTAAGGGTTTTTGCGAACGTGTTTAAATCTGATAATGCTTCCATAAGATTATTTTTTAGCGTTCGATGACTTCTATATCCCTGTTTTCCACGACTGCAAATTTTTCGATATTGAAGCCTTGTGGGTTGTTGTCAGAGCGAACGGAGTTGACTAGGTAGCCGGAAGTAATTAAGTTACGTCTGGTTACATTGCTTGACCGAATGATGAATTGTTTTGCATAGGTTCGTACCGCATAAGGATGTGTATCGAAATTGCAGACCACACTATCTACTTCGATGCGTTGCTGTACATTTCCTGATATAATACGACTGTAATAGCCTTTTTCCGATAAGTCTTTATAGTAGTCGAAGGCACTTTTGTCGGCAAGATTGAATGCCCTGCTCATATTGCTTTCTATAGCGTTTTTGTCGGGAGCAAGTGTAAAGAACAGTTCGTGAAAACGTCTGACGTGTTCCCTTGCTTCTACAGGTCGGTTGATGCTCGCATCCTGCGATAAGGCAAGCATTAAAGATTTTCCGTTATCCAATACATAGATTTTTTGGCGTTGTTCTTCTGCAAAACGGTAGGACTGCCATACGGCATATCCTACCACGCCAATGCAGAGAACCGCAAACACAATGGCATATAATCTTATCTGCCTAAAGCTGTTTTCGATATTTCTTAGCGTTTTAAATTCCATTTTTTTAATGATTTATTGTTATTTATTCATCAGTTTACCGCCAATGTTTCCTACTGTAGATCCTGCACCAGCACCTGCAAGGTTTCCTGCCTTCATCGCTGTTTGATTTACATTACGAGTAAAGTTTCCTGCACCTCCGGCTTGGATTACCCAACCTGTTACTGTTGGAATTGTGAAGTAGCCAACGATACCGATAATCATAAAGATGATGTACACCGTATTGCTCGTATCGGGTATGTAAGTTGGATCGGCAAGCATTGCTATATCCCGTTCTAAAATGAGGGATTGTATTCTTGCCAACATCGAACTGAACAAATCGGAAACAGGAAGCCACAGGTAAACACTAACATACCTCGTGATCCATTGCGTGAGCGTGGACTGAAATCCGTCCCAAACGGAAATAGCAAAAGCTATTGGCCCCAGTATCGAAAGGACTATCAGGAAAAATGTTCGTATGGTATCAATAACTAAAGCCGCCGCCTGAAAGAGTATTTCCAATAAATTGCGAAACCAATCCTTTATTGCTTTCTCTATCTTGTAGGCTTGCCTGTCCATATACATTCCTGCCATTGTACCAACGTCCGATGGCGACCAGCCCAATTCATCCAGCTTTTTATCAAACTCTTCGTCTGATGCCATATAGGCGGTTTCGGGATTTCTGACCATTGCTTCGTATTCTAATTGGTCTTTCTGCTGTTGCAGTTTGTTGAGATCAAGCACCTGGTCTTCGAGTATGGCGTGGGTTCCTGTAACCACCGGACTTAATACTGCATTAATGGTTCCCAACACAATGGTTGGGAAGAACATTATGCAAAGCCCCAAAGCGAACGGACGCAACAACGGGAATACATCGATAGGCTCGGCTCGGCTTAAAGCCTGCCAAACCTTTAATGCTACATAGAACAACGCACCCAATCCAGCCAATCCTTTAGCCACAGCCGCCATATCACCAGCAAGTGGCATCATATCATCGTAAAGTGAACGAAGGAGTTCGTGAAGATTATCCCATTCCATTTTTACCAGTATTTTTGGTTAGAAGTTCCGTAGAGTTCAAGCACTCTCTGTGCGTCGTTTTTCTTTTTCGCTCTTAGATAGCTTACAGAAATGTTCTTATTCGTGTAGTAGCGAACAAGGCTGTGGTAATCCTTAACTTCTTTGTACACACGGTCAATTACATCCATACGTTCTTTATCGTTCAGGGAAAGACTTGACGAGGTTATAATCTGCTTCAATTCTTTCAGCAGTTCGGTACTTTCATTGAGCAGTGCCGAATAACCGTTGCCGATTGCAACCAATTCCTGTGGTGTAAAATTGGGGTCGTTCATCATTTTTCCAAAGTTCTGAACATATATTTCGGACACATCGCCTACCAACAATACGGTTTGCTGTACTTTACGGGCATCTTTCACAAGGTTGTTGATAGCTTTCAGCTTATCGTAATATTCCTTGCCCTGGTCGTACACTTTCTTCACTTCGTTGAAGTTCTTTACCACATTGCTCACGGTGGAAGAAGTCTGTATGATTTCGTTCGCACTGTTGATAATTCCTGATGCCAGATTTGCAGGGTCAGTTACTACAAATTGGGCTTTAGCTGACGGTGCTACGGCGAGCATTAATGCCGTACACACTGTAAAAAAGATTTTTTTCATTGCTTCTAAATTTTAAAATGTTAATTGATTATTGATTTATTTTGTCACGCCTTTGCATTGCGATATGCTTGATGGCGAGTTCTACATTGCCGTCCAGTTCAGCAGCAAGCTGCATCACTTCCATTTTTTCGGTTTCTTCGGTGGTGTAAGCAAGGTATTCCTCCAAACTAACTTCGGTGGCATAGACTGCCGAGTGCGTACCACCTAAGCCTATCCAAACCTCTTTGTAAAGTCGGCTTGCATCGTTGTTCATATTGATAGAAAGTACCTGCCCTTTTTCCTTATCTGTAAGCCCCAACATCGCCTGTATATCATCGAACTTGTTCATATACTTGCGTTGATCTAAGAGGATTTTACAGTCAGAGTTATTGATGATACTTTCTTTGACGATGGGCGATTGGATAATATCATCGACCTCTTGCGTTACGACAATCGCTTCTCCGAAGAATTTGCGAACAGTCTTAAAGAGGTACTTGATGTATTCTGCCATTCCTTCTTTGGCAATCGCTTTCCAAGCCTCTTCAATTAAGATGAGTTTGCGAATACCTTTCAGCCTACGCATCTTGTTAATGAAGACTTCCATAATGATAATGGTAACTATGGGAAAGAGGATTTTGTGGTCTTTAATCGCATCAATTTCAAATACGATAAAACGCTTACTCAACAAGTCTAACTGCTTATCAGAGTTTAACAGATAATCATACTCACCACCTTTGTAGTAGGGTTCGAGTACGTTCAGGAAATTGGCAATGTCAAAGTCTTTCTCCCTTACCTGTTTTTCTTCGAGTACCTTTCGGTAATCGCCTTTTACATACTCATAGAAGCCGTTGAATGATGGGTAAACATCTTCTTGTTTGATGCGTTCGATATAGCCTGATACAGCATTTGATAATGCTACTTCTTCTGAGCGAGTTGGTGGTTCATCATCACGTTTCCAAAGCGTCAATATCAAAGTCTTGACACTTTCACGCTTCTCAATATCGAACACGCCATCATCGGTATAGAAAGGATTAAAAGCAATCGGATTATCTTCGGTATAGGTGAAGTAAACACCGTCTTCGCCTTTGGTTTTACCTTTGATGAGTTCGCATAATCCTTGATAAGAATTACCAGTGTCAACAAGCAAAACGTGAGCGCCTTGTTCGTAATACTGTCGTACCATATGGTTTGTGAAGAAAGATTTACCAGAACCTGATGGACCGAGTATGAACTTATTACGATTGGTAATAATTCCACGTTTCATCGGCAAATCTGAAATATCCAAATGGATAGGCTTCCCCGTTAATCGGTCAGCCATTTTTATCCCGAATGGCGATGGTGAATTATGGTAATTGGTTTCTTCTGTAAAAAAGCACAAAGCTGGCTCTATGAACGTGTAAAAGCTTTCCTCACTCGGAAAATCGCCAGCATTGCCCGGCATTCCTGCCCAATACAAAGTAGCTACGTCTGTAGTGTTATGACGTGGCTTGCATTCCATTAAAGCCAAAGCACTACCGCAATCATTCTTCAACTGTTTCAGTTCAGTAGGGTCTTCCGACCACGCCATAATGTTGAAGTGTGCCCTTACGGAAGATAGACCAAACGAATGTGCTTCATTGAGGTACTTTTCTATCCACTCTTTGTTGATTTGGTTGGCACGGCTGTAACGAGCCAGTGAGTGCATATTCCTTGCGGACTTCTCAAACTTTTGTAGATTGGCTTCGCTGTTATCCAAAAATAAATATTGGTTGTAAATGTGGTTGCAGTTTAACAACAAGCCCACAGGTGCGGCGAATGACAAACGGCAATCGCTACGGTCGGTAGATAGCTTTTCAAAACGGGTATCAGCCGATACCGTTCCGGGTAAATCGTCAGTATCGGATAAAGTGTGCAGGCTCAACCTTTTGTTCCCGATACGGACTTCTTCTGTTCCGAGTGCGATGTCCTGCATCGGTGTTCCGGCTTCCCTCGAAAGGGTAAGGTACTGTTCCAGCAATCCCTGTTTTTCGTCCGTACCGATAATATCTTCTTCGGTCAGGCGTTTTAGGGTTACAAAACCGCTATCGTTTACGATACGTTCAAACTGTGCCACCGCTTCCATAAAACGGTGTATCGTTTCCTTGTTCCTGATTTCCTTTGGTATTATTGAACCTTTGCAAAGTGATGAAAAATTACTTTGCAAACGCATACGCTCTTTGGTTGTCTTGGTTAAAAAGAGATAGCAGTAATGATTTAAAAACGGTCGCTCATTGAAATGGCGTTGATAAGATTTAGCCAAAAAACTCTGGTCTTCTATTGCCAAATCGGGAGCGTAACTTTCTTTGATGTACCAATCCTGTTTGTGGATGATCGTAAAATCCGGCAAAGTCTTGATAGCTTTGTGCCAGGCGGAATGAATGGCCTCATATTCCGCAGAGGCTACCGTAAATAGTTCCGGTAAACGCACTTCAAAACAGGCGGTAATGTCTGCATCTTTGGAAAGAATGCAGTTGTTTTCTACTGCTAGCAAAGGAAACTTGCTTTCCAATGTGGTGGTCTTTGCTACATTTCTCATACGGCATTCTGTTTAGAAGTGAATTTTAAATAGCGGTGTACAGGCTTGCGACAGATGATGTAACGGGGATGCCGTTTATTGGCGGTTATCTTCATCAATCCGTGTTCGCCATATTTCCTATTCAGTGAAAAGGTTTGCCATACAATGAGCGAAGCTCCGCCTGCTCCGAGGAACAGGCAGATGTAAGAGTTTACGCCTGCCATATACAGTATCATCACGAGGATAAGCGTACCGAGCAGCCCACCTGCGAAAATGAATAGGTATTGTGCTTTCAACCCTTTAAATTCTACCGTCCTGCCAATGCCTTTGTTTATGTTGTAACTGTTCATAAAGCAAAGGATTAAAGGAAGAATGAACGCAGGATGGTAGCCGCCACGATTAAGAAGATACACGCACCGAACCAGCTCGCCGCAGTTTTCGATGTGTCGGGGTCGCCCGAACTGAATTTGTTGTACACCTTAACGCCTCCTATGAGCCCAACCACCGCACCGATGGCGTAGATTAATTGGGTTGCGGGGTCGAAATAGCTTGTTACCATTTGGGTAGCTTCGTTGATACCGGCCGAACCGTTTCCCTGTGCGAACGCATAAATTCCTGACAGCATAGCTACGGCTGCCAGCAAAACTTTTTTTCTCTGTTTTTCCATAATTGAAACACATTAATTTGTTACTGTTTATCCCGCACCTTGCGGGCTTTCAAGACAAAGATGTTTCAGAAATGAAGGCGTTATAACAAAGTGGCAGTCAGTGGAATTGTTTGGCGGTGAGTGGCGTTATAGAGATGGAAAAAAGAGGATATATATATTTATTGGACAATGTTTATTTACTATCTTCGCAAAATGAAATTTATATCTTTAATATTAGCCGTTTATGTATTGCTGTTATCAGCAGTACCGACTTTTATTGAGGATAAATGTATGCAGGAGCATACAACCGAGCAAGGACAAAACGGACAGGAAGACCAAGATTGCAATAAGGGTTGTTGTTCGCCTTTTTTTAGCTGTAATACCTGTACGGGATTTGTTTTAATTACTTTTCATTTTTCGGTTACACATTCAGTAAAAGAACCCCAAAGAAAATTAGGAACAATGCCAACACCGCCTGTTTCTGATTTTCCCTTTTCCGTTTGGCATCCCCCACAGCTTGTTTAATATGTAGTGCCTTCAGCACAGTTTATTACCTGCGGTGCATAGCACCGCTATCATTCATTTATTCATATTAAGCATCATTTTTACAATGAAAAAAATACTCATTTTGTCATTTTTTATGGCACTAAACCTTTGTGTATATGCACAAAATACGTTCAAAGCTGTAATTAAAGACAGTGAAAAAAAAGAGCTTTTAATGGGCGTAACCGCACAGGTTACGGGAACTACAATCGCAACAACTTCAGATGAAAACGGACAAATCATATTAACAGGTATTCCAAACGGTTTGCAGGAAATTCAATTTAGTTATGTTGGTTTTGCCCAACGTACCGACAGCTTTAATTTTCCGTTAAAAGATACAACCCCGATTGAAATCCTACTTTCTGAACAATCGGAAGATTTGGAAGAAATCGTTATTTCATCAACAAGAAGTACAAGAACTATCCAAAATATCCCTACAAGAATTGAATTTATCGGAGGTGAAGAATTGGACGAAAAAGGCAATATGAAAGCAGGGGATATTCGTATGCTTTTGAGTGAGAGTACAGGTATTCATGTACAAACTACATCGCCCACAAGTGCCAACGCAAGTATTCGTATTCAAGGGCTTGACGGACGATATACGCAAATCTTAAAAGACGGTTTCCCGATTTATTCGGGTGCTTCAAGTGGGTTAGGTTTGTTGCAAATCCCACCCCTTGACTTAAAGCAGGTGGAAGTTATCAAAGGTTCAACTTCCACGCTGTATGGTGGTGGAGCAATAGCAGGTCTGGTCAATCTGATTTCCAAAACACCAACGGAAGAAAGGGATTTACGCTTTCATTTAAACGGAACATCAGGCAGAGGTTTAGACATCAACGGTTTTTACGGACAGAAGTTTAAGAAAATCGGAACGACAATATTTGCTTCGCATAATCGCAACGGAGCTTACGACCCTGCAAAAATCGGGCTTTCTGCAATTCCCCAATTTGAAAGGTATGTACTGAACCCTAAATTATTTGTTTACTTCAATGATAAAACAAAAATGAACTTTGGTATTAACACCACCATTGAAAACCGTTTGGGTGGCGATATGCTCTACATCAAAGGCAAAGGAGATAACACCCATCAATATTTTGAAGAAAACAAAACACAGCGTTATTCCACTCAATTTGTTTTTGACCATACTGTAAACGAAAACAGTTTTGTACAATTCAAAAACAGCGTAAGTTATTTTAACCGCAATACGGCTATTCCGAATTACGAATTTGAGGGAACGCAGACCGCTACTTTTACGGAAGCAAGCTATACGCACAGCAAAGAAAAATCGGAATGGGTAACAGGCGTTAATATTTGGACTGATAATTTTAAAGAAAAACAGATTACTGCATTTCCGTTGAGGGATTATACTCATACCACATTCGGGGCTTTCGTTCAAAATTCTTTTAAGGCTACCGATTGGCTTCAATTGGAAGCAGGTTTAAGGACGGATTATGTGATTGATTATGGAGCTGTTTTTTTGCCAAGAGTATCGGCATTGTTTAAGATTGCAAATGGATTGACTTCACGTGTCGGGGGCGGATTTGGCTACAAAACACCAACCATTTTTACCGAAGAAAGCGAACGCATACAATATCAAAACGTAATGCCTATTAACGATAAAACCAATAAATTAGAAAGGAGCTACGGAGCAAATGCAGACATCAACTACCGTACTAATATAGGCGATGATTGGACATTCAGCATAAACCAATTGTTTTTTTATACTTATCTGGATAATCCTTTGTTGCTTCAAAATCCATCTGCTAATCTTTATCAGTTCATCAATTCATCGGGCTACATTCATACTAAAGGAACAGAAACCAACGTAAAAATAGGATATGATGATTTGAAACTGTTTCTGGGCTACACCTTTACCGATACCCGATTGATTGAAAACGGAACAACTACCGAAAATCCATTAACCCCAAAACACCGTATTAACTCTGTACTGATGTATGAAATTGAGGATAAATGGAAGATTGGTTTAGAAGCCTATTATTTCAGTCCGCAAAAGCTCAATGACGGAACAATAGGAAACGATTATTGGACCTGTGGCTTTATGGCTGAAAAGATTTGGGAAAGATTTTCTTTATATATCAACTTTGAAAACTTCCTTGATACAAGACAGACACGTTTTGATAACATTTATACAGGTACTATAACCAACCCTGTTTTTAAAGATATTTATTCACCATTGGACGGATTTGTAATTAACGGAGGAATAAAATTTAAACTTTAAAAGATGAACAAAACAATATTCAATATTACAAAAATGGATTGCCCAAGTGAGGAGCAGTTAATCCGTATGAAACTGCAAAACTTTGATACGGTAAAATCATTAGAGTTTGATATTCCAAACAGAAAGCTGAACGTTTATCACAATGGAAATCCCGACCCGATTTTAACGGCTTTGGGAACACTAAACCTGAATACTACATTGATTTCAACTGAAGAAAGCAATGCAATTTTTGAAACAGATACAAATAATAACCAACGGAAACTACTTTGGACTGTACTGATTATTAATTTCGTTTTCTTTGGATTGGAAATGGTGTTTGGCATTTTTTCCAATTCAATGGGTTTGGTAGCTGATAGTTTGGATATGCTTGCGGACAGTATCGTTTATGCTTTGGCTTTATTCGCTGTGGGTGGAACAATAGCAAGGAAAAACAACATCGCCAAATTTGCAGGGTACTTTCAAATCCTATTGGCTGTTATTGGTTTTGTTGAAGTTATCAGGCGTTTTTTAGGCTTTGAAAAAATGCCCGATTTTCAAACTATGATTATCGTTTCTGTTTTGGCACTAATGGCAAATATATTTTGTCTTTACCTGTTGCAAAAGAACAAAAGCAAAGAAGCCCACATACAGGCAACTATGATTTTTACATCAAACGATGTTATTATCAATTCGGGTGTTATCGTTGCAGGGCTTTTGGTTCATTGGCTCAATTCAAGCTATCCCGATTTGATTATCGGAGCAATTGTATTCTTAGTTGTGGCAAGGGGGGCATACAGAATATTGAAGTTGGCGAAATGAGTGAGAAAAAATTGAGCCTGAAAAACTAAATTTCAGGCTCATTTAAAATCTTCTATTTTTTTACACAAACTCCCCAATGTCAAAATCACTCAAATCACTTTTCCGCAAAGTGGAAGAACCGGCTTCCGTTTCAGATGAAAGGGTGCTATCCAAAAGCTCGGCTATTTTTCGGGAAGCATCTTCCATAGAATTTTCCAATAGGTTGAATAACTCAGTCCCCTGTATTTTTTGCACTATCGCTATCGCTGTTTCCTTTTGGGCTGGTTCCAATTCTTCTTTTTGGAGCAACACCCCCACGGAGCTTAGTTCGTCATAGGTAACCCCTTGGGCAAAACCGTTATCACCACCAGACATTCCGTACCTGTTCCATTCTTCTTCCTCTTCCTCCAAATCAGGCATATTTCTGAAAACTTCGTCCAGCTCTTCCTGCGGAATTTGAACACTTACGTTTTCATTTTCGTCGTATTCAATGTCTAAATTAGCAGGGTTTATTTCGTTTTCCTGAATTTGGCGTTCAGTGGCAGTGTTTGGCACTGAAAGGCGTTCTACAGGTTTGGGCTGTCCCATAATATCGGGTAAGTTCGGGTTGACTTTTTTATGCGGAGGGTCTTGTTTCGACCTTTTATGAATTACAATTTTATCCTGCAATAGCAGGACAATGACTATGAGTAGGCATATCACAATTACTATTTCCATAGCTTATAGAATAGGTTTAAAATGTTCGTTGAAATAATCGGTAATATCTTCACCGTACTCCCTGAAATGATGTTCGAGAATGTTGTCAATGTAAGAGTAGAGCGTTGTTCTTTCTTCCCTTGTCAGTTGAACGATGCGGAGCAATCTTTCGTGGTATTCAGGGCGTATGTAAACGACCTTGCCGTTACGCCCCGATGGAAACCGATTGACCAAAAACGTTTCCTCATAGTCCACTTTTTTTGATGAACTGTTACGGGCTTTTTCCCTTGGCTTGGTTTCCTTTGGTACATCCTGCTTTTTGTTATTGCCCGGTGGAGCTACAAGCTCATCGCCGCTTATGATGTTCATAAGGTATTCCTCATCAACATTGGGTTTTTCAAAATCGTTGTTTTTGTTATTTGAAGCCATACTTTACTGTTTTTATAGATGAGTGATTTTTAAAAATTCCTCGACAAACAAATCCATTTTCGTTGCTTTCATCAACTGTGGTTCAGCAGGCAGCAAACTTGATCGGAACACATAACTGCCTGTGTCTTCTGTTTCCTTTCGGAAACGTTTACTGTCCATTATTCTTGTTTCCATTATGGGTAGGTTGAGTTCTTTGATAACATTTTGATAAGCATCATACAATCCTGTTCTTTCCCTCCCGTCCACTTGGTTCCAAAATAGCCACATCTCTTGTTCGGGATTTCCCTCGTCCGTTTGGGGAAGTCCGAGAAAGGCCTTGGTAAAGCCCAATGTACTTTCCACTACCAAACGATCGGCAGTAATGGGCGAAAAGATAAAGTCCATTTTTTTCAAGGTAGTCAGTACGCCTTTGGTATTGGCTGTTCCGGGCAGATCGAAGAAAACCACATCCGGTTCAACCACCGACTGGCTTGTATATTCCGATGCTTTATCCAAAGCCGTTTCAGCCTTGCATTTAATAATAGGGTACGCTTTTTTGTTGATGGTTTGAAACTGCTTCATTGCTGCCTTTTTATGGTAGTCGTTCTGCATTATGGTTCTCTTATCCCTTTCACGCATATTGGTCAGGCTGTGCTGTGGAAAGTCGCAGTCCATTACCAGCACATTAAAACCTAAACGGTAATGAAGCACACTTGCCAGCAAGGTGGTCATCGTGGATTTTCCCACACCGCCCTTTTGGGTGGAGAAGCTGATTTTTAAAGTTTTCTTTGTTGTTTCCATTATTCAAAAATTTATTGTTACACACTTTATCTGTTTTGCAGGATTGAATATTGGTTTATCTGATTATTACCTCGTTCCTATATTCCTGCATTCCCTTTTGGGTGCTTTCCTGCACAGGTATTTGCTTTCATTTTTGCCTTGTTAGGTACATTCTTTGGCAAGTGGAAAAACTTGCAACAGGTAAATTGCTTTACCGCTTTTATGCTTTTACACTTTTATTGTTTTATGCTTTTAAAACCTTATGCTTTTATTCCAAACTACCTGTTTGCAAACCTGATTTTCTTCTTTGTTTAGATACATTTTTTACTACCTGCACTAAAATTATACGGCAAATAAAGCGATTGATTTAACCGCTGATTGAGCTGTGGCAGTGTTTGTCGTTCAAAGGCACTGTTTGGCACTACTATACAATACAATGCTTTCGTAAACAGGGCTTTACTTTGTACAAATATTTTTATTAACGGATTTATGCAAAAGTCTTTTTACAAAACGGAAGGTAACGGGAACGGCATCGAGCCGTTTTTCCCTGTTACATTTAATCCGTCCCGCAGGGCGGATTTTTGTGTTCAACAGAACACGGCAAGTTGTGTTTTGAGGCACTCGAAACCGAGTTTAGTGCCTCAAAACAACTTGCCCTTGCAGGGAGCAGAAAAAGACCTCCGAAGTCGGCTTTTCGTATGAATTAAAAATGGATTTGTGATGAACGAGAACAACAAACAGAAACAGCATAAGGGCGGTCGTAAGCCAAAGCTCAATCCCAGCACCCACCGCCACGTTTTCCGTTTGACAGACGAGGAAAACGCTAAATTATTATCGCTTTTTGAAGCATCGGGAATGCCCAATAAGGCAAAATTTATCATTTCGCAACTATTCGGAAATGAAATGAAGTCGGTTCAGATTGACAAAGGAACAGTTGATTACTATATGCGATTGACCTCGTTTCACAGTCAGTTCCGCTCCATAGGTGTGAATTATAACCAGATCGTAAAGCTGTTGTACCGCAATTTTTCGGAGAAAAAAGCTGCCGCTTTCCTTTACAAATTAGAAAAACAGACATTGGAAATGGTCATTTTATGCCAAAAAATTATGGAGTTGACCGAAGAATTTGAAGCAAAATATCTGAAAAACAGCATAAACAATGATCGCAAAAATCGGAAGAAGCAGTAATTTATATGGTGCATTGTCATACAATAACCTCAAAGTGGAAAAGGAAAATGGGCAAATTCTCCTTGCCCATAAGATAATTGAGACACCAAACGGAGAATATACCGTAGCACAGTTGACCCAATCTTTTGAACCCTACTTAATCGCAAATCGCAATACGGAATATCATACCCTGCATATCTCGCTCAATCCCGACCCAAAGGATAAGGTAAGCGATGACAAGTTCAGGGAAATTGCGGAACAGTATATGCGTGAAATGGGGTACGGCGAACAGCCTTTTGTGGTATTCAAACACACAGATATTGACCGTAGCCATATCCATATCGTATCGGTATGCGTGGACGAAAACGGTGTAAAGATTTCGGACAAATTCGAGAAAATGCGATCAATGAAAGTGTGCCGTGAACTCGAAAAGCAACACCATTTAGTACCCGCAACAAACAAAGAGCATCAGCAAAATGATAAGGTGTTTCGTCCGGTGGATTATCGGGCTGGCGATGTAAAAAGCCAGATCGCTTCGGTTGTCCGACACCTGCCCAATTACTATCAATATCAAACTTTGGGAGAGTATAATGCCTTGCTATCCCTCTTCCATATTACTACGGAGAAAGTGGAGGGCGAATTGCAGGGAAAAATGAAACAGGGGTTATTGTACATCCCGTTGAATGAAAAGGGAGAAAGAGCCGGGCATCCGTTCAAGGCTTCCCTGTTCGGAAAAAACGCAGGGTTACCCGCTTTGGAATTGCATTTTGCGAAATGCAAATTGGCATTGAAAGACCATCCCACCAAACAGACACTCAAAGCCGCCATTAACATTGCCCTAAAAACAACGGTTGATGAATCGAAATTTAAAAAAAACTTAGCCGAGCAGGGCATTCAGGTAATGGTACGGCGTAATGATGTAGGACGGATCTACGGTATTACATTCATCGATCACAATTCCAAAACGGTCTGGAATGGTTCTCGCTTGGGTAAGGAGCTTTCTGCCAATACATTTAATGACTACTGGAACAACAACATCAGACCGGAAATAAAAGAACATGATGAACCACAGGCAAAGATATCCCATTTAAAGGATGAGGATCTACCCACGGAAGAACCGCATCATTTGTTCGACTTTCTGGATACTAAGGAAAAACATGAAGACGGTTTAATCGAAGCCTTTGGCGGTTTGCTTATTCCTGAAGCCCAGGGCGAGGATCATGAGGAACAACAGTTTGCTAATAGAATGAAGAAAAGAAAAAAAAGGAGAATGCAATAACTCATACACCACAATATAAATATGGATAATACCAAGACCTCCATTTTATAAGAGGTCATTTATACCGCTATCGCTCACTCTGGGGATTGGATTTAAAAAGAGTAATATCCAAAAAACCGTTTAAACTGATATATTACGATTGAACAGCAGATATCCGCTATTCAGCTTCTTTTACTGCGATACACTTTACTGCCCAAACTAATTTTGCCAAGAATATGTAATGATTGCAAATGTTGGAAAAAAAGGGATGAGGAAGTGCATCACAAGAAGAAATAACAATGAAGAGTAAAATTATTGGTGCGGGTAATTATGTACCTTCACAAACGATTACCAACCTGTTTTTTGATAAACATCATTTCCTTGACGAAAACGGACTGGCTCTAACACATGACAACGCAACAATTATCAATAAGCTGAAAGAAATTACAGGCATTGAAGAAAGGCGTTATGCTACAAAAGAACAGGTAGCTTCTGACCTGGGCTTTTTCGCTGCGAAATCCGCAATTAAGGACTCGGGGATTGATCCTGAAACTTTGGATTACATCATTTTTGCCCATAATTTTGGCGATGTGCGTTTCGGAACGGTGCAGTCCGATATGGTTCCGAGCCTCGCTTCGAGGGTCAAGCATCTTTTGAAGATAAAAAACAATTTTTGTGTTGCTTACGATATAGTGTTCGGATGCCCAGGGTGGATTGAGGGAATGATACAAGCTAATGCTTTTATTAAATCGGGTATTGCTAAACGATGCCTGATTATCGGAGCAGAAACCCTTTCCCGAGTAGTAGATATCCATGACAGGGATAGCATGATTTATGCAGACGGAGCAGGTGCTGCCATATTGGAAATCAGCAATGATGAATCGGGAATCCAATCGCACATATCGGGTTCGTTTACCTCAGAAGAAAAAGACTATCTGCACTTTGGTAAATCGTACTCTAATGAGAGTTGTCCTGATATACGATACATCAAGATGAACGGCAGAAAAATCTATGAATTTGCCATTTTGCGTGTTCCTATTGCTATGAAAGAATGCCTTGATAGCAGCGGATTTTCCATTAACCAATTGGATAAAATCATTATTCATCAGGCTAATAAAAAAATGGACGAAGCTATTCTTAAACGGTTTTACAGGTTATACGATGCAGCAGTTCCCAAAGACATAATGCCTATGGTTATTCAGAAGCTCGGAAACAGCAGTGTAGCAACAATTCCCTCTCTACTTGCGATGATTAAAAGAGGAGAGTTACCTGAACATTCTATTAAAAAAGGAGATATAGTTTTGTTTGCTTCGGTAGGTGCGGGAATGAATATCAATGCGTTTGTTTATAAGGCATAAAATAAACAGAACTCAGGATAATAATTTCGATTGATTGTAAACTGTACTATTCAGCCAAACACCGCCACGCACCGCCATTGAGTGCCATATTCTTATAGACACGCTATACAGCCTATAAATTCACGCCCGAACATTTAAAATTTTTCAAATGCAGGGAGAAGACGATTTAAGAGGCTTAGCCAAGATAATGGCTTTTATGCGGGCAGTAAGTATCCTTTTGGTACTGATGCACCTTTATTGGTTTTGCTACACTTTCTTTTTAGAACGTGGCTGGACATTAGAAATCATCAATAAGATATTAGGGAATTTCAACCGGACGGCAGGACTTTTTGAACATACGTTATATACCAAAGTGTTCGCTTTGGTATTGTTGGCTTTAAGCTGTCTGGGAACAAAAGGCGTAAAAAATGAAAAAATAACATGGTCTAAAATTTATGTGGCGTTGGGTATTGGATTTGTGTTATTCTTTCTCAATACGCCACTCTTAAAGCTGTCGCCAGTTGCCGGAACATTCCTTTATATCCTTACGATGGCGGGCGGTTATATTGCCTTATTGATGGCGGGTGTGTGGATGCACCGTTTACTCAACAACAACCTGATGGACGACGTTTTCAATAATGAAAATGAGAGTTTTCAGCAGGAAACCAAGCTGATGGAAAACGAATATTCTGTCAATCTTCCCACGAAGTTCTATTACAAAGGCAAGTGGAACAACGGCTGGATTAACATTGTGAATCCCTTTCGGGCAACGATCGTGTTAGGAACTCCGGGTTCCGGTAAATCGTATGCAATCGTAAACAACTACATCAAGCAACAGATTGAGAAAGGGTTCTCCATGTACATCTATGACTTCAAATTCGATGACCTTTCTACCATTGCCTACAACCACTTATTGAAGAACAGGGATAAGTACAAAGTACAGCCCAAATTTTATGTGATAAATTTTGACGACCCACGCAAGAGCCACCGTTGCAATCCGCTTAATCCCGGCTTTATGACGGACATATCCGATGCCTACGAAGCGGCATATACGATCATGCTAAACCTTAACAGGTCGTGGATACAGAAGCAAGGGGATTTTTTCGTCGAGTCGCCAATTATATTGTTGGCAGCCATTATCTGGTTTCTTAAAATCTACGAAAATGGTAAGTTCTGTACCTTTCCCCATGCTATTGAGTTGCTGAATAAGAAATACGCTGATGTATTTACCATTCTGACCTCTTATCCCGAATTGGAAAATTATTTGTCGCCCTTCATGGATGCCTGGCAAGGCGGAGCACAAGATCAATTACAAGGTCAGATTGCTTCTGCCAAAATCCCTTTGTCGAGAATGATTTCGCCACAACTCTATTGGGTTATGACAGGCGACGATTTTTCTTTAGACATCAACAACCCAAAAGAGCCTAAAATTTTGTGTGTCGGAAACAACCCCGATAGACAAAATATTTACTCAGCAGCTTTGGGTTTATATAACTCCCGAATTGTAAAATTAATCAATAAAAAAGGACAGCTTAAAAGCTCGGTTATCATAGACGAATTGCCCACAATTTATTTCAGGGGACTTGACCAACTCATCGCAACTGCGAGAAGTAATTTCGTATCTGTATGCCTTGGTTTTCAAGATTTTAGTCAATTAATACGTGATTATGGCGACAAAGAAAGTAAGGTAATTCAGAACACAGTTGGTAATATTTTTAGCGGTCAGGTCGTAGGCGAAACAGCGAAAAATTTATCAGAACGTTTCGGAAAAGTTTTACAAAAACGGCAGAGTATGACGATTAATCGTAATGATAAATCTACTTCCATTTCAACCCAATTAGACAGCCTTATTCCGGCTTCAAAAATCAGTACCCTTACACAAGGTATGTTCGTGGGTGCTGTTTCCGATAACTTCGACGAACGTATAGAGCAAAAAATATTTCATGCGGAAATCGTGGTTGATAATGAAAAGGTTGCTACCGAAACCAAAGCGTATCAGAAGATACCCGAAATTTTATCCTTTGTCGATGAAAACGGAGTAGATAATATGAAACGGGATATTGATAACAATTACCGTCAGATAAAATTAGACATTGTTCATATCGTGGAGAGTGAAATGGAACGCATCAAGAATGACCCTGATCTACAACATTTGGTACAACAATAGCCAAGACTTATGCTAAGAGATGATTGAAAAAAATATAAATTCTGCCACACGAATGACGATCCAAACACTTTACATCAACCAATTTCCCGGTTTAGATGAGTATAGAACAGTTCATAAGTCAATTTACCCTATTCAATTATTTTTTTTGACTATTGGTATCTTTGATTGGATAATTTTGTAAACAGAATCAACTGTATGAAAAATAGCAATATGCGGTTGCTATCTGATTGAAAAAAAAGGCAGATAAAATGGAAGTAGTAATAAAAAATCTCAGAGATAAGGATTTCGATATGGCAAGAAAGTTTGCTGTCGAAGGCATGCACTTATCATGGTACGCAACCAACAAGTTAGAACTCTATATCTACAGCAAATATTTCTGGTACTTGGAAATTACCAAAGCAACACGGGCATACGGAGCCTATATGGATAATAAATTGGTGGGCGTACTCTTAGCAGACATAAAGGGTAAACCAAAAATTTTTACCTCCTTTTATTACAGAGCCTTTGTCAAAACTATTTCTTTTTTTATCAATCTCTTTTACTGGAAAGCATCCAGTATATATGACGATACCAATGTAGAGATGCTCAATGAACTGAAAAGGACAAACGAAATTGACGGTGAACTGAATTTTTTCGCTGTTGACCCTACCATCAAGGGCAAGGGGATCGGAACACTCCTGCTTGACCGATTGGAAAAGGATGAAAAAGATAAAATGATCTACCTGTATACCGATTCCGGATCTACCTACCAGTTTTACGAAAGGCGGGGTTTCACTATGTCGGGTAAACGGGATATCACGATGGAGATACACGGAAAAGAGGTCGCATTGACCTGTTATATATTCAGTAAACGATTTTAAAAGCCTTGAAAAATTCAAGGCTTTTTTATTGGTAGGGGCTTATATACCTACGCTACATGGTTTCGTACCGGGCTTTTTACTACCTGTAAAAAACAATGCTTAATTTTCTTTTATCGGCTTGCTCCCAAGCAAAAAATAACTCACCAAATTCCTATATCATAGGTAGTTGCTACTACTGACTTTCAAACTGTGTCCAACCAAATTCTCAGCAAACGACTTAAACGGATATAACACAATTGAACGGTGAATATTTACCGTTCGGTTTCTTTTTCAAGCATACGCTTTAATGCCCAGGCTACCTTTGGCAAAAAAATAAGTGATCATGCGTAATAAAATATTTTTAATTGTCGGTGTTTTACTGGTCGTTGGGCTGGTATGGTTCAAACTTTCAAGCAACCAAAAAAAGGTGGATAAAGAGATTCGTGCAGAACAGGAAGCAGTTCCGTTCGCAATAGAAGCTATTGCTGTTACCGAAGAGCAGTTTGACGATTCTTTTTCTTATCCCGGACAACTGGAAACCACAGGGATGGTAAATTTAGTTGCGGAAACGGATGGTAAGGTTGTAAAACTAAACATCCAGAACGGTAGTAAGGTCAGTAAAGGTCAGGTCATCGCTGTCCTTGAAAACCCAATGAAACAGCCATCCCATCAGATACACCAGATCGAGTACGAAAAAGCAAAGGTAGACTATCAGCGGTATGCCGAATTACATAAACAGAACAATGCGACAGGCGTAGAACTGGAAACTGCCCGACACGCCTTGAACATGGCAGAAAAGCAACTGAAAATCTCCCAGTCTGAACTTAGCCGTACAACGGTCATTGCTCCGATCAGTGGCGTTATTGCTACCAAATCCGCAAGTGTAGGTGACTACCTGTCACCCGGAAGCCCTGTCGCTGTTATTATTCCTTTAAACCAGCTTGAAGTACGTTTTCAGGTTCCCGAAAAGGAAATTTCCAAGATCAAACAGGGCAAACCAGTTCGTTTTACCGTAGACGCCTATCCGACACACCATTTTGAGGGTGTGGTTTCAGCGATCATTCCCAACGCTAATCAGGCGAAAACATTTCCTGTACTTGCCAAGGTGAACAACAACCAGCACGGCATCACATTGATGGGCGGAATGACGGTGAATGTGGATATGGACGCATCGGAAAAAATTTCTACACTGGTTATCCCACGCACGGCGGTAAGAGGTGATTTCAATGCCCCTTATGTCTGGTTGGTCGGTGAAGGCAAAAAAGCCGTTCGCCGTCCGTTCCAAAAAGGCAGGGAACTGGAAGATTATATCGAAGTCATATCCGGTCTGAAGCCCGGTGATATCGTGGTGACCAAAGGACAGTCCAATATTACCGAAGGAATAGACCTTACATCGGTAAAGATTACTGAAAGCAAAGCAGATATCAACTAATAAACCCAAAAGAAATGAAGTTAACAGAACTGGCGATCAAACGCCCCATATTATTTATTGTCTTTTACCTGATCATAGCAGGTCTGGGTATATTGGGATATAGCAAACTCCGCTATGAACTATTGCCCGAACTGGCAACCCCCATCGTTACGGTAACAGCCGTATATCCGGGAGGAGCACCGAGTGAAATAGAAAACACGGTATCCAAAAAATTGGAAGACGCCATATCCGGCGTAAACAAGATAAAAAGGGTCAGCACTTATTCTGCCGAAAACTCTGCGGTCGTATCCATTGAGTTTGTTGCCGATGCTGATCCCGAAAAAGCGATTCAGGATGTACAGCGGGCGATAAACAAAGTACTCCCTGAACTCCCTGCTGCCGTAAAATCACCCACTATTGAAAGTTACAGTATCAACGATGAGCCTGTACTAAGAATAGGAACTACTGCGAATATTCCTGAAGCACAGTTGTACGAGATGCTGGATAAGCAGATCAGACAGGGTATTTCACAGATCAACAATGTAGGGCGTGTTACGCTTCTTGGTGGTTCTCCAAGGGAAGTTAAAGTTGCCGCAGACCTTGAAAAGCTGAGGGCCTATGGCATTGGCATGGATGAGCTTGCACAGGCTATCCAAAGCAGTAATGTCGAGATACCCATTGGTGCGGTAAAATCAAAAGACGGCGAATTTGACGTGCGTACCACAGGTAAAGCAACGGACTTCGAGCAACTTCGTATGCAACCCGTACGTGTCCAGCCGGATGGCAGTACCATATTCGTAAAAGATGTCGCCAATATAACAGAAGGACAAAAGGAGGCTACGGTCATGAACCGTGTAAACGGCAAGAACTCCATCGCCCTGCTGGTCAACAAGCAGACCGGGGCAAATGCCGTGGAAGCCGCAAAACTGGTACGGGAACATCTGACAGAACTGGAATCCCTGCACAGCAACATCGGGCTTAAGTTTTCTGTTATTTCCGATTCATCGGAATTTACACTCAAAGCGGCTAATTCCGTGTACTTTGATTTCTTTTTGGCGGTATTGCTCGTGGCACTTGTTATGCTGGTGTTCCTGCACAGTCTGCGAAATGCAATCACCGTACTGATCGCTATTCCAACCTCCCTGTTGGTTGCTTTCATCATGATGTTCGCTATGGATTACTCCCTGAACCTGATGACGCTTCTCGCTATGTCTCTTGTGATCGGGATTCTGGTGGACGACTCCATTGTGGTGCTGGAAAATATCTACCGTCACATGGAAATGGGATCTGAAAGAGTGAAAGCATCCCTTGACGGTCGTACAGAGATTGGTTTTGCTGCGATGTCCATTACACTGGTGGACGTAGTGGTATTCCTGCCCCTTGCTTTTGTGCCGGGGCTTGTAGGTAGCCTTGTTAAAGAATTCGCTTTAGTCATCGTGGTTTCCACACTGTCCAGCTTAATGGTGTCTTTCACTTTGACACCGATGATATCGTCACGTTTTGCGAAACTTACCCATCTGGACGGAAAGACTATCTTCTCCCGTTTTGCGATGTTCTTTGAGAAACAGATTGCGAAGCTGACCGATCTTTACGAAAGGATACTGGCATGGTCACTTGTTAATAAATGGAAAACTGTCGGTATTTCCGCTGCTTTCCTGATCGCTTCACTAAGCCTGCTGTTCACAGGGCATGTAGGTAGCGAGTTTGTTCCCGCTACGGATAAGGGTGAGCTTTCGCTGATGGTCACAGCCCCTCCGGGTACACGTATCCAGGAAATGGATCGCATTGTCAAATCTATTGAACAGAGAGTGAATGAAGTGCCGGAAGTTACTAATCAGTTTACGCTTGTCGGTTATCAAAGTGATGGCTCAGGGGAGAACCGTGGCGGTAACGTGGCAAGTATAAACATATCGCTCGTTGAAGCTAAAGACAGAAGTAAATCCATTTCAGAAATAGGACGGGAACTTAAAAAAATCGCCTTGCTGGAAGCGGGTGTGAAAGTCGATGTTTCCACTGTAGGTCTCTTCGGAACCAATGCCGCTCCGATACAGCTACTGTTGCACGGAGAGAACAGAGATACTGTATTTGCAACCGCAAGACGACTTTTGGAAGATATCAGGAAAGTGGACGGTATCGTTGCTCCAAAGCTCTCTGTAGAGGATGAGAAACCGTCGTTACAGGTAAATATAGACCGTAAAAAACTCGGTGACCTCGGTCTGACCGTAGAGGGGATCAGTACGGCACTGCGTATAGCCGTGAACGGTTACGAAGATATGAAATATACAAAGGACGGTACAGAGATCGATATGCGTATCTCCCTGCGTGAACAGGACAAAGCGACCACAAGCAATATTGAAAATTTCCCGTTCGTTAACGCTCAGGGTCAGATGATATACCTCAAACAGTTTGCGGATGTCCGTTTAGCCACCGCACCATCTATGCTCGAAAGAAGAAATAAACAGTCCGCAGTGATGCTGATGGCAAAGGTAACCGGCAGACCTACCGGAGATATCGGCGAGGACATCAAGGCTATCGTAGCTAAAAATCCGCTACCTGCATCCGTTACGCTTCGTTATGAGGGCGACCTCGATTTGCAGGATGATGCTTTCGGAAGCCTTGCCGTGGCACTGGTTATGTCACTCTGCCTGATCTACCTGATCATGGTCGCATTGTATAACAACTGGGCATACCCGTTTGTCGTATTGTTCTCCATTCCGGTAGGTGTCGGAGGTTCCGTGGTCGCTTTAGCTTTAGCTGGAAATTCACTGAATATCTTTTCCATATTCGGATTGATCATGATGATGGGGCTTGTGGCGAAGAATGCCATCTTGTTGGTCGACAGGGCAAACGAACGACTTGCCGAGGGAGATTCTCTCAGAGCGGCACTTTTGGATGCCGGACGTACAAGGTTGAGACCGATCCTGATGACCACGCTGGCAATGGTAATTGGCATGCTACCACTGGCATTGTCAAAAGGGGCATCTTCGGAAATGATCAGCAGTCTGGCATGGGTACTTATAGGCGGGCTTACCAGTTCGATGTTCCTGACCTTGCTATTGGTTCCTGTCGTTCATTATGGTATTACCCGTTTGATGGAACGATCAAAACAACGCAAGGCACTCAAAGTAAACAAGTCCGGTATAGCGACTGTTCTGCTACTGATAGGTGGACTGCAACTGTCCGCACAGACCCAGCCGATTCCCGCTGATTCCGTGTACAGGCTGACCGTGGAGCAAGCGGTCGGGCTTGGGCTTCAAAACAACAGAATGGTCAAGGCAGGAGAACTTTCGACCTTGAAATCACAGTATGCGACAAAGGAAATCGAGGCAAACCGCTATCCGCAGATCAACGCATCGACCACCTACATACGTAACATCAAGCCGACCGTTTTCTTTTTCCCCGGTATCGGTGTTTCACCAACGGGAGATTTGACGATTGACAATTCAAGAATGATGCCTGTAAACGGATCGGCAAAGAATCATTTCAGCGGTTTGGTGGATTTACAGTTACCGATATTTAATCCCCAGCTTCGTGAAGGAATCCGGTTGTCCAAACTGAACACAGCGTTATCGGAAGCGGAGCGGGAAATGACCAAATGGGAACTGGCTGATGAGATACGCAGGGCTTATTATAATATCCGCTTAGCGATCCTTAACAGGGAACTTGTCCATAAGGCAATAGAACGGGCAGAACAGACCATGCACGATACCCGTGTCCTTTATAAAAATGATCTGGCACTTGTATCGGATACCTTGAATGTGTATATCAATGTGCAGAATCAGAAACCGAACCTCTACATGGCAGAAAATCAGATTGTACAGGCGACGGATTACCTGAAAGAGCTTATAGGACTGCCTTTTGAGAGTACGGTTTTGTTGCAGGAAAGCATTTCTGAAGAAACCCTTACAAGCCTGTTGTTTACAGAGCAGAACGGCTCTCCTGTTTTTGAAGGCAGACCTGACATCAGGCAGAATATATCACAACAGGCTCTGGCTAAAAAACAGATTGATCTGGATAAAAGCCGTAGGCTTCCCACACTGGATTTTATCAGCCAGTACCAGATTCAGGCTCAACATGACCATTTCAGGTTGAACCAATATACCTGGCCGAACAGTTTCTATGTGGGGCTACAGCTCAACATTCCTATATTCAGCGGTTTCAGGAACGATCACAAGGCAAAGCAGTCCACTATTGCATTGCAGGAACTGAAAATAGCAGGCGAACAGCTTAACAGTAAGGCACTGTTGGAATACCGTAAAGCTCAGGGAGACCTGCAAGAAGCCATGTCACGGATCAACGTTGCAAAAGATATTGTACAGGCATCAGAAAAGAGCCTGGAACTGATAGATGCCCGTTACCGAAAGGGAGTTGGACGTTATCAGGACGTACTTGATGGTCAGTTCAGTCTGATACAGGCAAATAACAGCTACAATAAGGCAGTATATGATGCTTTCATTGCTTCGGCTGCACTGAAAAAAGCAATCGGCACTATACAATAGAACCGGACTCATTAATACGATAAAAAACGATAACATTTAAAATATGACAAAAAGAATCGTAATGCTGTTAACACTTGCAGGGCTGGCTTTTACGGCGTGTCAAAACAATAAGAAACCGGACAACGAGAATGCTTTGAAAGATGCTGTAAATACAACGGACACGGTGTTAAATACAGCAGACATTGCTTTCACATTAGCTAAAAACTATTTTGTAAATAATACAGTAACAAAACTGGAGCATCCCAGAATTGAAACACAGGAACAGTTTAATGAAATTTTTGGAATGGCGGCTCACATGGGAAATGATGGAAAGCCTACCGTTATTGATTTTTCCAAACAAAATGTATTGGCGGTTGTGCTTCCGGAAACGGACAGGGAGACGAAAATATACCCTGTAAGTTTACAGAGAGATGAAAACGGCGAAATCCTGCTGACCTATGGGGTAAAGGTGGGCGAAAAACAGACCCATACAACAAGACCGAATCTTGCGGTGATTATTGCCAAGTCGGAAAAGGGAAACGTCCGTTTAAATGAAATAAAACTCTTGAAATAATTTATAACAAAAATAATAAAACATGAAAAATCTATTTTTAAGTTTTGCACTGCTGCTTATAGCATCGTTCACCTATGCACAGGAAATAAAAGGAAAATGGCTGACAGACGACGGTGAAGCCATTGTAGAAATTTATCAGTCGGGAGACAAGTTCAATGGTAAGATCGTATGGCTGAAAGATGCCAATGATGCACAGGGCAAACCATTGACCGATCAGGAAAACCCGGACAAGTCCAAACGTAGCAAACCTCTTATCGGACTGCTTATGTTAACGGACTTTAAGCAGAACAACGGAAAATGGGAAGGTGGCAAAATCTATGATCCATCGGAAGGAAAGACCTATAAATGTACCATGTGGCTTGAAAATGGCAAGCTAAAGGTGCGGGGCTATGTCGGCATGTTCTACCAGACACAAACGTGGACACGAAAATAGCAGGTGAATGTTAATTGCTAATGCATATCACGGTCAGCTCAACGATAATGTTTAAATTCGTACTGTTATGACATTTCAAAAAAAGGGATTTAAGTTTATCGGTTACTTTATCATCGGAGTAGTGTTCTATGGAATGCTGCTCCTGATAAACCCGTGGGATTATCCGCTCACAAAAGAGTTCGTGCTCGAAGTGCTCCGTGATCTGGCGGTGACTTTCATCGGTGTGTTGACCATAATGGAAAGCAGTTTTTGGGTCAGCAAAAAGCTGGATAAACATTTCCCGTGGCGTTCTGCACTTACCAAAAGGATTTTTATTCAGATCGGTATATTGATGGTTATCGTCAGTTCCGTACTGTTTCTTTCACGGCTGTTGATCCCCGATGCATACTATGATGAAACAACGGTTCGGCAGGTATTTGTAACCGGAACAGTTATGTGCATACTTTTTTCTGCGGTATTTACGGCTGCTTCGTTCTTCATCCAATGGAATACGGCGACGGTCACGCTGGCGAAGTATGAAGAAAAAGTGGCTAAGGCAGAACTGGAATTTTTGAAAATGCAGATAGATCCTCATTTTCTCTTTAATAATTTCAGTACGCTTACTTCCCTGATAGAAGAGGATTCACAGTTGGCGGTTGAATATGTACAGCAACTTTCAAATATCTACAGGCACGTACTGAAAGACAAAGAACACCATGTAGTTCCGCTGAAAGAGGAACTGGAATTTATACGTTCTTATCTGTTTCTGTACGAAGCAAGGTATCAGGAAAGTCTGATGGTGAAAATTGATATACCGGACAGCCTTATGAACAAAGGCATTGCCACGGCAACCATGCAGTTATTGGTTGAAAATGCTATCAAACACAATTCGATCAGCAGGCAAAGCCCTTTAAAAATAGAAATACTTGCTGACCAGGACGGTATCGTAATAAAGAACAACATTAACCCTGTGACTACCCAAAGAGCCAGCAAAGGCATTGGTTTGAAAAATATAACAGAAAGGTATCAGCTTCTCGGAAACGAAGTGGTTTCGATAAAGCACGATGATGATTTCTTTTGGGTGAGGGTTCCATTTTTAGAACTTAAGCGATGATAAAAGCAATAATAATTGAGGATGAACTGTTGACAGCCAACCGACTGAAACGGCTTATTTCAAAGGTTCGGGAAGACATTGAAATCGTGGCTATATTACACACGGTTAAGGAAACGCTGGAATGGCTCTCCGCTAACGATGAGCCGGATCTGTATTTCATGGACATTCAGTTGTCGGATGGTCTCAGCTTTGACATTTTTTCCGAATTTGATATTCAGAAGCCCGTCATTTTTACCACGGCTTACGACGAATATGCGATCAAGGCATTCAAAGCAAATGGCATCGATTATTTGCTAAAACCCGTAGCGATAGAAGATATTAAGCAAAGCCTGATGAGGTATCGTCAGTTGAATCCGGTAACTGCTATCCCCGATCTTCAACTTCTCCTTAAAGATATTTCAGCGAACCCAACGAGGTTTAAGAACAATTTTCTGATAGAGTGGAGAGACAGGTTACTGACGATCTCTAAAGATGAGGTCGCCTATTTTCAGCTCTCCAATAAATTAACGCATCTGGTTACGCTGGATAATAAGCCCCATGTGCTTTCCTCCACGTTAGACTTGCTGGAAAAAGAGGTTGACCCTTATACCTTTTTTCGGATAAACCGTCAGTTCATCGTTTCAAGAAAATGTATACGGCAGATACATATTTATTTTGGCAACCGTCTTAAGCTCGTGCTTTCCCCTCAGCCTGATGAAGATGTCATTGTGAGCAGAGACCGTGTACCTGACTTTAAAGCCTGGCTGGATAGTTGATCCAGCCCGTCCTATCGTTTTAAAAAAGAATACAAATGAGATTACTATTTTTCTGGCCGGCATGCCGGCATGAATCCCTATTGCCTTTTTTTATTGCCTTTTTTCCACTGTTCAGCATGGCTCAGGAAGATTCCCTCCGACAGGCTCCTGCCCGTAATCCGCTGGTCATTGAGTTCGATCTGGAAAACGGTGGAATCCTGAAACAAAAGGAACTGAGGGATATGACCTATAAGGATGCCTACTATCAGGGAGCCAACCTGAGGATCGGCTGGAAACAGAACAGTAAGCGGTATGCCTATAATGCACTCTACAATAACCCCATCTATGGCGTGGGGATCTATTCGGGTACCTTTAACAACGACATTATAGGAAATCCGTTCGCCGTGTACGGCTTCGTGCAGGTTCCCTTTTCCCCGGAAAGTGACCGCAGATGGTCGTTTGACTACCGGATCGCACTGGGTCTGACAGGTAACTTCAAACCCTATGACAAGGTTGACAATCCATTGAACCTGGCAATTGGCTCCCGGAACAACGTTTTTATCGATTTTGGCCTTCGTGCACAGTACCGCCTCCATGCAAAATGGAAGGCAGGGATCGGCGTGTCGTTCCACCATTTTTCAAACGGAGCCATGGCACTGCCTAACCGAGGTATCAATCTGGTGCCACTGTCACTTTCGGTCAGCTATCAGCCACATCCGGAAGCTATGATAAGGCACGATGCCCCTATCGCACCATTTCCAAAAAAATGGCTGTACCACATCAATCTCGGGACGGGTGTCAAACAGCTCAGTCCCGACTCGGACGACAGCTACCTCAAAGCGACTATCGGGATCTATGCCAGCAGGCACGTATCCCACAAATGGCGTCTGGGAGCCGGAGTGGACTTTTATTATTCTGGTTCTGGGAACGATAGCAAAGTGGCGGGCAGAAAGGCAGGAGCCTTTGGCTCCCAGTTTTCGGGAGGGCCGACCCTGTATATCGTACATATCCTGGATGAACGCCTTGTGCTAAACGGAAATATCGGCTATTACCTGCACAGGCAGGAGTTCAACGGTGAGGTAAATCCCTTTTTCCTAAGGGCTGGAGCTCGGTATTACGTGTATAAAAATATCAATGCCGGGGTATCCATCAAAGCACATATGGGCAAGGCTGATTTTGTCGAATGGACAGTGGGTTATACCATCAATAGATAATTTCATAAAATCATGAAAGTAGTGAAAAATAAAAAAGAATGCTTAACATTCAGTAATGAGTGTCCCCAATGGCCCATGCGGATAAGAGCAGGGATGCAGTGGACAGTACTGTGCCTCAGTTTCCTCCCTCTGGCACTTCATGCTCAGACTCCCACAGATTCTACTGGCATTGAAGCCAAACAGGATACCATTAAGCAGAAGGATCTGTTTGATGTCATCGAAAAGATGTTTAATATACATACCTCCGGAACCTCGTGACACCACGGATAAGCCATTCAGCTTTTCCGTACTGCCATTGACTACAGATGTTCCCGGAGGTGGCAGGGCTTTGGTCACCACGGTAACAGGAAGTTTTTATCTCGGAAGCCGAAAAAACACGAATTTATCCGAAGTCTGGTTTGTTCCCTATTTCGATTTTGAGGGCAGGTATGGACTCCCTGTACGTTCCTACATCTGGCTGGATCGTAACAAATGGGCTTTACGAGGCGATATGCGGATTTTGAAATACCCGGAATACACCTACGGATTAGGAAAGCTAAAAACTGATGATGACAAGTTATTAGTCGATAGGTCATATCTGCGTGTTTACCAGCAAATATTCAGACAGGTTTCTCCCGGACTGTTGTTAGGGGTTGGATATCATCTTGATGTCAATTCAAAGATTAAAACAAACTCCCAAGACCCAACACTTACACAATTTTCCGGATACAATTATGGAACCACGAACGGAACAACCAGCACCTCCTCCGGTATCAGCTTCGATTTACTATATGATACGAGGGGTAGTTCGATAAATGCATCAAAGGGAAGCTACTTAAATATTACGTACAGGATGAATCCCGAATTTATGGGTAGTGATCGTTATTGGCATTCTTTGTATGTGGATGCCAAAAAATATTACAGATTGACCAAGTCTCCTGAACGGCAGAACCTGATCGCATTATGGAGCTATTACTGGACAACATTTAATTCCAATGCTCCTTATTTTGATCTGCCATCCATTGGATGGGATGATTTCAATACTTCGGGTCGTGGTTTTCAGCAGAGCAGGTTTCGTGCGAAATCCCTGTTTTATCTGGAAGCGGAATATAGAAAGGACATCACACGTGATGGACTGCTCGGATTTACACTGTTTTCAAACCTCAATAGCACAGAGGACTATAAAAATCCGCTGTTCTCTAAATGGAGTTTAGGCGTCGGTGGTGGGCTAAGGATTAAGGTCGATAAATTATCCGGCACAAATATATCGTTGGATTATGGTTTCAGCCGTGGCTACCACGGCTTTTACATAACATTGGGGGAATATTTTTAATCTTCTGTGGCTACGCCTGTATAGACTTTTCCTTTTAAACCAAAAACACTAAAATAAAGCTGAATGAATAAATTTTTGAATGAAAAACTCCATAGTCTGGAAACCACAATTCATGAATGTGAGTTGGAAACCGATTATTCCATACAACGTATAGAAACCATTATTCACCTCATTGTAAACTGTCTGTCTGAAGTAAAAGAATATGTTCTAAAAAGAGGTTTTAAGAATACAGATGAAGAAATCCGTTTTTTCAAGTATCAGAAGCCTGCAATTGTGGCAAAGCTCGTTTACTACAATGCCATTTATAAAATTGAAACCAAAAAGCCAAACAATAGTAAGGCTATAAAAAAATATCTAAATGAAGAATTGAGAAAACTCAAAAAGTATTTTGACAACAATCTCGAATTTTATAAATACTACCGGACTAATAATTCTTTCATTGATGACAAGCTCTTTATCAGAGGTAAATATGATATAAAATTGAGTCTGGATACTGTTTATTTTGAAACCGACCACAGATTTTCCACGTCTCATGATTACAAAGCGGCGAAGATTATAGCTAATGACCTGATACGGGTTTATCTTGAAGATCAGCTTCATAACACGCATCAAAATAAGACTTCTGAAAAGCCTGTACTGAACTGGACAGGTAGCAAAACAGCATTAACGGAGTTGATATATGCTCTATATGCACACGGCATATTTGACAATGGAAATGCCGACATCAAGGTTATTGCCAAAACATTTGAAAGCACATTTAATATTGACTTAGGAGATTTTTATCATACATTTTTGGAACTGAAAGCCCGAAAAATAAACCGAACGAAATTCCTTGACAACTTACGTGATGCACTGATTAGAAAAATGGATGAGTACGATGATAAGTAGTTTTGTTTGATAATACCCGCAATGTAGTTTATCCATAAGATATAAACATTTGCTTATTTGAATTTGATAACTTTGCAGGATGAAACGGAAAGGAAACCATCTAAGATAATGAGTAAATAACCAGGACAATATCTAAGTCTGTAAGACAATAAAAAATCGTGAAAAAACACATAAAAATAGGGTTTTCGGACATTGGCGGGATTTATATCGGTAAAGACATCCAGACCAGCGAACATCTGCATCACGCTATTACCGTTGCTGTATCGTTTTCAGATGAAATTGATTATTGGTGTGAGCGGCAAAAGGTTTCCTGCAAGGGAGTAATTATGCAGGCTAACACTATCCGAAAACTTGTCAATCCTGATAACAGCTACATTGCTTTTATCCATATCGAGCCTTTCTCTGAACAAGGCTTAAAACTAACCGACAGAAAAGAGCCCTTCAAACAATTATCGCTTATTCAGGTAAAAAATATAACCAAACGTTTAGAAAAATGGCTTTCAGATGAGCAGAATGACGAGAGCTTGACCAAAAAAATAATTGACAAAATTATTTCCGAAATTGGCTATACTTCTGGTATTGCGATAGACAAAAGAATTAGAAAAGCAATAGATAAAATCCGAAAAACAGAAGACATAACGCTCAAACAGATTTCTGAACACAGCCATTTATCAATGTATCGGTTTTCTCATCTTTTCAAACAGCAAACAGGAATATCTTTTAGAGAGTTTGTTTTATATACGAAATTAGTCAAATCCCTAAAAGCAGTTTATCAAAAACAGAGCCTTACACACTCTTCTTATTTAGGTGGTTTTTCAGACCAAGCACATTTTACACGAACATATTATAAGGCATTCGGCATATTGCCCTCTCAAAGCGTAAAATAGCAACTCCGTTCAATTTTATGGCAGGGTTAATAACAATCTTTGCCTAAAAATAATTGAATATGAAAACATTAGTTGCTTATTTTACGATTAAAGGCAGAACAGAAGAAGCCTTGAAATTCTATGAAGATTGTTTTGGAGGACAGACAATTTTTGTACAACGGTATTCAGAAACACCTTATCAGGTATCGGAAGCCTATAAGAACAAAATTGCCCACGCTGAATTTAAAGCGGAAAACGTTCATTTCTATATTTCTGACGGTTTTGAAAAGGAAGAAATCAGTTTTGGAAACGGTATTGGAATGACAGTAAATTTTGATAATCCTGATGAACAAAAATCAGTTTTTGAGAAATTGAAAATTGACGGAAATGTAACATTTGATTTTTTCCAAACAACGATTGACACCAACCTGGTGTGTGTCATAGATAAGTTTGGGGTACATTGGTATCTGAACTATGTAAAATAACGTCTGCCAAGAAAAAGGGAGCTTATAAAAAGCCCCTTTTATAATACCCCTCTTGGTAAATGAATGCCTTTTGTTCGCACAATACTTTCCGAAACCTTTGGTGTTTCTTGCTGTTTTTCAGTTTGTTCTTCGGGTTCGTCGTGTGTTTTGGGCTTGATAGATAACTGTATTTTCCGCTCAACAGAAGCCAGCTCGGTTTTAAGTTCGTTCAATCGGTTCTCTTTACTCCACGTACCGTTCAACACTTCATGAAGAACAGGTAAATCCTTTTTAATTTCGGCTATTCTCTTTTGTTCCTGTTCAATGTAGGAAGGTAGTTTTTCCAGTGCATTAAGGAAATTCATAGATGCCAGCTTCTCATCTTTGGCAAGGATACCGTTGTTGTAGGTATATTTGATATTTCCCTCGCCCTGTATCAAAAATCGGTTTACCCGAATATCCGCACCGTCCTTTTGCGACATTTCCGTTTTTACCAAAAGCTGAAAACCGTAGAGGCTTCCGATTTCCTCATAATCCCCCCCTGTACGGGATTTGTCCGCAAGCTGATTGAGCTTTGTACCGATTTGTTTTGTATCCGCATTTGGCGACAAGCCGTCCAGCTTAATAAGGTTAGCAACAGTACCATCCGACAGTTTTTGAATACGCCCTTGCAGGTTATTCCAGTCAAGGCTCATACGGTCAAATCGGGATTGGGTTCTGTCGAGTTCTGCCGTATAGTCTTCCAATTTATATTTGGCACTCGATTTTGAACGGTTGAACGATTGCCTTTCGCTTTCCAGTCCGGCAATCTGTTTTTCTATTTTAGCTTTGTCCAACAGGTCGGTATTGCCCATAAGAATAGCCACGTATTCTGAGAAGTTCATGCCCGATTTTTCGTCCATACTGCCCTCGTCAATCGTCCGTTTGCCGAGATTATTGGATTTTAACTGGTCGATAAATAGCTGTTTGTTGTACAGCAGGTTGAACTTGTAACTGTCCAACGATTTTTCTACTGCATAAATAATGACATCCACTTTATTGTTGTTAAAATGTTTGGCTATTTCATTGCCTTTTCGGATAGCCCGACCATCCCTTTGGGCAAGGTCGGACGGTCGCCAAGGCGTATCCAGATGATGTACGGCAACGGCTCTTTTCTGTGCATTGACACCTGTACCGAGCATACTCGTAGAACCGAACAACACACGGATTTTACCGCTGTTCATTCCTTGTATAAGTTCTTTGCGTTGCTTGTCATTTTTCGCTTCCTGTATAAAGCGGATTTCGTGTGCAGGTATGCCGTGGTCTTCCGCCAACTTGCGTTTGATTTCGGAGTAGATATTCCATTGGTTCGGTTTGTATGTTCCCAAATCCGAAAACACGAATTGCGTTCCTTTCTGTGCATTGAATTTGTGGTAATACTTAGCGATATTATTCGCACAATGCGTAGCCTTGTTGTCGGGGTGGTCTTGGTAATGAGGGCTTACCATCCGCATATCCAAAGACATCTTACGGGCGTAATCCGTAGCGATGAGCATTTTTGCTTTTTCCTCTTTTTTAGATAAAGGTTCTCTGCCCAATAATTCGCCTTTGCCTGTTTTGGCAAACTCCATCAGCTTTTCGATAAATTGCTCCTGGTCTGGCGTAGGCGGTATGTTATAAAACACCTCGTTCTTTTCTGGGCGGTCAATACCAATCATTTCCGCAGTACGGTAATCCGTGATTTCGGAATAGAATTGAGCCAGTTCCGGTACTTTGATAAAGTATCGGAAACGCTCTTTTGCCACGATATTATTAGCTACCGAAAATTCATAATCGGTCGTTTTCTTTGCATAAATCGCTGCCCACGCATCAAAGGAGTTAATACCCTGTTTTGCCAATGCTCTTGGTCGCAGGTATTTAAAGAGCAGGTACAGTTCGGTAAGCGAATTGCTTATGGTAGTTCCCGACAGGAAAGTTGCCCCCATATCCGCATCAATACGCTCCTGTATGGTACGGATAGCAAACAGCAGGTTCAGTGCCTTTTGGCTTCCCTGTTGATTGCCCAATCCCGCAACCCTCGAATGCCTTGTGTTGAACATCAGGTTTTTGAATTGGTGGCTTTCGTCTACAAACAAATGGTCTATACCCATCATTTTGAAATCTACAATGTCATCTTTGCGGTTTTCAATATCGTGTTGCAGCGTTTTGAGCTTTACTTCGAGGTTTTCCTTTTGTTTTTCCGCTCCGGCAAGCATACCTCTGGTTACTTCATCTCCTTGACTACGCAAAACATCAAGATTTTCTTCTACGCTGTCTAATTCGATTTGCAGGATTTCCTTTTGTATTTCGGGTGATTGCGGTATCATCCCGAATTGGTCGTGTGTGAGTATCACACAATCCCACTCGTTGTTTTTAATATCACCGAAAATCCGCAGACGTTTTTCGGGCGTAAAGTCATCAATGCCCGGATAGAGGATTTTGGCGTGGGGATAAGCGGTGCGGTAGGCTTCGGCAATTTCGGGTACATTGGCTTTCAGTCCGATAATCATCGGTTTGTGTGCCAAGCCCAAACGCTTCATTTCCTGTGCTCCCGTACACATTATCAACGTCTTTCCTGCACCTACTTCGTGGTCGCAGATAGCACCGTTGTTGAGCTTTATCATCCAGACCGCATCCTTTTGGCTCGAATACAGGTCGTCAATCTCCAATCCCTTTCGGTCTAATCCCGGAAACTCCTGATGTGAGCCGTCGTAGTTCGGGCGGACAAAACAGTTAAAGGTGTCGTTGTATTGGTCGGTCAGCCTTTTTTTGAACACATCGTTTTGGGCGTGAAGCCAATCGGTAAAGGCAGTTCGGATTTCGTCAATCCTGGTATTCGCCATTTGTATGGCTTCCATATCCCTTACCTTAACATCTTTGCCATCTACCTGTACTGTTTTAGAAATATCGGGCGTGGTATTGATGAGGGCGTGTTTGAGCAGGGCAATTCCGTCATACGTCCGGCTTTTGGCTTTGACCGCATATTTATCCCAAATGTGTACGTTCTTTTGCTTACAGGTTACGGAGAAATCGTCGGCACTATCGGAGTAATGGATACGGACTTCTGTATCGAAAAGGTGCGATGCAAACCGGGCATAAATGCCTGCGGGTATCCAGCGTTCGCCGAGATTAAAATCGAGTTCCTCAAATTCGATACGTCTTGGTCTTGCTTCCTCTAATACGGTAAGGCTTTCTTTGGCTTGGGCATCATCGGGATTGTTTTCGAGGTGGGCTCTGACCTCTTGTGCTTTCTCCACAACGTTGCCCGCAACCCAACGTTCAGCAATTTCATATTCCTTTTCGAGCGGATTGTAATAAATACGACCGTGCAGGGCTTCCCTCAAAGCATCAGCAGGCATATTGCTGATTTCGGACATATAGCCCAGATCCACGCTCCCGTATTTGTTCAGCGAAGCGGATAACGCTTCTTCGGGATTGTCGGTTGTTATGGTTACAGTTGAGAAACTTACAGGACGACTGAAAATATCCGATTTATGAATAATACCGCCTTTTACACGCTCCAAATAAGGTATTTCCTTTCCGGCACTATCTGTTTTTATCAACTTGATGTTATCGGCATTGTTAAGGTTCCCGTACCGCTTCACAAAGGCATCGTAAAGACGGTTAAGAGTTTCCCTTTCTTTTTTATGCTCGATCTGTTGTTCTGCTTCTTTGGTGTATAGCAGTTGATAAACATCACGCACCCCGATATACGCTTCGGCTCTTGCTTTCTGTAAAGGCGGCAATTGCAAGGGGTGGAAAACAGCCGTACCGTCTTTTGCCTCTACTTCTTGCAGATGACCCACCCAGCCATTATCCACGACAAGGCAGTCGTTTCGGTGGAATGCTTGCAGTTCGCCACTGTACGGAGCAGGTTCGGGGATGGTGTTGATTGCTATGTCGGGATCGGCTGGCTTATCAGCGTGGCCATTCCCGCCAACTTGTGAAAACAAGTCGCCGATTATTTCCTGTCCGGTGTTGTTCGGTCGAGTGTTTCTCTTTACTGTACCGTTTGAAGCAGGAGGCGTGTAAGATTGTTGCATTGTACCGCTGAACAGGTCGGTTTGCCGACCCATAGGAGCACGCCTGCTTTTTACTGTCTTTCTTTTACTCTGGGTAGTTTTCTTTGGTGGAGCAAGAACCGCTACGGGTTCCCCTGCATTCTCAAACAAATCGAAAATGCTCAGTTGCTTTAATTCCTGTGGACTTTCCTGAACGGTTGCAGGTGGAATATTTCGTTGTTTAGGTGGTTCCGTCTGAACTGTTAAAGGTTCGGCAACCGGAGGTGCGACTGTCGGGGTAATTGGTATTGGTGTGATGGGGTCATCGTTCCGTTTGCCTTTGTATAAACCTAAATCCAAATATTTTCCAAAATCATCGGAAAGCATTTGATTGAGGTCTTTTGCTATGCCCTCAATACCCCCTTTGTGAGTATAGATGAGAGCAGGTTGTCCGTAAGGATCGGTGTCTATTTTTTTGTCGGTATGAACCACCCTGTCGAGATCTCCCAATAATACGTTAGTTGAGAAGTTTTCCGCTGTTATGTATGTGCCGCAGAACTTATTTTCTCTCCAGGAATTTTTTTGTTTTTGTATATCTTTTTGTAATATGATTAAATCACTTCCAACCTCTGTACCTGCATAATCCGTAAACAGGTTATTCGGCAATCGAATAGCCGAAACCAGATTGTTGTTTTCCATTAACGCCCTGCGTATTGGCTCATTCTTTGGACTGTTCAGAATACCCTGAGAAGTAATAAACACCTGTAAACCGCCCTCACGAAGCATGTCATTTCCTTTTAAGAAGAAATAATTGTGGATGCTGCGGGCAGCCTGTACTTTTGCGGGGTCTTTGCTTCGGGAAAACGACAGATCAAATACCGAAGTATCCCCAAAAGGGATATTGCTTGCAATTACAGCATACGAGCCTTGCTCTTTTTCAGGTATCTCTTCAAATCCGCTAATGCGGATAGTGCTTTCAGGATAAAGGTGCTTTAATATTTTGCCTGTGAGCAAATCCTTTTCATAAGCAGTAACTTTAGCCTCCCGGTTCTCTGCAAATGATTGTATAAAGGAGCCGATACCTGCGGAGGGTTCGAGGAATGTATCAATATTAAGACCGCTATTCCTCAATGTCGAAGCAATCGTATCTATGACCTGTGGTGGTGTATAAAAAGCAGTCAGTACCGAGCTTTTCATACTATCTACATACCGACGGTATTGCTTATCGTCTTCGGAATTTTCTTTGAGCAGTTTATGGAGTTCCTGTGTTATCGGAAAAAGATCATGTTCGGTTTTTCGCCAATGATTGATGTCTATTTCATTCGCTATGGGATTCAACACGAATTTAAGACCGCCAAATCCGCTGTAACGCTTCATTAGCAGTCTTTCCTCTGCGGTGGCTTGTCGTCTTTCCTTTTCTAATGTAAAAGCAATCCGCAGGGCTTCGATGTTGTGCTGGAGGTGTTGCCTTTTACTGAAGCCCATTTTCCTCTATCCATATTGCGATAGTTCCCGTCAGTTCGGTATAGAGGACATCAAACTCATAACCGTAAGCGAAATCATCTGTCAGTTTATATTTGGCAAAAACAGGCTCACAGACGGGAAACATTTTGAAGGCGAACGGTCGCAGTTCCTCGTCTGCCATAAGGGTATCAAACTCATTGCAGACCACTTGAAAAATGGTATCGAATTTGGAGAAATGCAGGTTTTCAAACAGAATGTAATTGGCTATCTCATTGCATTGGTCGATAGCGTTGCCGGAGCGGAACGCTCCCTCATAAGCATTCGCTGCCCACGAGGAACGCTGGTCGATAAATTTTTGATCGTTGGCTTTTTCGGGAAAGCTCGAATTAAGATGCTCTTGCAGTCGTAAACGGAAATACGACAAGTCTTTTTGCTGTGTACTCATAATAATTTTTGTTTAGAAATTTTGCGTAAAGCCTAAAATTAGAGTAGAGATCAAGAGCCTTTGAAGATGTGGCAGGGTTTGGCTTTGAGAGGCAGGATTTGTCGTAAAACGTAGTTGATGTAAGGGCTTAAAAATGTACTTTTGTTTGTTATAAATTTTAATCCATTATCATAATGAATGAACTAATCGAAAAAATCAACGCAAGCATTGAAGCATTCAAAGCTGATGCGGAATTACAGGCAGAAAAAGGGAACAAAGCCGCAGGAACAAGAGCCCGTAAGGCTTCTCTTGAATTGGAGAAACTTTTAAAAGAGTTTAGAAAAGTTTCGTTGGAAGCATCAAAAAACTAAAATAAAACCCTCTGAAATTTCAGAGGGTTTATTATTCGTTCAGAAGTTGAAGCATCCTGCCGACTTCTATATCCATTCTGGAAAAAGCAAACCATTTTTTGCCCAGGTCTTTTAGCGAAGCTCCAATATGATACAGTTGCGTCTGGTCTATGATCAAAAATCGGTCATGGGCATCGGAGAAAATCTCAATTTCAATCGGGGGATATTGGCTGTTGTATCGTTGTAAGTCCAGCCTTAACTGATTGCTGATATTTTTGGTGTAGATTTTTGCTGTTACGTTATCCTTACGTTTGCCCAACAAGGTCAGCACTGTATCATCTGTGTAATTATCGAGCAGGATAATTGATTTATCGGCACTTCGGATAATGTCTGATACAAAGGTATAGGCATCAAAGACCTGTCCATTGTAAAAGATACCTTTTTCGCTATGGAGCTTGTCACTTTCCAAAGCCTTAAAGATTTCTTCAAATTTTTGATCGGCTTCTAATTGCTTTAATTCAATATTATCCAAACGATGGAATAAAGAAGCATTGCTAATAAGCATTCTACGCATTTCTACAAATGCTTCCATAATTTCTACACTGACTTTGACAGCAACATCAGAACGAAGTATAGCAGAAGCCATTGCAACCCCTTGTTCGGTAAAAACATAGGGCAGGTAACGCCGTCCACCGTAACTCAAACTTGAGGTTCCAATTTGGAACCTCAAGTCTTCAACTTCCTTATCGGTCAGTTGAAAACAAAAAGAAGCAGGAAACCGCTCAATATTTCTTTTTACGGCTTTGTTGAGGTTCTTTGTTTCCACTTGGTATAAAGAAGCGAGATCGCTGTCCAACATCACTTGCTTGTCACGTATGGTATAAATCAGATTTTTGATTTCTTTAGGTACAATAGTCTGTTTATTTTCCATTTCGTTTATTGCTTTTCTTGTTCTCAAACTCAAACGAACTCTCGGCATTTTCTTTTAGCACGATGTAAGCATCGAATTTCTTTCCGGCTTTGCTTTTCATTCCTTTGATTAACGAGGTTTTGCCTTTATTGACAAGGCTCGTTATATCATCTATCCCGATTTGCACTCCACATACATTGCGGAACTGCACCCAGCTACAATTTTCGTCAGGACATTTGACAATCTTGTCACGGATAATGAGTTGCCGGGTTTTACATTTCGGGCAGGCAAGTTGGGGTAGGTTCCCGTTGGCAATGGAGGTTTGTAACAATTCATCCGTGATGGATTTGGCATAAGTTTCCATCTCCCTCTGAAATACCCTTGCATCTACTTCGTTGTTTTCAATTTTCTGTAATGCTAATTCCCATTCGGCAGTCATCGCTACATCTGCAATTTTACGGTCTTTGACCAATTCATAAACCTGTAATCCTTTTTCGGTCGGGATTAAAGATTTCTTTTCCCTTTGGATATAATTGCGGGTAAACAAGGTTTCGATTATTGCGGCTCTTGTCGCAGGCGTACCGATGCCGATATTTTGCAGGGCTTTCCGTTCTTCTTCATTTTCTATTTCCTTACCAGCGGTTTCCATAGCTGACAAAAGTCCGGCTTCGGTATAAAGCACAGGTGGTTTGGTTTTCTTCTCCAAAACGGAGGCTTCTTTTATTTTTAGTTCATCGCCCTTTTTAAGTTCGGGCAAATCCTGTATCGGTTCGGTGTCTTCATCCATAAAATTGCCTTTTATGGAACGCCAACCTGCATCCAGGATCTTACATCCTTTCAGCGTAAAATCATAGTGTGAAACTTCCAATGCTATATCGGTTATCTCTTTGACACAGGCTTGCGAAATGGCTTCGAGCAAGCGAAAGGCAATCATGTTATAGACTTTTGTTTCGTCTGCGTTGAGTGCGGACGGGATTTTATCAGTAATCAACAATCCATGATGGTCAGTAACACGGAGATCATTTACAATCCGTTTATTGAAACGACCCCATTTCATTTTGGCTATGGCTTGTTTAAAATTTTCGTTGTCCTGCAAGGCTCTTACGAGATTGGGAATCTCACTCCACATATCTTCAGGGATGTATTTGCTTCCTGTACGTGGGTAGGTGATGAATTTCTTTTCATAAAGGCTTTGAGCGATGTTCAGGGTTTGTTCGGCAGACAGGTTCAGCTTTTTGTTTGCTTCCTTTTGCAAGCCTGTAAGGTCAAAAAGCAAAGGTGGTTGCTCCGTTGCGTTTTTGCTTTCCACAGCTACAACCGTAGCAGTGCCGTGTCTTCCGATTAACCGCAATGTATCATTTGCGAGCTTTTGGTCTTCCCATTTGGTTTTAGAAATGCTTTTAAAATCTATATCCTCTTTTCGGTGCAACAACTGTATTTGCCAATATTTCTTTACCGTAAAATTCTTGTTTTCCAAATAGCGTTTACAAATTAACGCCAATGTAGGTGTCTGCACTCTGCCGAGTGAATAAATGCCGTTGCCTGCGGCTATGCTCAATGCTTGTGTGGCATTGATACCTACCAACCAATCGGCACGGCTTCTGCCTTGTGCTGCCTGATACAATCCGTCAAATTCTTTTCCGTCTTTCAGTTTCTCAAAGCCTTGTTTGATGGCTCTTTCGGTAAGCGAGCTTATCCACAGCCGTTCAAAGGGTTTACGGCATTTCAGGTGTTCATAAATGTATCTAAAAATAAGTTCGCCCTCACGCCCTGCATCGGTCGCAACGACAATGCTATCACTACGTTGAAAAAGTTGTTCGATAACTTTTAGTTGTTTCAATGCTCCTGTATCGGCTGTATAGCCTTTGTTCTTTTTGACTTTTCGGACAGTCAAAATAAACGGATTGGGGAGTATCGGCAATGATGCCTGATCAAACCCCGAAATTCCGTAATCTTCGGGCATTCCCAATCCGACCAAATGTCCGAATGCCCACGTAACAAAATAGCCATTCCCTATAAGGTAGCCGTCCTTTTTTTCGGATGCTCCCAACAGGCTGGCTATTTCTTTTGCTACGCTTGGTTTTTCTGCTATAACTGTTTTCATAACTAACTAACTTTTCTACCTCTTGATTTTGCAGGCTTGTTTTGTTGCTCCTGCTGTTTTTCATTTTTAGGTCTTTGTTGCCCGGACTTCAAAGGCTCTTTGATGTTTTTGGTCGCTTCGTTGGTTTTACCCTGCGAATTGACGGCAGTTTGCGTTTTGTGGGCTTCGGTAGGTTGCATTCTTTCTTTATATTGATTTGGAAACTCAAAGCCAGTTTTTCCGGTGTCTTTGTTGAACGTGATGTAACCGTTATACGTTTGCCCTTTCTTATCGACCAGACCTGCCATATACACGGTTTGACCCGCTTTGAAATCCTTATACTGCTCATCGGTCAGTTCCTTACCCCGAAATGTTTTTGGGGCTTCCTGTGGTTGGCTTTGCTGATTGTTTTGTTGGTTATTTTGCTTTTGTCCGTTGGAGTTACTACGGTCAAACAAAAATTCAGTATAGCGTTTATCAGCATTGTACTGTACGGTTGCCGAGAACTCCGTTCCTTTTGTGGAAATCATCCCCTCCAATTTGAGCGGTTTGCCCTCCATTAAGGTTTGCTTTTGCTCATCGTTCAGTTTTACCCCCTTAATTTCATCGGGAATTTTAATGAAATCTGTTCGCAGGGCAATTACATCATTGGTAAGCCTGTCAATACTGATAATAGACGGCATTAGTTCGCCTGTTTTAGAATTGATTAGATTAACCACACGCCCCATGTTACCTGTTTCGAGCAGGTTTTTCTTATCCTCATCTGTAAACTTGTGTCCGAAGAACTCAAAATGCAGATTAGGTTCTTTTTTGATACCGTGTATTGCCACGATAGCATTTCCGTCTTCGCCTTGCTGTAAAGACAGGCGGGCATCTGTGCGGAGGATGGAACCGCCGAGATTGATGCCTATTGGCACAAGTTCGTTGGTTTTATAACCTCTTAGCAAAGGATCGAGCAGGTTTCTTTTTTCAAGATATTCCTTACTCAATCCGATATTTTTCATTGTATCCCAATCGATCTGCTCCGGCTTGTAGCGGTATTCGCTTGTTTCCGGTGTTGTTTGTGCTGTTGCCATATCATTTTTATTTTCTTGTTTATTATTCTCTTGTATGTCGGTTTTTACTTCGTGTTCTTTCATCATCTTTTCGCCCTCCGGAGTGGGCTTGTCAACCTGCTTCTGCATTTCCTTTGCCTTTTCAATAGCTTCGGGTTCAGCAACTTTAAAAAATGAAAAGTTGGTTGGATTTTTCAGTTGACTGAAAAAGTTAGAGAAGAAATTAGAGAAGAAATCGCCATGCTTATCCACACGCATAAATTGATTTTGATTCTTTTTCGTGGGGTCTACGGTTTCCATTTTTCCGTTTTCGTCAATGCTCTTTACGGCTTGGATTTTCATTTTTTCTTTATCCAGCACTAACAATATGTCCGATAACTGTTCGGGCATTTCCTGCTTGTTTGTTATTTCTTCGCTCATAATCATAAAAATTTAAAGTTCATCGCCGAAAGTAAAGGAAGCGTTCACTGACTTGCCCGATGTGGCACTCAAAGGCAGTATTTGTCGCTCATTGGCTTTCTATTTGTTCGCAGGAGGGTTAAAGCTCTCCCTGATGAACTGATGCACATCGGACAGCTTGTAATACAGCTTTCCGCTTATTGTGTAATAGGGTAGCTTTCCAATGGAGCGATACCGTTGTAGAGAGCGGTTGCTTATTTTCAGCATTTGCAGTAAGTCTTGATTATCCAGCAATTCTTCGCCATCAATGCTGTTTCGTTTCTTTTGCAAGTCGTCTATATTGTCGCTCAGCATATCGAACCTGTCCATTATACGTTCCATCCACGACAAAAATTCCATTCTATCAATATTCATAAGGATAAGTTTTAAAGTTTGTCGGATTTTATTTTTCTACCTTTTTCGATATAGCTTTTGCCCTTTTCCATAAGTTGTTGTACATACTCGTCACTACTCTGTATGGCATTGGCATTGAGCATATCCTTAATTGCTCCGATGGTATAGAAATATTGTCCATAGATTTTTGAATACGCTATCTCGCTTTTATTACGCATACGCCACAAAGTCTTTTCGCTGATGTGCAGATATTGGCATACCTCGTGGTTATTGAGCCACAGATCGTCATAGCTTGTGTCTTCCAATCTTTTCAGATAATCAGCAATAGCGTTGATACGGCTATTTAGATTTTTCCACGCTTCTTCTTCTATAGTTATGATTTTCATTGCATAGCTTTTTAAAGTTCACTATGCAAAATTGCCAAAGGTGGCAGTGTTTGTCCGCCAACCTTCGCCAATTGGTTTGGGCATTTTTTGAAAATTTTTACAATTGAAAAAAAAACTTATCAGATAAGGGTTTTAAGGGATTTTAAATGTTTCGTCAACGGATTCAACCACCGTTCGCCAATTGGTGTATATTGGCAAATGATACAAACAAAAAAGCAGTACACGGTAATGTACTGCTTTGAAAATAAGACGATCATAAACTAAAGGTCTTTATCCATATATTCTTCCAATGAGTTTTTGAGCTGGTCTAAAAATGCAGTTCGGGAACCGCTTCGGGTTTTCATTCTGTGGAAAGCGTGATGTATATCGTTTAGCGGTGTTTGGAATAAAACCTGAAATATCAAGGCTAATTTTTTGATACCGATTTTTCCGTAGCTAACAGAATTTGAGGCATAGATAGCGTATATAAGCTCAATAAGTGCGTTTTGCGAGTTCGTCCAAGAAATATCCATGTTGGCATCTCCACTTATCAAAACCATTTCGGGATTTTCTTCGGGATTGATTTTAGTAAGTAGATAATTATACAGTAATTCATTTGCAATAATATGGGCAACCCGATTGTCATAATACGTTGAGAAATTAAGGTCAATTTCAAAGACACCGCTATTTAACCCATCGTGGTAGTTGATTTGTCCGAGCCTGAAATAAGTATGGTCACGGTCTGTTCTCCCTGCACGGTAATACTTGTAAAAATCCGTATTACAGATACTATCCTTGTATTCGGATTTGAGATTTTTTAATTCATTTTCAAAATAGGCATAATACATTTTGCCGTTGCTGACAGGGCAGGTCGTTTCAATACGGAATACCTTGTTATAATAAATGAGCTTTCCTAATATCTCTGGTTTGATATTCTTGAAAAAGTCAACCTCCTGTTGTTCATCCTTAAATCCAGTTTGTAAGACTGAAGATTTTACAGAACACAGCATTTCTCTTAGGAATATGGTCATTTCATAAGCCTCTTCCGATGTTCGCATCATTTGAGAAGATACTTTGTCTTCCTGATGCCGAATTTGCAATAATATTTTGCTCAACGTAATTTCCATAGCATAGACTTTTTAAGTGTTTGACACTATTTGTTTCGGAGCTATATCTATTGTCGGTATGGCAAAATTTGAAAATAATATTGAAACTTTTTCCACAGATTCCCCCATATTGGGAAAGATTTTCATTAACGGATGTACTTTAGTAGCTGTGAAAAGATAAAAAAGGGCAAAGTATTTAGTGTTACTTTACCCTTATTTTATTAAATTTGCACTAATGATTTACAAGGTAATCAAGTGAAAGTGAGTGCAACAAGCACCATGACTAAATCGTTACCGATACGGTTTTCAAATCTTGTAAACTACTCTTTATAAACAACTTTTAGCCTTATTAATCTTTTTTATTAAAAATAATTAAAATTTTTGAAGGAATTGGAAAATTAAATTGGCCGCTAGTTTCGCCGTACGTTCATCCAAATCAAATCGAGGATTGAGTTCTGCAATATCCATACTGATAAGGTTGGGTTGTTGGTATATGAACGAAAGCAGTTCATAAAAATTAGAATCGGGGATAATCCCATCATAGGCTACAGCACTTACACCGGGCGCAAATGCCGCAGCGAAAACATCCATGTCTATCGTAAAATATAAGTCATCGACCTGCTGTGCGAATTGCTCAATTTTGGTTTTTATGGCATCTATATGATGAGGTACAAGCTCCTTGCCATAGATAATTTCTACGCCTTGCGATTCTGCATAGCTCAAAAGACCTTTCGTATTCGAAATTTCTTGAATACCGATAGCAAGGTAGTTCAATCGCTTGCCTACGTCGAAGAGATCTTTATTCAATTGATAAAAACTCGTTCCTGAATTTTGTTTATCATCCATCAGTGGTCGCATATCCAAATGCGCATCCAAATTAATGACCCCAACACTTCGGTTGGAATTATACAATCCTTTGAAATGTCCATACGTTATTTCGTGCCCTCCGCCAATTAAAAGCGGAAAACCACCGGCTGCTCTAATTTTTTGAACAGCTATAGCTAATGCTTCATGCGCAGATTCTAAATCGTAACCATTGGTATTGATATTTCCTGCATCGACCAACTTGATATTTTCTGAAAAATGAAGTGGCAAATTCGATAAAACCTTACGAAGATAATCGGGCGCAGCTTTTGCGCCTTCACGACCGAGGTTTCTTCTGACGCCCTCGTCACAACAAAACCCTAATAACACGACTGAGTTGGTCGATCCGGAGACTTCGTTCAGATCCACACAGTCCACCACCTGATGCCAGCGAAGGTACTCCGGGCTTTCTCCATCAATCCTGCCATGCCAAAGATCGGTATTCGGTTTTTCGTAAAGTTTTTTAAAGGTTTCCATTAAGCAAAAATTTTATCTATCAATGAGGGTTCGACCAGCTGTGCTTGTGTGACTTGTAAGTTACTTGTGCGGCTCAATTCAGTTTCTATAGCCTCCATAGCCTCTTTGTTTCTCGCCCAAGCACGTCTTGCTATACCATTATTAACGTCAAAAAACAGCATTTGTTTCAATTTTTCGTCCACCTCATCCGATCCATCCAACACCAAACCAAAACCACCGTTGATCACTTCACCCCATCCTACACCGCCGCCATTGTGAATTGACACCCAAGTGGCACCTCTAAAACTATCACCGATCACATTGTGAATCGCCATATCAGCAGTGAATTTACTTCCATCATAGATATTACTTGTCTCTCGATAAGGCGAATCGGTACCACTCACGTCATGATGATCTCTTCCCAACACCACTGGCGCCGACAGCCTGCCATCCCGCACTGCCTGATTAAAGGCTGCTGCAATCTTCATTCGTCCCAATGCATCCGCATAGAGAATACGTGCCTGCGAACCCACCACCAATTTATTTTCTGCGGCATCCTGAATCCATTTGATATTGTCTTCCATTTGCTGGGCTATATTTGCGGGAGCAGCAGCTTTAAGTTCCAATAGAACGTCTAAGGCCATCTGATCGGTTGCGTACAAATCTTCAGCTCGGCCAGAAGTACAAACCCATCGGAATGGACCAAAACCATAATCAAAGCACATCGGTCCCAAAATATCTTGTACATAGGAAGGATATCTAAAATTGATTCCGTCTTCGGCCATAATATCAGCTCCTGCACGGCTCGCTTCCAGTAAAAAAGCATTGCCATAATCGAAAAAGTATGTTCCACGAGAAGCATGCTTATTTATTATATCTGCATGACGCACCAGCGTCAATTGAACTTGCTTTCTAAATTCCTCTGGATGCTCCGCAATAAGCCTATTTGATTCTTCAAAGGAGATCCCAACTGGATAATATCCTCCCGACCATGGATTGTGCAAGGATGTTTGGTCTGAACCTACCGTAATGAAAATATCTTGCGCATAGAATTCTTCCCACACTTCGACCACATTTCCTACATAAGCCAACGCTACCACCTCCTTGTTGAATATTGCTTGCTTCACTCGCGCAACAAGTTCATCCATCGCATAAAACAATTCGTCTACCCAGCCTTGTTCATGTCTTTTCGTAGCTGCAGCTGCATTTACTTCAGCACACACGGTAATACAACCTGCTATATTACCCGCTTTAGGCTGCGCACCACTCATGCCCCCTAGTCCTGACGTCACAAACACCCTTCCTCTACTATCCTCTCCGGCTTTCAGTACTTTACGAAATGAATTCATTACAGTGATGGTAGTTCCATGCACAATACCTTGCGGACCGATATACATATACGAACCTGCTGTCATCTGCCCATATTGGGTTACACCCAACGCATTGAAGCGTTCCCAATCATCCGGTGTGGAATAATTGGGTATCATCATCCCATTTGTTACCACGACACGCGGTGCATTTTTGGATGAGGGGAATAAGCCCATGGGATGACCGGAATATATATGCAAAGTCTGCTCTTCCGTCATTTCTGACAAATATTTCATCGTCAGAAGATATTGCGCCCAATTTTGAAATACCGCACCATTTCCACCATAGGTGATCAACTCATGCGGATGCTGCGCTACTGCGGGATCCAAATTATTTTGTATCATCAGCATGATAGCCGCTGCTTGTACACTCCGGGCTGGATACTCCGTAATAGGACGGGCATACATCTCATAATCAGGTCGAAAACGATACATATAAATACGTCCGTACCTACGCAATTCTTCCAAAAATTCAATTCCCAACTCTTCGTGCCATTCCTTCTTAAAATAACGCAAAGCATTCTGAATAGCCAATTTTTCTTCCTCTCTCGAGAGAATAGCCTTTCTTTTAGGCGCATGACTGACCCCTGGACTAAAAGTCTTTTTAGGAGGTAAATTTACGGGTATTCCTTGTCGAATTTGCTCTTGAAATGTTGTCATGGGTGAATATTTAGGATGTAATGGAATAAACTAGTTCTCCTCTTTTCCACACGAATTGAGGTTGTAGCGCACCTTGTTGGTACGTAATATTTTGGTAATTATCTGTGGGATAAATCGCAAAATCTGCTAACTGACCCGTAACCAATCTCCCTCTATCTGCTAATCTTAAGGCATGTGCTGCTCGATAGGTGATAGCTGCCAACACCTCAGCATTTGTCAATTTTTGATTGCTGGCCAAAATACTTGCCGAAGTGACCAATTGTCCCATGGGTGCGGAGCCTGGATTCCAATCTGTAGCGATCGCCAAAGAAGCACCTGCGTTCAATAAGGCACGTGCAGGGGTGAATGCACATCCCAAACCCAAAGAAGCTGCCGGCAAGGCAACTGCAACTACATCCGATTGGCTAAGTAGCGCTATTTCTTCAGAAGTGGATGCCTCTAAGTGATCCGCAGAAACTGCACCCATTGCTACAGCCAATTTCGATCCCGAGGTCGTAAATTGATCAGCGTGCAATGTAATGTCAAATCCCAACTCTTGAGCTCTCGATAGATAAGGCTGAATTTCCTCAACCGAAAAAGCAGACTCTTCAATAAATGCGTCAATACGATGAGTTAAATCTTCTGTCTTCAATAAAGGAAACAGGTTGGTCGCTATATATTCTAAATATTCCGAAGCACTTCCCTCAAAATCCCTAGGCTTCATATGGGCAGCTAAACAAGTGGTTATTAGATCTACCGAAGTGTGGGCTCCAGCAGCTTTTATAGCACACAAAGTCTTCAACTCTTCTTCCACATTTAGCCCATATCCGCTCTTGACTTCTACAGTGGTGACACCTTGTTGCAACAAATATTCAGCACGCGAGGTGGTCAGCTCAATCAGCGTTTCCATCGTACAAGCGCGAGTATGCTGCACAGTACTCCAAATTCCGCCTCCAGCCGCAGCTATTTCCAAATATGAACTGCCCGCATTGCGTAATGCAAAGTCATTTGCCCGATTGCCGGCAAAGGCAATATGGGTATGGCAATCAATAAATCCCGGTACTGCGATATATTCTCCATAAAGTACAACTGTCGAAGCCTCAGAATATTTCTCTCGTAAATGATCATAATCCCCCACCTCCACTATATATTCACCTTCTACATAAATACCGCCATTTGAAATAATTTCCAACTGACTATCCTGCAACGCACCTTTGAGAGGCAAATTACGCATCGTCAAAAGCTGCTTAAATGGACCTATTAGTTGATTTTTCATATTAAAAGTTTTCAAAATTTTCAGCAAAAGCTTCTTTATAGGATACGCCCTGTTGAGCGGCAACATCATTTGCAATCCGTAATATATCCCCTTTTTTGACAAATTCCAATGCATTATCCAAAATATCCTGCATAGGTTGGTCTTCTTCCAAATGCGGAATTCGCGTACGGATATGTTGATGCAACTTTTCTATAATCGGAGTAGATACTAATGGAGCATGAAAATCCTTTGCTTGCGCCGCACATAGCAATTCTATACTCAATATTTTATCGACATTCTCAATCACCTGCAACAATTTTCGTCCCGAAATAGAGCCCATACTCACATGATCTTCCTGCCCCAAAGAGGTCGGAATACTGTCTGCACTGGATGGAAAACAAAGCCCTTTATTCTCACTAGCCAGAGCCGCAGTAGTATATTGCAGAATCATAAATCCGGAATTCAACCCGGTCACTTTCATCAGCAGTTTCGGCACCCCGTTGGTGACGCCCTCCAGAGAAAGATACACCCGTCTGTCCGATATATTTCCTATTTCTGACATAGCCAAAGTAGCGTAATCCATCGGCAACGCAATAGGTTGACCGTGAAACGATCCGCCACTGATCGTCAACTCATCGTTGATAATGATGGGATTATCTGTCACGGCATTTATTTCTGTTTCGATTATTTCTTTTAAGTGTAACCAAGCATTGCGCGACGCACCATGCACCTGAGGTATACAACGCAGGGAGTAAGGATCTTGTACGCGTGAACAATTTTTATGAGACTCTAAAATGGCTGAACCTGCGAGAAGATTATATATTTTTGACGCTACATAGGAGCTACCCTTATAAGGACGCAGCTGATGCAATTCTTTATAAAATGGTTTAATGGATCCATTCAGTCCTTCGATCATCAATGTCGCCACAAGGTCTGCTGTGTCCAAGACTCTACTCATCTCCACGACCGCTTTTACAGCATGTGCCGCCATGAATTGTGTACCATTGATCAGCGCCAATCCTTCTTTAGCACCGAGTTCTATAGGCTCTAAATTAAACTCAGCAAGTACATCCGCCGTATGTCGAATTTCATTTTTGTAGTGAACCTTCCCTAAACCAATCAATGGTAAAAAAAGATGGGACAACGGTGCCAAATCTCCGGAAGCCCCCACAGAACCTTGTTTAGGGACTACAGGAATGACATCCTGATCTATATGCCATAGAATACGTTCGACAGTCGAGAATTGCACACCCGAAAATCCCTTTGCTAATGCATGAACCTTCAATATCAGCATCAACTTGGATAGTTCCTCGGCGATAGGTTCACCTACCCCCACTGCATGGCTCTTCAAAATATTCTCTTGCAACTTACGCGTATCATCCGCATCAATCAAGGTCGTACACAAAGGTCCGAATCCCGTATTGATACCGTATACCACATCTCCCTTGTCGACAATGGTCTTCACGTAGGCAGCACTTTTATGTATAGCCACTATTGTGGAAGGCGACAACTCCCCTTTTAGTTCTCCTTTAGCTATCGCTAATGCTTGAGAACTTCTTAAATAATCTTCACCGTAATGGAACGTTTTCATAGTTTATATCTTACTATATCAAAATTACTTAGTAGTTTTAATAACTAATAATACCTTTTACATCAACAATTGATAACTATGAATTATCAAATAGAATTTCGGCATTTACATTACTTTCGGGTATTAGCCGAAGAATTACACTTCAGAAAAGCAGCAGAACGTTTGTTTATCTCTCAACCTGGGTTGACCCGACAGATCAAACAGATGGAAGAAATCTATAGGACACCGCTTTTTGAAAGAGATAAACGAAATGTAAAACTAACAGAAGCGGGTATATTCTTGAAACAAGAAGTAGATTTGGTATTCAATCAACTAAACAATATCCGTACGCAAATTGAAAAAATTGCAGAAGGTAAAATCACCAACTTAAAATTGGGATTTATAGGTTCTGCCGTCCAAACGATTCTTCCAGAACTTCTAGCCAAGCTAAAAGTAAAACAGCCATTGATAGATATAAGTTTACAAGAGCTGAGCAATGAGATACAATTGGAAATGCTTGTGAGAAATGAGCTTGATTTTGGTTTTGTACGTACGGCGAATTATCCGAGTCAAATTCAAACTTATCCTATTCTAACGGAAAATTTTGCCCTAGTTGTTCCCAAAGGTCATCCGATTACCACTCGGAAAAAAGTAAGTTTATCCGATTTCAAGGAAGAATCATTCATTCTATTTTCCAAACAATACAGCGCTTCATACTACGATTTGGTGATGAGTATTTTTAGAGATCATCAATTTGAGCCCAAAGTGGCACTGCGAACGGTCAATGCTTTAAGTATTTTTAATTTGGTGTCGCAAGGAATCGGCATAGCCATAGTTCCTTCATCACTCAAAAAAGGCTACCATGCAGATGTTGAATTTATAGAACTCACACATATTCCTCAACGTACAACGCTGTACTTAGCCTGGAATAAAGAAAATAGAAACCATGGGATACCATTTTTCACAGACATTCTCAAAGAAATCCTGCAATAAAAAAAGTCCCTTTGCAAAGGGACTTTTTAGTTTATTTCTTATGTTCGACCTGAACAATCTTTTCTTTCGTTTCGATAACTTTATCCTTCTTGGCATTGCTTAAGGTATGACCACCTAAAATCGGTGCTATCACTAAGCCTACCAAACAAGTTAACTTTATCAAAATATTCATCGATGGTCCAGAAGTATCTTTAAAAGGATCACCAACTGTATCGCCCGTTACCGCAGCTTTGTGCGCTTCCGAACCTTTGAATGTCATTTCGCCATCGATCTCCACCCCTGCTTCAAAAGATTTCTTGGCATTATCCCAAGAGCCACCAGCATTATTTTGGAAAATTGCCCACATCACGCCTGAAACTGCCACACCGGCCATATACGCGCCCAATGCTTCAGCTCCCATGACAAAGCCCACAATTATAGGCGTAATAATGGTCATCGCGCCTGGAAGCATCATTTCACGCAAAGCTGCCTTTGTAGAAATATCCACACATTTGCCATATTCTGGTTGCCCTGTTCCTTCCAGAATTCCTGGAATTTCACGGAACTGGCGACGCACTTCATTCACCATGTCCATCGCCGCTTTACCCACAGATTGCATCGCTAACGCAGAGAATACAACCGGAATCATACCACCGATAAACAAGGCCGCTAATACGTCGGCTTTGAAAATATTAATACCATCAATACCAGTAAAAGTCACATACGCTGCGAATAATGCTAATGCTGTCAACGCCGCAGAAGCAATAGCAAAACCTTTACCTACTGCCGCCGTCGTATTTCCTACAGAATCTAACACATCTGTGCGCTGACGAACTTCTTTAGGCAATTCACTCATTTCGGCAATACCACCCGCATTATCCGCTATTGGGCCAAAAGCGTCAATAGCCAATTGCATCGCAGTGGTCGCCATCATCGCCGAAGCCGCGATAGCTACACCATAAAAGCCCGCTAAAGAATAAGAAGCCCAAATTGCGGCAGCAAACAACAATACCGAAGAAAATGTAGAGATCATGCCATTAGCCAATCCAGCAATAATATTGGTAGCGGCGCCGGTAGAGGAATTTTTAACGATATTTAAAACCGGCTTTTTACCCAATCCGGTATAATATTCCGTAAATGCTGAAATCAATCCACCAACAGCCAATCCCACTATTGTCGCATAAAACACATTCATGCGCGAAATATCTTTATATCCTTCACCAAAAAATTTCATCTGAATCACTTCTGGAAGCATATATCTTATCAAAAAGAAACAGGATATAACCGTCAAAATAATGGAAATCCAGTTGCCCAAATTTAAAGCACCTTGAACTTGACTTTCTTTGGCATCATTACTTGACACCTTCACAAAGAATGTTCCGATGATAGAAGCCAAAATTCCTACTCCAGCGATAACGATCGGTAATAGAATAGGTCCCATTCCATTGAATGAATCCGTAAATACTCCCCCATTCGCCTCAGCCATATCTTTAATTATGTAGTTGCCCAGCACCATAGAGGCTAACACTGTGGCTACATAGGAACCAAATAAATCTGCACCCATACCTGCCACATCACCCACGTTATCACCCACATTATCTGCAATAGTCGCTGGATTACGTGGATCATCCTCAGGAATACCCGCTTCTACTTTACCTACCAGATCCGCACCCACATCCGCAGCTTTGGTATAAATACCCCCACCTACACGTGCAAATAATGCTATCGATTCAGCCCCGAGCGAAAAACCAGCAAGAGCTTCCAATACTACGGTCATCTCGTTATAGAAATTTCCGCCATCGGTAATAAACATTCTGAGAAATAATAGAAAGAAGATGCTCAACCCCAAAACCGCCAAACCTGCTACACCCAATCCCATCACTGTACCGCCTGAAAATGATACTTTCAGTGCCTGTGGAAGACTGGTACGGGCCGCTTGCGTGGTACGTACATTCGCACTCGTAGCAATACGCATCCCAATATTTCCTGCTAATGCCGAAAAGAATGCGCCAAACACAAATGCGATCACAATAATCCAATGTGTAGTTTCGACCAAGGTAGAAACAAAAAATAATGCAATGGCCGCGATGACCACAAAAATGAATAAAATCCGGTACTCTGCTTTCAGGAAAGCCATCGCACCTTCTTTAATACTCTTAGAAATAAATTGCATTTTGCTTTCGCCAGCGTCTTGTTTGTTGACCCAACTGGCTTTTGAAACCATGAATAGTAACCCCAAAACAGCGAGTGCTGCCGGTAAGTAAATCATAAAGTTTTCCATAAAAAAAGTTTATTTTGGTTATAATAAAGCTATCATTTTTTTTGGAAAACAAGAAACTTTAACACATTAATTTAAAACGAGTTGAATACAGCAAAAATCATTATTAGTTGGCTTTCCAATAGTACATTTCTGCAGTAACAACTGCCTTTCCGTCATCGACCAACTCACGTAGTACGCTCAATTTTTGGGAGTCATCACCTACAGTGATATTATCAATCAATTCTTGCAAAGACTGCGGTTTATCCAACAAAAGCACACGGATTTCTTGCTCGATTTTAACTTCTATACCTTCGACATGCATACGTTTCAGACACAAATCGCATTCACCACAATGGGCATTTCCTATTTCTCCGAAATACTCTAAAATCGCATTGCTACGACACTCTTTGGTATCCAAAAAGTGATAAATGGCCTTGATTTGCTCTTCTTTAATATCTTTTCGCTCCCGAATAAATTCTGCATCAATAAATAGATTTTTATAATCTACCCGGGGCTGCAAGAAAGTTAATTGGGGTTTATCGGTACTTTTGAGATAAGATCCCACTTGCTGTTTCTCTAGACCTTCCAGCATCTGCACCACAGTTTCATATGAAACACTTAATTTCTTAGCAAATTCGTATTCATTAATTGGCACATAAAAATCAAAAACGCCGCCATAAGTACGCAGTATTGCTTTTATCAGAGGATCGAATTTAGCGGTCTGCACTTGAAACCGATATAACTCTTGAAAGTCTATCTCAAATTTAAATCGTGAAGGAATAAATACTGCATCCGACAAAGTCAACCAACCATCCCGCTCTAAGAATTTCAACGCACTCATCGTAGGTACTACTTGAAGTTTATATTTCTTCGCAAATTCGACCACATCAAAATCCACGGTAATGTTCTTTCCGGCGCCATAAGCAATCTGATAATGATTCGCCAAATAATGATAAGCCTGTTGAATAAATTGCACGGACGGGAAGCTATCTTGAAAATTCTTCCACAATTTCTCCCTATCTTCTTGTTGGTATAGCAACACTGGAAAGGCTTTTTTGCCGTCACGACCTGCACGTCCAGCCTCTTGGTAATAGGCTTCTAACGAATCCGGAATATCGATATGAATGACAAAACGCACATCGGGCTTATCTATTCCCATCCCAAAAGCATTGGTAGCGACTATGACCCGTATTTGGTTAGTAGTCCAAGCATGCTGCTTACTCTCCCGGTCTTTCAGTCCTAGACCCGCATGATAAAAATCAGAAGGGACACCATGATTCAGCAAGAAACGAGCCACCTCTTGTGTTTCTCTACGATTGCGAACATAAATCACGCCCGATCCTCCTATTTTCTTGACCACGCGGAGCATACGATTCATTTTATTCTCCTCATGCAAGGCCATGTAGCCTAGATTCGGTCGAGCGAAACTTTTGGAAAACACATTTTTTTGGCGAAACTGGAGTCGCTCTTGAATATCTTCAATGACCCGAGGTGTGGCACTGGCCGTCAAGGCTAAAATAGGAACTTCAGGATGTGCTTCCCGTAATTCGGCAAGCTGCAGATAAGAAGGTCGAAAATCATAGCCCCATTGGGAAATACAGTGCGCTTCGTCGATAGCAAAGAGATTGACCTTCATGTATTTGATACGTTCACGTACCAAATCTGAATAGAAGCGTTCGGGGGCGATATATAGAAACTTGATTTTCCCAAAAATGCAATTATCCAAAGCGATATCAACCTCCCGGTAGTTCATTCCCGAAAAAATAGCAATAGCCTCAATACCGCGACTACGAAGATTTTCTACTTGATCCTTCATCAAAGCAATCAGCGGCGAAATCACAATACATATACCTTCCTTAGCCATTGCGGGCACTTGAAAGCAAATGGATTTTCCTCCGCCGGTGGGCATTAATGCTAACGTATCCCTTCCTTGCAGCACAGATTGGATAATATCCTCTTGCAAGGGTCTGAACGCATCATATCCCCAGTATTGTTTTAGTATGGAATGAATAGAATCGTTCATGTTTATTCCTCTTCCCAAACATAAGCAAAATTATTTTTTAGTAGATAAAGTCTGTCCGAATTACTTGCTGCAGCCGCCCGTAATCTATCTATGGTCTTATCACTGTTGCTTCCATCCAATACGATTATCGCTTCCGTATATTGGGACAAGACCGCATCGATATCCGTATAGTTATTTTTGCGCCAAAGCACAAAATCGACCTTTTCGGGTAGGTCGGTAATTCGCTGCTCGAGAATCAGAATGGAGAATTTGCCCACTTGGATAAGTTGATTCTGACGGTTTGATTCATCATAAGGCAACGGGTGAAATACAATGTCTTCATTCTATGCATATTGTCGCAAATGAGGCAATACACTATACTGTAAAGTGTTGTGCTACAAAGAATCCAAATTAGAACATAAGAAATCATTGCTTTTGTCAATCAAAGAAATAGCTAATTCCGAACGTAAATTGTAGAATGTAAAACCGCTTTGCTTTGATTTTCTTATACACCTGCATACCACCAAATAATGACAATATGCAGATCGCAAACAGGGTGAGCAATACCGAATTCGCTATTTTATAATTCAGAGCAACCACCAATGCAGCAATCCCTATTAATAATATAAGCATCTGTATCCAGTTCCAACCAATCCCTTGCACGTTGGCTAAAGGCAAATCTTCAATGGCATATAATCCCCTCATCATGAAAATCAGTCCCCATTCAAGGGCAAATCCCGAGAGTTGATTGAGAAATTCTAGATTTAACAAAGTCACCCAGATAATCTCTTACGGTATAACGATGATAATTCGCGGAGAAAGAGGTTGATATAATTCCTCCGAAACTTCTGGCGTAAGCCAAACTGGATGTTAGAAATGATGAAACCTGAACAATACCATAATTTCGGATACCCCATCCCAAAGTGCCTATTTTGCGAGTAGGCACAGCTAAATACATAGCTTGTGTCCGTAATTTTCCACTCATAAAATGCGGCTGATAAGCTATTGCAGTAGTGAGTGATGGGAGATTGGCAATACCAGCAGCATTATTAGTGATACTATAAATAGATTCTGCTGCGAGCCCTGTATTGCCCATACCCTGTAAAGGTGCACCATTAAAAGTCTGACCGCATACGCGTAAAGAAAATAAGACCAAACATATAATTCGGAAAATCATAGTTTAGGATTTGGTTCTATCTTAAATATAATAAACAAAAATTATATTTGGAAATATTATTAACCACAAAGCAATACTATTCCACTAAAACATTCATGATACATTCGGTATCACCAACAGCCATGAAAGTCAAGGGCTCATAGTCCCAATAGGCTTACGCCAAAATAGTATCTTAGTACTAATAAATTATAAGACTTATGGCTGTCAGTGGATTACCTTTTAGCCTTGACCGTGGCTGTGGACTTGATGTTCACAAGGACACGGTAGTTGCTACCATTAAAGGTAGTGATTTTGTTACACAGACAAAGACATTTTTTACTTTTACGGATGACTTATATCTATTAGTCGAATGGCTTCAGTCTCACAACATTAGCCAAGTGGCTATGGAAAGTACTGGTGTTTACTGGCGACCTGTGTATGCTGTTCTAGAGGATTATTTCCATATACTTCTAGTTAATGCGCGTCACATTAAGAATGTTCCTGGACAGAAGACTGATAAAAAAGATAGTGAATGGATCACTAAACTGTTGCTTTCTGGATTATTAAAAGGTAGCTTCATTCCGCCTCAGCATATTCGTGAGCTCCGGGAGTTGTATCGTCATCGTCGTAAGCTTATAGGAATGCGTACTGCAGAAAAAAATAGATTACAGAATATCCTTGAATCGGCCAATATCAAGCTTCGCAGCGTGGTAAGCGACGTATTTGGAGTAAGCGCAATGGAAATGATTCGCGCCCTGGCTAAGGGGCAGACCGATCCCTTGGTATTAGCAAGCATGGCTAAGGGGTCGTTGGTAAAAAAACACACAGAGCTACTTAAGGCACTTACGGGTAAGGTTACAACTCACCATTGCTTCATGTTAGACCTTA
>NZ_SMBZ01000014.1 GCF_004342685.1 Sphingobacterium alimentarium
ATCATCCATAAACCACAAGAACCTGAAGGACCTGTACCCACAAAACTATAAACGAATTATCGCTTAATCAAACATGTAGTTTATAGGGCGGATACCGTTAATGGTCGAAGTGCGTATTACATGACAAACAAATTCTAACCAATTCTTATGGATTACATTTTGCGCCGCAGATTTCAACTTTACCAAAAGTCTAAAATAAAGCATAGTTCCATTGTCTACAGAAATGGGTAAAAATGTCGAAGTGACTGAATAGGCTCCCACTTGAAAAAACGCATTTGCAATCGGGTTCATCGTCCCATATGTTGGAGCTGTACCGCATGCTGACAAAAAGATCAAAGGAGCCACAATACCATTTTTCACAATATCATCTCCTTTAAGCTTTTCGCTTCCAATGTATAGAAATGAAGAATTCGTACTTTCATCAAACCCGCCATGACAATCAAAAATTATAAAGCTTGGTCTTATTTTTTCTACTTCTCTTTTTACATCAGAAATGCTTTGACATTTAGCAATCTTAAACCCGATCTCATTTTGGTGTTGTTCAATGAATAGTTGCCATTTTGTAAACTCTGCTTCTTGACAACCAAAAATTACTAAAGTCTTTTTGACAATATCCTCATCAACAACAAAAGTAGTTTCTCTATTGCTTGAATATAAGGACATTAATCCGTGCAAAGAGGTTTCCGGTAGCCGACAAACATCATGTGTAAATGATAGAGGTATCCCTCCGATATTCATCCATTCAACTGGAATATCAGATATAACAACAATCTGACTATCTCGTAATTTAATTACATTTTGAATCTTTTCACTTAATGTACGGTTAGCAAGTTTTCTACCGAAATTACTTATAGTTTTATTAAGCTTTTTTCTAGTTTTATTACTTAAATACTGAGGGAAGTTACTAGGTTTAAAAAATGAAAGTTCTCTATTTATACTTTTCCCAATTAAAGGTAGTCTAAGTATAGGTGAGTAAGTAAAAGAAGCATGTAAAAAACTAATATTATCTAAATAAGATAAACGCATTTGATTGAGATGAAGAGCAGGCGTAACATCAATTTCCTTATCGTCTTCAGTGGTGATTTCAATAGTATAATTACTTGACTGTTCCAACAATAATCCGGTAAGGGTTCCTCTATTATATCTATTTAGATCTGGATTATGAAATGGAGCGACAAGAATTAAGGGAGCAAACTTCGGTGTATTCTTTAAAGGCAATTTAACAAGCTTTTCAGAATATGCCAACTTTGTAAAATAATCAATTATTTCCAAAGAATTTACAAACTGTTCCTGGCGTTCAAAAGTATTTCTGTTTAATATTGCTTTAGTAGAAATCTCTTTATGCTTTTCAATCGCTTCGGCTTCATCAAAATCTCTACCCATACAAAAATTACCAATAATATTTCCAGAGATGTATGCATTATTCTGAATTGGTAAAAAGAATGGATAGTTCGCAAATGGTTTAAGGTCTAAATCTAAAGATACATCGAACTTAAAGAATTCGTCAACATAAGGGCTTTCTTCTGAAAGATTTTTCTTTATTTTCTCTTCTTCTTCTAAAATTCTCCTTAAAAACTGTTGTGGATTATCAATAATTTGAGGATTGTGTTCTCTATATTTTTTTTTATTATAAAAACTAAAGAAAGTTAAATCTAATCCAGCCTGTAACATTAATTTAAACTTTTCAAGATGTAAATTATCCGAACCATCAAAAAAAATTAATCGAACTCTATTTGCAGACAATACATCGTCTTTAACATCTTCAAAATAACGGATATTGATAACTTTAAAATCATAGCCAAAATTTGAAGCAGTCTGTAAATGAAATCCGTAAAAATTAATTGGTCTGACCAGCTGCATCAAATCCATAGGCAATTTAGAAATAAATTCTACTACTCCATTATTTAATGAATCGGGTGGAAAAAATGTTATAAAACGCTTCTCATCACTTGAAAAAACTATATATTCAATCGAGGTTAAAGATGTATTGATTTCAATTGCCATAGAAATGTTAATAAAGCACTAATTTAATTCATTTTACCATATAATGTTTGGTTTTGTAGTTGTGTAGTCTCGTAGTTGGGTACTTTTCAAACTTTCTTCAAAGCTTTATAATCCTATTGTCAAAAAATATAGAAAATTCTATGTTTTCTATTTGTTACTTTTTGGGTGTAAGTTGTTGATATTTAACCTAATTAAACATACTGGGTGCCCGCTCAATTTGTTAAAAGGCAAAGTTAAGCTTTGTTAATGGTTATTCCGAAATAATCCTTAATCTAAGGAATAATCAATTTTCTCTCTAAATGTATTCGAATCATTTAAGAATCTTAAAATAGCATCATGATCTTCGTAATCTAATTCTATAATTTCCTTAATTGCTAATTTTTTGTTTTGGGAATTATTGTAATAATTTTACAAGTGACATAGCCAATAAAATAACCAAGGTCTTTAACAGTAGAGACATTGTGATTATGAAACCAATCTTCAAAATCCGTGTTAAATAAATTTTTACGAAAAGCTTCTAATACAGTTGAATAATTTGCATGGCCATATTGGGTGTATTTAAAGTTGATAGGTTTTTCCTATTACAAGCTCTGCGATAAAATCACATCCCCCTCATAAATAGCATTTTTTAGCAAGTTATTATCGTTGATTGATTTTTGTTGTGTATGTACCTATTCATGCATAGCAACAAATTCAATACCACCGGATTCAGCATTTTTATATTAATCTTTTTTTCTGAGATTGATATTCAGAAGTATTTATTGTTGAATCTGAGAAAGCCAATTCAAACCCTATTACTAAATTCTTATTTATAGGTTTACCACCACCTGAGTTTCCAAGTCCTATGCATAGATAAAGATTAGCGGATTGTGAGTTAGGGTAAAGCTTTTTGAAGTTTTTAAGATATTTCTTTATTCTATTTTTATCGGCTTCTAACGATTGTGTTTTTGTTCTTAAAGAATTCCAAAATTTAGGATAGCGAAGTATTGCATTAACGTAAACTGAGTCGGTGTATTTCATTATTCTACAATTCTCCTTTAGACCATGAGTACCCAGATCAAGATAGTTTGACTGAATGATGTTAAGTTGATCATTATAAGAATTAGATTTATGTACATCAAATTTCATAGAAAATCAAAAATTCTAATAATTGATTAACAAACCCATTTGACATAAATTTATGCACCTAACTTGTCTTTCATGTAAAAATATTTCACGATTAAACCTATATTATTCATACCGTCTAAATACCTGAATTGCAATTATTGACTAATCTTGGCACAATAATTTCTTGTAAAACATTGATAAGATTAAAAAAAATGACTCGATGTTGGAATATATAAGTTTTAGAGAAATAAAATAAGAATAGATTCCCCTTACATTATAAACAAACACATAATTATGAGACAAATTATACTTTGTGTCGCCATGCTCATTTGTTCTATCTTCATGTATGCACTTATCTCTGTGTTAGAAAATAGCGAGGAAAATATAAGTCTTACAGGATGGAATAACTATGAAATTAAATAGGCCCACAGAAATGTGGACCTATTTAATTATTGGGCTTCCTTAATATTGTCTCCGTGTTCGATATCCGCCAACCTCTGCGTTGGATCAATCCAGGCTTTTGCGATTTCTTTATTCACTTGGAATGAATAAGTTGGTTTCGTCCAAAACCAATCTGTTAAAACTGTACGCTGTATACCTTTATAGATATCATATCCTTCAGAAGGCTTAACCCCGCGCATCTCGCGCAAAGGAATATAGAACAATTCTTTGCTTCCATCCTTATATTCTACCAAAATATCCAGGGGCATTGCTAGATCTGACTTATTCTGGATCTGAATGGTTTGATTAGAAATATCGCCAATCGCATAATCGATTTTACGCGTCGTATTTATAAACAAGTTGAAATACCATTTTAAATTAATACCGGACACTTCTTCAGCTACACGTTTGAAATCATTGGGCGTAGGATGCTTAAATTTCCATACTTCATAGAATTTCAAAAATGTTTTCTCCAAATTTTCTTTTCCGATGATATATCCTAATTGCTCCACAAGTACAGCACCCTTATTATAAGCTTGATTCGAATAAGCATAGTTCGTATTGTAATAATCGGCTAGCAAGCTCATAGGTTCCTCTTTGCCAGACAATGCCAAACGATAATATGCTCTATAGGGAACCATAACAGGATTGGTCGGTATAGCGCCCTTTTTCTCAAAAAGTTCGTGCATACCCAGCTCTTCTATGTAAGACGTAAAACCCTCGTCAAACCACTCATCCACAGTTTCATTGATCCCAAACAAATGCTGGTACCAGGAGTGAGCTGCTTCGTGAAAAATAACATTCACAAGACTCTTAAGGTTTCGTCCTCCCGTAACTAAGGTAACTGTCCCGTACTCCATACCACCATCACCACCTTGTACGATCGTATACGTTGGCCACGGATACGCGCCGAAACGTCTACTGGTCAGGTCAAAAAACTCTTTGGCAAAGCCTAGCGCTTGTTTCCAATTGGACACAACCTCTGAGCTAGAAGGCAAATAAACGATGTATAGTTTTACTCCGGCATTCGTAGTTGTGGAGTCGACCACAAATTTAGGGTCTGCACCCCATGCGAAGTCGTGAATATTGTTTGCTTTAAAACGCCATGAAGCTTTGTTCTTTTTCGCTTTGACTTTGGTATTAGATACATATCCTTTTACTTCTGTTGGATTTTGCAATACGCCTGACGCCCCCAACACATAATCTTTATTGATGTGAATTGTAACATCGAAGTCTCCAAAAGGTGCAATAAATTCTCGGCCTACATACTCATCTAGATGCCACCCAAATTCATCAAAATGTGCCATCTTGGGATACCATTGCGTCATCGACAGGGCTACCCCCTCTTTGGAATTACGTCCACTGCGGCGAATCTGCTCCGGAACTTGGGCTTGCCATTCCAGTTGGAAAGTCGTCTTGGACCCATCAGCAATAGCTTGAGGCAAATTCACCTCCAGAATGGTGCCGTCTACTTTGAAAGTCGCAGGCGTGCCATTTACTTTTATTGAAGAAATTTTTTGATAACCTATTTGATCAGGCGTCAATTTAGAAATGCGGCTTTCTAACACCGGCTTTTCTTTGGTTCCTATATTTTTCACCATACGAGCATCGGGGTCGGAGATGGAAGTCAACCGATGATCCATCATGCTACCCGGTTGGAATGCATTGAAATAAAGGTGGAAATAAACCTTAGACAGAGATTGTCCTGAATTATTACCATAGACCAAAGTCATAGCCCCATTATACTGAAAGTCTTTTTCATTGACATCAATGTCCATGGTATACTTAACGTCTTGTTGCCAGTAACCTTTACGCTGTCCAAACACCATAGAGGACAAGGCCATACAAAGTAGAAGTGCAAAATATTTCATATCGAAGTAATTGATTGAAAATAAAATTAGGGATTAATCCCACAGAAGAGATTCATCCCTATTATATTGTTACAAAATAAAGATATTTTGGTTAAATATCTTCCTTATTCGGCATTAAATAATACTTTTCTTGAAATTTGAATTGCGGGGTCATCCAATAAAGAAGCACAATGCGCGAGTAACGATAGTTAAATGGCGCCATCAGAATTGCAATAGCAATCGCCACTGTAAGGTATAACCATGGAGATTCCAAATTGCCTGTAAGAATGTAAGTAGCCACACTAGCGGTTACCAATTGGGCTACGACAAAGGCATAACTTACATACATCGCCACATAAAAATAGCCCGGCTCCTTCTCAAATTTGAGCCCACAATGCGGACAATTTTCACGCATCTTTTTTGATTTGAAACTTAACAATGGAGCGCTAAACATTTCCCCCTTACGACATCTTGGACATTTGCCTTCTATTGCACTTTTCCATTCACTCGGTATTGTATATTGTGTAGACATATTAATAGATATAATTTTCTTTTTATTATTATTGATGACGACGAAACTCCTCTGGTGTCACGCCAACTACTTTCTTAAAAAACTTGGTAAAGTACGAATTATCATTAAAATTTAGTTCATAAGCAATCTCAGCCACCGAATAATCCTTAATGATCAGCAAACGCTTAGCCTCCAAGATGACGCGGTCACGTATAAGTTCGCCCGCAGACTGCCCGAGCAGCTCCTTGCACAACGCATTCAGGTGATTCGGCGTGATATACAGCAACGCTGCATAGGCCCTCGGCAGGCGCATAGTCTTAAAGTTTGCTTCGATGAGATTTAAGAAATTGCGCAAGAGGGTGTGATTGTACGAATTCGATTCTGCCGTAAAACTTGGTGTACGTCGCAGATTCAAAAGATTGAAAAGATAAAATAGCGACGATGTCACGTAGTCAATACCCTGCCTGTTGTCATGTAATCTCTCCAAAATTTCCCTTACCAATTCGCGATCCTGCTCCTCGACAACAAAAACACCATCACGCACCAATCCCGAAAAAAAACTCAAAGAGGATAAGTAATCTGTCCGTATCAAAGTATTCTTGAAAAGGTCCTTGTGAAAATTAACTACATACCCTTTCATCTCACCTTCGAAGTCCCATATATGTATCTGACCCGGCGACATAAAATAGATCTGCCAAGGCTCCACCTCGAAGCGCTCAAAATCTATACTATGGTTTCCAGCACCAGCAGTAAAAAGTACAAAATGGTAAAAATTATGTCGATGAGGAAACACCAAATTGGCATTGCGCTGTAGATAAGTCTCCAACCCCTCAATCATGATATGCCCATTTCGCTTATCGGAAACACTACATTGCTCTATTACAGGAACCTTTGCCATTACAATACAAAGATACAGTGATTTTACCACTCCTAGTGGTAGTATTAAGTCTTTTAATGGTACTTTTTACAGATAAGTAAATATTACCACAATTCACTTCTATAAATATCAAGTCTGCCTATTTCTTGCTATCTTAGTTGCATGTCATTACACAAAGACCCAGAACTCAAAGAAGCCGTACTGCAACTTCCTCCCAAAGAGAAGGACAAACTTCTTGTGCGCCTCATTAGCAAGGACAAAATGTTGATGAAACAACTCCACTATCAGCTCCTAGAGAATGAAGACGACTTAGGCGATCGCATAGTAGCCCTGCGTCAGAAACTTCAGGACCTCCTGGAGCCCTCGCACTCCGGGATAAAAAATGTAGCCATGTATTCCAACTACAGATCACTGACGGCTCTCCTTCGTCAAGCCAGTGGAATGATCACCGAGCATGAGAAGATAACAAAAGACAAATTTAGTGAGGTAGAATTTCGGTTGTTGATACTTGCATTGGCCTTTGAACATTACCCGATACTATTCCAAAAAAGCTATGTGTCTATATCCGACAAATTACACCGATACGTCGCTACGCGCATCCAGTCCACACGCAACAAGTACGATAAACTACACGAGGACTTGCAGTTTGACCTGAGAGATCTCTTCGACAAGGTCGAAACCTTTGCCAGTGAACACCCCCAGTTGGCATAGCCTCCTTAGATTAGTTTATTCCAGAGACCTCATCTAGTGCATATTCGATTATCGGTAGATATTTTTAGGAGTATTTTGCCGAGTAGAGCCCGCTATTTACCGAATTTCAGCACCATTCTGTCGAAAGCTTATTCTTCCGCCTTCCCTTGCGTTATACCTTTATCATAACAAAAAACAAAAAATTAAAAATCAAAAAGTTATGAAAAGAAATATCAAAACCATCGCAGTATTATTCATCGCATTAGTAACAACAGTTTTTTATGCTCATGCAGATATCAAACCGTACAAAGACCTAGACAGCAAAGAAGTTATTATGAACTACGTAGGCGCCTCCTTGTTAGGACATTCTGATTACACCAAGTATATGTTTGCGGACGATTTTACGTATTCCAATACAGCTAACAGTGATGTCCATGGGAAAAAAGAATATTTAAAGTTCCTTAAAGATGTAAAGTCTTTGAAGCTAAACTGTACCCAACAGTTGGAGGTTCTGGATCAAATGGGTAACACCGCCATTGGCAAAGTAACTATGGACTTCGGTCACTTCTCTAGAGTAGATTACATCACTTTAATTCTATCAGAAGAAGGCTGGAAAATCAGTAAAGTAGTAACGACATATCCTTAAACATAAATCTATCCAAAGTTATAATGCAGTGAGCCTCTCTTAGATTTTTACTAACTTTGGGAAAAACATTGGGACTTAAGTGAATATTCAGGAAATCTTAGCACATTACGGACAGACAACGCAAGTAACTTCACTTGTAAAAGCAATTCAATCAAAAAATCCTAAAATCCAACTCAAAGGGCTTATTGGATCATCGGATGCCATGGTAGCGGCTTCTGCTTATCAGTTACAAGTGCGCCCCTATGTGTTTATTTTACCTACACACGAAGATGCTTCTTATTTTTTGAGCGACTTAGAAAGTTTGTTTGATAAGCAGATTTTGTTTTTTCCGTCTTCCTATCGTAAATCTTTTGATTTTACGCAGCTGGATAGCGCCCATGTGTTGCAGCGTGCCGAGACGTTAAGTTCGTTGAATCATACTTCGGAGCTACCCAAAATCGTAGTCACTTACCCTGAAGCAATCGCCGAAAAAGTTATCAACCGTACCGATTTAGAGAAAAACACCTTAGCAATTACACAGAATACAAAGCTGAGCATTGAGTTTATCAATGAATTCTTGTACGAGTACGATTTCGAAAGAGTGGATTTCGTCTATGAGCCGGGACAGTTTGCGATACGTGGTGGCATAGTGGATATATTCTCATTTTCCAATGATTTGCCTTATCGCGTGGAATTCTTTGGCGATGAGATCGAGAGCATCCGTACATTTGATATCGAGAGCCAGCTATCGGTGAATAAGATACATACGGTGACGATTGTGCCCAATGTACAAGCTAAGTTTTTGGCAAGTAACCATATTTCCCTACTGGAATATGTTGACCGAGACACAGTAGTGTGGATTAAGGATGTGCAATTCACACTGGATGTTATCCAAGAGGGTTACAAAAAAGCTTCACAGCTTTGGAAAGCCTTATCGGAAGCAGACCTCAAAGCCAATCCGGATTTAGTAGACCCGCGGTTTACGTTTACGGACGACAAAAACTTTGGGTCTATGTTGTTCGATTTTCCCAATGTGGAATTTGGGAAGCAATTTTTCTTTAAGGCGGATGAGGTTATTACTTTTGACACCCATCCACAGCCTTCGTTCAATAAGGATTTCAACTTGTTGATACACAATTTCAAGGACAACGAAAGCAAAAAGATACAGAATCTGATATTTTCGGATTCGACAAAGCAGGTGGAGCGTATTTACGCCATCCTAGATGATATAGACAAGTCCGTAACTTTCACGCCAGTGTACAAAGCACTACGTGAAGGCTTCCGGGATGACAGCATTAAATTGGCCTGTTATACCGCCCACCAAATTTTTGACCGTTACTATAAATACAAACGCATAAAAGCCTACGAGCGCTCGCAAGCAATTACACTGAAGGAATTGCGTGATCTCAAGCCGGGCGATTACATCACACACATCGACCACGGTGTAGGTAAATATGCCGGTCTAGAAAAGGTTGATGTCAACGGCAAAACGCAAGAGATGATTCGTCTGATATATGCAGACAATGACCTTTTGTATGTCAATATCAACTCCCTAAACCGTATTTCCAAATATTCAGGTAAGGAAGGAACCGTGCCGAAGATGAATAAATTGGGCACGGATACTTGGGACAAGCTTAAAAAAACAACCAAGAAAAAGGTTAAAGATATTGCGCGTGACTTAATTAAACTTTATGCGGTGCGTAAAGCACAAACAGGGAATGCCTTTAGTCCTGATTCCTACTTACAAAAAGAACTTGAAGCATCCTTCATCTACGAAGACACGCCGGATCAAGAAAAGGCTACAGCCGATGTGAAGCGTGACATGGAATCACCGCATCCGATGGATAGATTAGTCTGTGGAGATGTGGGTTTTGGCAAGACCGAAGTGGCAATCCGCGCAGCTTTCAAAGCTGTAGCAGACAGCAAGCAGGTGGCTGTATTGGTGCCCACTACCATTTTGGCCTTACAACACTTTCGCACATTCTCGGAACGCTTAAAAGGCCTACCCGCTAATATTGATTACATCAACCGCTTTAAGTCGACAAAGCAAATCAAGGAGACTCTACAGAAACTTGCCGAAGGAAAAGTGGATATTATCATTGGTACCCATCGGTTGGTGAGTAAAGATGTGAAATTCAAGGATCTTGGATTGATGATAATTGACGAAGAACAAAAGTTTGGCGTTTCAGTCAAAGAGAAACTAAAAGTGATGCGCGCGAATGTAGATTCGTTGACACTGACCGCAACACCTATTCCACGTACGCTCCACTTTTCGCTGATGGGAGCACGTGATCTAAGCATTATTTCTACGCCTCCTCCGAATAGACAACCGGTACAAACCGAATTGCACGTATTCAATGAGACGCTAATTCAAGAAGCCGTTTCTTACGAGATTGACAGAGGTGGTCAGGTGTTCTTCATTCACAATCGTGTGGCGGATTTGAAGCAACTGGGTGCGATGATACAAAAGCTAGTACCTGGGGCGCGCGTAGGTGTAGCTCATGGCCAGTTGGAAGGTGATGACTTGGAAGATGTGATGCTGAAATTTATCAACCACGAATTTGATGTTCTCGTTGCTACGACTATTATTGAGGCAGGATTGGATATACCAAATGCCAATACGATTATAATCAACCACGCACATATGTTTGGATTGAGTGACTTGCACCAGATGCGCGGTCGCGTAGGGCGTTCGAATAAAAAAGCGTTTTGTTACTTGTTGAGTCCTCCGATGTCTACCCTGACTCCAGAAGCATACAAACGTCTTTCGGCGATCGAGGAATTCTCGGAGCTCGGTTCGGGTTTTAATGTCGCTATGCGTGATTTGGATATTCGGGGTTCGGGCAATCTGCTGGGTGCCGAGCAGTCGGGATTTATCGCGGAGATTGGTTTTGAAATGTACAATAAGATTTTGGACGAAGCGGTTCAAGAGTTGAAGGATGATGAGTTTGGGGATCTATTTGCTGACGAGCAAAACCGTAAGTATGTGTCCTTTACGCAGATTGACACCGATTTGGAAGTGATGATCCCGGACGAGTATGTGACGAATATTGGCGAACGCTATAACTTATATAACGAGATTGCGAAACTGGAGAATGAGCAGCAATTAACAGCCTTTGAGAAGGAATTAGAAGACCGATTTGGTCCTATTCCTGCACCTGTATTTGAACTATTCAACACGTTGCGCTTGCAGTGGTTGGGTAAAGAGATTGGGTTCGAGAAGATTATGTACAAAAAACAGACCCTCAAAGGTTTCTTTGTCAATAATGCCAAATCCAGCTATTACGAATCCGAACAGTTTGGAAAGGTATTGGCATTTGTAGGCGCAAACCCATCGATTAGTAATTTAAAAGAAGTAAAAGGACAGTTGCGCTTAGCATTAAGCAATATTACAACGATAGATTATGCTTTGCATTTGTTGAAGCAGATGGTTTAAATAAGCAAATCGTCATTTCAAAAGAAACACCGTGGAGTGAGAAATCTAAACGATTAGTTGTTAAAACTTTAGATTTCTCTATTCCGTTACATTTCATTCGAAATGACGACCATAAAATGGCTGATAGCTTTAATCCACTTGAAAAACAGCATTTGCCATTACCAGCTTGCCTGAATCCCAAAAATTTCGGAACAAAACATTATCCACGAGATAAACGATAGTGCCTGCCCCTACGGATTCTGTTCCGAAGACTAAACCATTTTTAATTTGCTTGCTTAGGTGCTGACCTACAAAACCACTCATTAAGGCATTCTCATGGATATAACCGACATTCCAGCCCGCACCATCTTTATAGTATTGATAAAGCGTTCCGTTTTGACGTAATGTATAATATTCTTTGTTGCCGTACATTAACGGATGTGTAGCATCGAAGTCCACTTTGTAAATCGCACCAGCTGTATATTCTTTCAATGATTCGCGCTCACGATCAGCATAAGGCTTCAATGGGTCTTCCTTGGCCTTTGCAGTAGTATCCTGCTTTACAGGCTTAAGCTTTACCCAACTTTGCGCGGAAAGCTGCGCTACTGCACTTTCTAGTGCAATCACCTTACCGCCTGCACGTAGCCAATTGGCAAAATTTTCCCCCTGCGTCTTATCATTTAAGAAAGGATAACTTCCGCCAGGCATAATAAACACATCTATTTCTGACCATTTGATACGTCCTATATCTTTCGGATGCACCAAAATAATAGGGTATTGCAATTGTTGATCGAAATAGTGCCACACTTCGCCAACATTCAAAGCGCGTTGACCTTCACCAGCTAGCATAAGAACTTTAGGCGCCTTGATAGTTTTTACATCTGAACTACCCAAATCCTTTGCTCCTTCGAGGATGCCCGAACTGATGGTATATACCTTGACACTGTGTTTATCCGCTAGTTCCTTTAAAGATTTCTGGATCTCCTGTGCCTTATTTGTAGAAGACATAACCAACAACGAACCACGCGGAAAATCTTCCCCATTTAATTTGAAAGCATAGTCCGAACGCTTCACACTTATTTTCTTTTGTAATAATGATGCTAACAGCTGAGCCGACGAAAAACCATCCCATTTAATAGCATAGCCAAAACTATTGCCTATCGTATTATTCACTTTCTCAAGCGCATACGGCTTGATACCGCTTACTTTGGTTTGACTCGCGACACCTTGAAGACCATATACGTAAGGCATCGACCATGCAGTGATATCATATGTGACAGAGTCCTTCAACTTAGCTTCCGGCTCAAACAAGACGCGCACCAACGCAGCTTTGGGTTGGTTGCCCGGAATTACCAAATCTTTAGTCTTGGCCGTATAAGTTGTGGATTTCTTAGTTGAATAATCAAGTCCTTTGAAAGTTCCTTCTGCAGTATAGTAACGGATATTATTTTTGTCCATCAAATCCAATAACGACCGAATGCGTGATTCATGATTTGGCTCATATTTAATAATATAACTTTGAAAAGATGCCAACTCACCGCTGTTCGCTTTGGTATAGAAACTTTTAAATTCTTCCACGACTTTGGAGGAGTTTTGTGACACGATTTCCACCAAATTCATACCTGATGCATGATGTTGTATAGCTCGATCTACCAAAGTCAGCGTATCTTTCTGATCGGTATACACGCCCAAGCCAGCAGAACTATTTCCCGCTTTCTCGTACGTCATACCAATAGCACCTGAATATATCGGGTAAGTATCGCCGTAGGATGGATAGAATAAGTCAAAGCGTTCTTTGGTAAAATACAACCAGCCTTTTTGATCAAAATATTTAGCATTGTGCTGCCCGATGGTCGTTTGAAACTCTCTTTGCCACGGTGTTATCACTTCATGCAGTGGTTCAGCTGCAGGAGGGAAATAATAAGGCGCGTTAATACCCATTTCATGGAAGTCAATATGAATATGTGGCAACCAAGCATTGTAGATTTTCATACGTTGCTGACTTTCTACTTGAGTCTGCCATGCCCAGTCACGATTTAAGTCAAAATAATAATGATTCACACGCCCTCCAGGCCACGGTTCGCTATGTTCCCTCGCATATAGATCGGGATGATATTTGGCTCCTAGAATTCCATTTTGCCAATTATTATAACGCTCAGTTCCATCAGGATTCAGACACGGATCTATAATTACCAATGTATTTTCTAATTGCTTTTGTGATGCAGAATTTTGCTGATTCACCAGTTGATATAAGGTCATCATGGAGGACTCCATCGAAGAAGTCTCATTCCCATGTGCATTGTTACTCATCCATATGATGGCAGGCATATCTCGCACGGTCCCACTTCCCTTTGTCTCTCCCGCAATTTGTAAATTACTTTTCCGAATATCCTCTAGCCTTGATATATTCTTACCAGAAGAAATAAAAAATACATACATGGGTCTTCCTTCAAAGGATACCCCATATTGCTCATACTTCACCTGATTGGGAACCTGAGTAGACACATGCTTGTAGTATTCCAACACTTTCCAATGCGGTGTAATCTTGGTCCCTATTTGATATCCTAAAAATTCTTGGGGAGACTTAAGTTGCGCCATCGCTAGTGAACTTAAGCTGCAGGTAATAATAAAGGCTAGTATTCTTTTCATATTCTAGTTAACAATACTGCAATATAGAAATAAATCTATTTAAATCTTACTTGTAGACGACTGTTTTGTCACTTGTATTTAATGGATATTTTTTAGCTTTGAGAAAACCTATTACAAATGAGAAAGACGGAAACGAACTTGATACACATGGGTGAAGAGCACAACCAGACAAAGGCTGTAGTTACTCCCATTTACCAGACCTCTACCTATTTTGCGGATGAGGATTTGGATCAATATATTACGGCAGCGACCACACCTAAACATCCTGAATTTTATCATCGTCATGGCAACCCGACGAATAGTCAAGTAGCCGCAATCGTGGCCAATCTAGAAAAGACTGAAGATGCCCTCGTGCTGGCCACGGGAATGGCTGCAATTAGCACTGCTATACTGGCCATAGTAAAAGCAGGAGATCACATCGTCGCGCAAAACGCACATTACTCAGGCGCTACCCTTTTCTTGAAAGACTTTCTATCCGAATACGGCGTTACAGTTACGCATGTGGACCAAACAGACAATAATGCTTTTGCACAAGCGATCCAAGAAAACACCAAACTTATCTATATAGAAACACCTTCTAACCCCAACTTAGATATTACAGATTTAGAATATGTTGGAAAATTAGGTAAGGAAAGAGGCATCATTACGATGGTGGACAATACATTTTCTTCACCGATCAATCAAATTCCTGCGGAATTTGGGGTTGACGTTATCGTGCACAGCGCCACGAAATATCTTGGTGGTCATTCCGATCTCACAGCAGGCATAGTCTGCGGAAGCAAAGAATACATTACCAAAGTATGGAGACGATCCATTACTCTGGGAGCTAGCTTAAGTCCTTTTGACTCCTGGCTGTTGCTTCGTGGTTTAAAAACTCTAAGCTTACGTGTAAATCAAATTAATGCGAATGCGCTAGCTTTGGCCAAATGGCTAGAACAAAATTCTGCAATCAAGAAGGTGGCCTATACTGGACTTGAATCCCACCCACAGCATGCATTAGCTGCTAAGCAAATGAAGGGGCATACCGGAATGCTTTGCATCGAAGTCGCTGGTACAGATGAGTCTCAAGAATTTAAAAATGCACAGACTATATTAAGCAACCTTAAAATTTTCGCCAATGCCGCAAGTCTTGGAGGAGTGGAATCTTTGGTCGTTCACCCAGCAAGTATGTGGGGCGCGCACCACTCTTCTACACAGAAGAAAGTTTCGGGTATCACGCGAGGAATGTTGCGTATATCAGTCGGCATCGAACATATTGACGATATTATTGCCGATTGGGAACAAGCCATATCCCATATTTAAATAAAAAAAGCCTTGAAAACATATTCAAGGCTTTTACAATATTCATTAGGATGTCTATTTTAATAGCTCTTCTAATTTAGCTTCCAACGCTTCTCCTCGAAGATTTGAAGCTACAATCTTACCGTCTTTGTCTAACAAGAAATTTTGTGGAATACTACGCACAGAATACAATGCTGCAGCATCCGATTTCCATCCTTTTAGGTCCGACACTTGAGGCCATTGCTCTAATTTATCATCCGCAATAGCTTTTAACCATGCATCTTTTTTGCCTGGATTATCCAATGAAACACCTAATATGGTGAACCCTTTTTCTTTATATTTATTAAAAGCGGCTACCAAATTTGGATTCTCTTGGCGGCATGGTCCACACCATGATGCCCAGAAATCTACTAGCACATACTTCCCTCTTAACGACGATAAAGCAAGTTGGTTGCCTGCTGTATCTGGTAAAGAGAAATCCGGAGCAATAGCCCCAACGGCTACAGTCTTCAAACTTGCGATTCTTTCTGCCAATGATTTACCCTTATCACTAGACTGAAGATCCGCTGGGAAAGATTTAAAATATCCTTCATATTCTACCACATTGTCAGCACCAAGATTTTGATCAAGTATGTTCAGAGAAATATAGTTTTTTGCGGATTTGATATAATCGGCATCTATCGCTTTAAGTTTATCAAAAAGAGGAACAATCTCCTCACGAAGACCATTTACAAACTCTTCATCTTCGCGTTGTTCATCTGTAGCGGCATAATACTTCTTATTTACCCCTTCAATAGCATCTTCAGTCTCCTTCTTTAAGGATTTAAGCTTAGCAAATTCTTCATTCAGCGTATTACCCGAAACCTTTGCTGTCTGCAGCGAAGATCCTTCAATATTAATAACTCCTTTAGAAAGATAGACAGAACCGACATCCGGATTGTTTAGCTGACGAAGCGGCGACCCATCTTCCGAAAGTACTACATAGGCTTCCACAGGATTAGCTACTGTACCGTTTATGGTAAATTGTCCATTTGTGATGGCTGCTGAATCTAGTTTGCGCTGTCCCCCATCGACATATTGTAAGTATACTTTAGCGGGTGCATTGTACGAAGCAATTTTACCTTTTAATGTAAAATCTTCTTGAGCAAATGTTAATGCTGGAATACCAGCCAACAATGCAATTAATATATTTTTCATTGTGATAAATTTATTTGTTGCCATATATGGTTAAATATACAGCGAATATTTTGTGTTATTTATTATTTGTCTGGTTTTAACGCTCATTTAACAATACTACCAACGACCACTAGCACCGCCGCCGCCGAAGCCACCGCCGCCAAAACCGCCAAAACCGCCACCTGATCCGCCGCCAAAACCGCCGCCTCTGCTAGAGCCGCCACCTCCGCCGCCCATACCATTCAACAGCATCCACCAGAATAAATCATTCGAGCCTTTGCCGTTGATCATACGACCGCCTTTATTATTGCCGCCACCACCTTTCGATATCAAGGCAAAAATCACAACAATAATAATGATTACCGCGATTCCACTTATTCCACCTTTTCCATCCTTAACACGTTGTTTGCGCTCAGCTTTATATTCTCCTTTGGTGTATGAGATAATCGAGTTCGTCGCGTTATCCAAGCCTTCATAATAATTGCCTGACCGGAATGAAGGTTTGATGTCATTTTCAATAATTCGATACGCTATAGCGTCAGGAAGCGCTCCTTCTACACCATATCCAGTTTGTATGGTCACAGCGCGGTCACCGATAGCAGCCAATAGCATGACGCCATTATTATACTTCGCCTGACCCACACCCCATTTTTGAGCTAAACGGACTGCATAATCCGCTACATCATAACCATCCGTACTATTGACTAATACGACAGCGATTTGTGTAGAAGTAGTATCATTGAATGCGACTAGCTTTTGTTCTAAAGCTGCCCTTTCATTCGCTGACAAGGTATTTGTGTAATCCGTCACAATGGTACGCGACACTTCAGGAAGATTCTGAGCGTACAGTGAGTTTATCCCACAAACACTAAGTATACAGGTAAAAAAAAGAAGTACGGAAAATATATTTACTTTAAAAAATTTCATAGGTGCAAGTTTAATTACCAAAGTGTATATCGTTAGGCAATTCGTTTACATCGTCTTCTCGACGAGGAAAATAATGGTGCAATTGCTCTCCCGCATCGTGAATGCCCGCTACCAATCCACTTGCAAAATCCCCATTTCGAAAATGTAACAACATTTTCTCTTTAGTCTTTTCCCAAAAGTCTGCTTCTACCCGTGAATTTATTCCCGTATCTCCTATTATGGCAAATTGATGATCCTGTACAGCGAGGTATAAAAGTACACCATTACGCAGGCGCGTCTTGTGCATTTTCAAACTCTCAAAGTATTTTGTCGCCTTTTCTATGGCAGTTTTGCCGTCGCCCACCACATTTTCTATGACTACCCGAATCTCTCCTGAAGTCATATTCTCCGCAACACTCACGGCGTCCACTACGCGCTCTTGTTCTTCTTCGTTTAATATTGTCATAGTTGGCAGATATAATTGAAAAAGATGAATATAGTATACGGATTCGCACCTATATTCATCTTATACAATCGATTAAAGAATATTCTTAAAATGAAACTTCCGGTGCTTTGTCCGAACCTGCTACAGCTTGGAATGTCCCTTTCGGTTTGAAGCCAAAAATTCCAGCCATGATGTTGTTCGGGAAGCTACGTACCGTAGTATTGTAGTCCTGCACGGCTTCATTGTAGCTTCTGCGCTCTACAGATATGCGGTTTTCCGTACCTTCCAATTGCGCCTGAAGCTCCTGAAAATTAGAGTTTGCTTTCAAGTCAGGGTATGCTTCCACACTTACCAACAAACGGCCAATAGACTGTGATAAAGCATCTTGCGATTGTTGAAATTTCGCAATAGACTCTTCTGACAAATCATCTGGATTTACCGTCACAGAAGTTGCCTTAGCACGAGCTTCTACTACAGCTGTTAATGTCCCCTGCTCATGCTGAGCGGCGCCTTTTACCGTCGAAACCAAGTTAGGTATAAGATCAGCACGGCGTTGATACGCGTTTTCTACCTGTGCCCATTTTCCTTTAACGTTTTCATCTTTCGTTACCATGGTATTATACCCACAAGAACTCAATGAGAAGGCTGTAAACAAACCAATTAAGGCAAATAATAATCTTTTCATGTGTAATAATTCAATTCTGTTTGTCTAAAAATACAAATAAGTTTTTATTTATTTTATAATCTTAATCAAAGCAGATACCAAATTGAAGGAAATAATTCCTTCAATTTAAATTTTTGTAGCTTTGCATTATGTTTTGGGATAAATACCCAATAGAATATATATGCAACAAGAAATCGAATTAGCCATAAGTCCGGATCACATCTACAACGAGGACTTCATCATACAACAAGGCGTCAAAAAACTAAAAATTTCGAGGGATACAGTAAAAGGAATTTATATCCGCAAACGCTCCATAGATGCCCGTAGTAGACAAGTGCTCTACCGCATCCGAGTGGTATTTTATATCAATGAGGAGCCTCAGATAGAAACATTTTCATCCGCGCTAAAGCCAGTGGCTGACGCCAAACCGGTCATCATCATTGGTGCTGGCCCAGCAGGGTTGTTTGCTGCCTATCGCTGTATCGAGCGCGGCCTTAAGCCCATCCTACTGGAGCGTGGCAAAGCGGTTCGCGATCGTAGACGCGACTTAGCCAAGATCAACCGAGAAGGACTTGTCAATCCCGAATCCAACTATTGTTATGGTGAAGGCGGTGCTGGTACCTATTCGGATGGCAAACTCTACACCCGCTCTAACAAAAGAGGCGATGTGCATAAAGTATTGTCAATTTTCGTAGAAAATGGAGCTGATGAAGATATCTTAATTGACGCACGTCCACACATCGGCACCAATAAACTTCCTCATATCATCGAGGGCATGCGAAACCGCATATTGGAGATGGGCGGAGAAGTTCATTTTGACACCAAAGTAATCGACATTGTCGAACAGTTTGGTCAAGTGAAGGCGGTGAAAACTGCGGATGGCAAAACCTTTGATGCTGAACACGTGATTGTGGCAACAGGTCACTCTGCAAGAGACATATACGAATTGTTTAGAAACAAAGATTGGCTTTTGGAAGCTAAACCTTTTGCTTTGGGAGTCCGCATCGAACATCCGCAAGAGATTATCGACCAGGCCCAATATCATTGCAGCTCGCGTCACGAGAATCTGCCTCCTGCATATTATAGCCTCGTAGAGCAAGTGAATGATCGCGGTGTGTTTTCATTTTGTATGTGTCCAGGAGGCATTATCGCGCCTTGTGCGACGGATTTTGATGAAATTGTAGTCAACGGCTGGTCTCCCTCGAAACGCAATAATCCACATGCGAATTCAGGCACGGTAATCCAGATCAATCTTGAAGACGTACCTGACGCAGCAACTAACCCATTTGCCTTGCTGGATTTTCAGCGTCAGATAGAACGACAAGCATTTCAATTGGGTGGCGGTAATCTTGTGGCTCCTGCGCAGCGTATGGTGGATTTCGTCGAAAATAGAGTTTCTAGAAATTTACCTGAAAACTCGTACAAGCCGGGAACTAAATCCGTCGATTTAAAAGAGGTGCTCCCGGACTTTGTTCATCGCGCATTACGCGGTGCCTTACCTATTTTTGGCAAGAAAATGAAAGGCTATTATACGAACGAAGCTATTTTGGTAGGTGTAGAATCCCGTACCTCCTCGCCTGTTCGTATTCCTCGTGACAAAGATACTTTACAACATCCACAAATAAATGGCCTTTATCCTTGTGCTGAAGGTGCCGGATATGCAGGGGGAATCGTATCTGCAGCGATAGATGGCATCAATTGTGTGGACGCGATAAAAATTTAAGTGGTTAAGAATTAAGTGTATTATACTTTTTTAAGACAATTTTTGAAATTTAGTCTTGACAAGAATTAAAAAAGCCTTATTTTTGTATCACAATCGCAAGCGAAAGTAGCTCAGTTGGTAGAGCACAACCTTGCCAAGGTTGGGGTCGCGAGTTCGAATCTCGTCTTTCGCTCAATAAAAAAAGTTTCTCCTATTTGAGAAGCTTTTTTATTTTAGGGCTATGATTGTCTTTCATCCACAAAAAGGTTTTAAACCTATAATACCTATTTTCGGACTTCTAACGCTTTTCCTTATACCTACCGGAATTATTCTTTGGAGTAGTAAAGCTGCCGTAATGATCTGGATTCTCGTAGGCGTGAGTGCGTATGGTCTTATTAGTATTGCCTATCTCATCGCCCAGAAAACAACTAAATATTGGATAATTGACACTGAGCTGCATTATAAATCTACGTTCCTCAAAGGAACAATCGATATTCAGACAATTCGAAAAATCGAAGTAAACGCGAGCAATTGGCTCAATGGCAAACCCGCCAGCAGTAATACAAAGGGAATCATCTTGTTTTTTGGTCGATATGATGATGCCTTTGTCACGCCCGAACACAACCAGATATTCGTGAATGAACTGCTGAAAATCAATCCTGCTATAGAGGTGGTCTATATTAAATAGGCTGTTCCTGATCTTTACTTTTCCCTAGATTCATGACTGAAGGAGTCAAAAAGGACAATATGCCCACCACACACATAGCCAAGCCACCTATAATGAAGGCATTCACCACGCCTATCTCATCGGCAATCCAACCTGTAAAAAGCAAACCGATTACACTAGGAATTATTGCGAAACTGAAATACAGAGAGAATACTCGACCTAAAAATTCTGGCTTCACCTGCTCCTGAATAATAGTCATAAAGGATGCATTAAAAAAAGAAATTCCTACTCCCCCTAGTGTGGTAATAGCCACATATACCCAAAATAAATCCCCGCTTATCCAGCCTGAGAAAACGAAGGTCAATCCCAGCAGAATGTGCATGGCATTGACCAAGATCACTTTAGAAACATTTCCTTTCCAAGCACTTAATATCCCACCACCTACGAGCATACCTACACCCCAAACAATTTCGATAACACTCATCTCCCACTTACCACCTGAAAAATGATCTATGGTCAGCAAAGGATACATTATTGCGATGGGCATCACAAAAAAAGTTGTCAGCATCGCATATATAAATAGCATATACAACCCTTTATTCTTATGAATTTCGCCAAATCCTAATTTCAAATCCTTTAGCACCGAAGAAATAGTACCCTCAGCTTTCTCTTGTTGCAATTTTGGAATAGTGACCAAAAGTAAAGAGACAATCGCCAAGATAGCTCCTACTACATCCAGATACAATACCTTAGCGATGGGCATATAAGTAATGGCGAGCGCTCCTGCCGCTGGACCAGCAATCATGCTAACAGATTGCAGCATCTGGTTAATTCCCGAAACTTTAAGAAGCTTTTCTTCTGGAACGATTAGTGGAGCGATGGCTTGCATTGCTGGTGTATGGAACGCTTGTCCCAACGAGCGGCATACCAGAAGAAAATAGACAAAGAAAAGATTAGCTTCCCCTTCGACAAATGCAAATGACATTAAAAATGTACAACCCGCAATAAAAGCATCTGCATAAATCATAACCTTTTTGCGATCCCAACGGTCAATATACACACCGGCAAAAGGGCCGATGAGAGCTTGCGGCAGCAATCCTGCGATTCCAGCAAAGGCCAATACCTCCGCCGATTTGTAGTGCAGACTTAAGTATATAATAACCGCAAAATTAACAGCAGAACTACTCAACAAGGACACAAACTGTCCTATCCAGATATATATGTAGGTTTTGAACCAATCTTCCTTAAACATTCCACAATATTTTGCTCAAATATAGCATTGGGATTCAAATAATTAGTTACCTACCTTCCTTTTTGTGGTTTTGCTGTCTTAGGATAAGTCGATTTAAAGGCTAAAAGCTTTTTCAGCTTCAGGAGAAAAAAATTATATTTACAGATAATCTCAATTTATTAACCATAAAAATGAATATTAGAATAATCTTGCTATTTATATGGTGCATTTGCAGCATAAACACTGCCTTTGCACAGATTTCCTTCACTTCGCTCTACACCAAAGACGGAAAAGAAACTAAAAACCCAGAAGAAGCACATTATTATAGAGAAATGTCTCTAGCAGAGAATTCACAAGTTCAGGTGATTGAGAAATACATCGAAAATAATAAGACGAAATTAATAGGAACATTCCCCAGTTTCAAGGATAGGATTTTCATTGGACAAAAGCTGCAGGCATATGAGGATGGAAAGATAAAGAGCAAAGAAATTTTTAGTCATGATGGCATTTTAATTGACACTGCTTTATATTATCATCCCACTGGAAAATTGAGGATTGCCTACCAATACCCTTATAAAACAGAGAAAAATGCTACAACAGTCACCGATACACTAATATTGGCATATAATGATTCGCTAGGCAATAGAACGCTATTCAACGGCAATGGCTATGCAGAGCTTTTATCCTCCAATAATACAATCGAAAGAGGCAACTTTGAGAATCATAAAAAAACCGGCAAATGGTCCGGAGAATTTATGAACAACAAATACACATTTGAAGAGACCTATGACAACGGAAAACTTATTAGTGGGTACAGCAAAGATTCTTCGAACAATGAGATTCCTTATAACAACAGCAACTTTATGACACCTCCTGAATATCCGAATGGGATAAATGTATTAAGGTTATTTGTAGCTAATAGTTATCAATATCCTCGTGAGGCTATTCAAAATCGTGTAAAAGGAACTGTAAAAGTATCTTTCATAATTAATCAAGAAGGTCAGATGGTGGATATGAAAGTCGAGGAAGACTTAGGTTACGGAACAGGTGCAGAAGCATTGAGAGTTCTAAAAAGAGCTAAAAAATGGACGCCTGGTATTATGCGGGGAGTGCCTGTGCGGGTAGCATATAGTTTCCCGATCCGATTAGACTTGACATCATTAAGATAATGATAGATAAACTAAAAAGCGTCTAAGAATTACATCCTAGACGCTTTAAAAAATATAAAACTACACTACTAATTATTTTCTATCTAAGCCTTTAGCGACTAAATCTTCCACATACGCTCTTACTGCTTCATTGTTAAAACGTGAAGTCACGTCAAAAGCAAAAGCATGTACTAATAAGATACGTGCAGACTCCTCGCCGATACCTCTTGCTCTCAAGTAGAATAAAGCATCATCATCAAATTGCCCCATCGTACATCCGTGCGAACATTTTACATCGTCAGCAAAGATTTCCAATTGTGGCTTAGTATAAACTGTTGATTTATCACCCATCAACATATTGTTGTTTTGTTGGAAAGCATTTGTCTTCTGTGCATCTTCACGTACGAAAATCTTCCCGTTGAAAACAGCAGTTGATTCATCTTGAGGAATATTTTTGTACCATTCGTAAGACTCACAGTGAGGTTTTAAGTGATCTACCACCGTATGGTTGTCTACCAGTTGCTTATCCGCTAATAGGTTGATACCATACAAGTGAGATTCTACACTCTCCGCATCCAAACGCACATTGATATTATTACGCACGAAAGTAGCACCAGGGAAAGTACAGTTGTAATTGTTGTACAAGCTATATTTCGCTTGATAAACCTCGGTATGGTTGATATAGTTACTTACCGCATCTGCAACTTGAAGGTAATAGTGTTGAACTTTTGCGTTCTCATCCAATACGATTTCGGTTACTTTATTGTGTAAGTTTTTCGCTGTATTATCTAATGTAATGAAAGACTCCACAATTTCCACTTCAGCATTCGCTTCTACGATGAATAAGTTTCTTGTTTGTGAGAAAAAATCTTCACCCCCTGTCGCTACGTGAACAATATGCAAAGGTTTTGAAACCACTTTATTTTTACCCACTGACAAGTAAATACCAGAAGTATAAAGTGCCGTATTCAATGCGACTAAAGTATTATCCGTTTTGTCAGCATACTGTGCAAAATGTTTTTGAAAATTTGCTTCTTCAACAGCTTCTTCGATTGGTTTTACCGTGATACCAACTTCATCTTCTAAAGAAGAGAAAGCTAATACATACTGACCATTAATCAATACGATACGGTGTGCATCCAATGCTGGAATATCCGCTTTGCTCAAATCCAAATTTGCAACATCCACATCTTCGTTCAACAAGTAAGTCTTGTTTACCAAAGAATGAATGTTAGTATATTTCCATTCCTCATTCTTGACAGTTGGAAAACCTTCTTTTTCAAATTTAGCGAAAGCCTCTTGACGGAGAGCTTTCAAAGATGAAGGTTCGTTTGTAGCTTCTAGCTCTTGAAAAGTAGAAGTCAACTGTTCGAATAAAGAGTTTGCTATTGTTGTACTCATGTTATTTGTTATCAATCCGCTCATGACCATAAATTTTTATCGGTGACCGATTAGATTAGGCATTTTGCGCATCTAAGTCTTTTAACCAATCGTAACCTTTTTCTTCTAATTCTAATGCCAATTCTTTTGGACCTGTCTTTACAATGCGACCATTGTGCAATACGTGTACAAAATCAGGAACGATATAATCTAATAAACGTTGGTAGTGTGTGATTACTACGAAAGCATTTCCTTCCGAACGCAATTGATTCACACCATTTGCCACGATACGTAAAGCATCGATATCCAAACCTGAATCCGTTTCGTCTAGGATAGCCAATTTAGGATTCAACATCGCCAATTGGAAGATTTCATTACGTTTTTTCTCACCACCAGAGAAGCCTTCGTTCAATGAACGGTTAGCCAAGTTAGCAGAGAATTCTACTAATTTTTGCTTCTCTTTTACCATTGCTAAGAATTCTTTAGCTTCCATAGGAGGAAGACCTTTATATTCACGGATATCGTTAACAGCAGTTTTCAAGAAATTGATGTTCGATACGCCCGGGATTTCCACTGGATATTGGAAAGCTAAGAACAAACCTTCACGCGCGCGGTCTTCTGGAGATAAATCCAATAAATCCACACCGTCCAATGTCGCTTCACCACCTGTCACTTCGTAAGAATCACGCCCCGCTAATACGTTTCCTAATGTACTTTTACCAGCACCATTGGGTCCCATAATCGCATGAACTTCTCCTGCTTTTACTTCTAAGTTTAATCCTTTTAATATTTGTTTGTCTTCAACAGACGCTTGCAAATTCTTTATTGATAACATTGCTTTTTTAGTATTGAGTATTGAGATGTGAGTATGGAGATCTCTCTTTGCTCACATTTTCAAATTATCTAATTTTCAAATTCTCTTATCCTACCGATCCTTCTAATGAGATTGCTAATAATTTCTGTGCTTCTACCGCAAATTCCATTGGCAACTGATTAAGCACTTCTTTTGCGTATCCGTTTACGATAAGCCCTACGGCTTTCTCCGAATCTATACCGCGTTGATTTAAGTAAAACACTTGATCTTCGCCGATTTTTGAAGTCGTCGCTTCGTGCTCTAGTTTCGCCGATTTATTTTTGTTCTCGATATATGGGAAGGTATGCGCTCCACAGCGATCACCAATCAATAACGAGTCACATTGTGTAAAATTACGCGCATTATCCGCATTCGGACCGATTTTCACCAAACCTCTATAAGAGTTATGGCTTTTACCAGCAGAAATACCTTTAGAAACAATCTTTGATTTGGTGTTTTTACCAAGGTGAATCATTTTCGTTCCTGTATCTGCAACCTGCATATTACGCGTCATAGCCACAGAATAGAATTCACCAACAGAGTTATCACCTTTTAAGATGACACCTGGATATTTCCATGTAATCGCCGAACCTGTTTCTACCTGAGTCCACGAGATCTTGGAATTATCACCTTTACAGATACCGCGCTTTGTTACGAAATTAAAAATACCACCTTTACCGTCTTTATCACCAGGATACCAGTTTTGTACTGTAGAGTATTTGATTTCGGCATCTTTCATCGCTATCAACTCCACAACTGCAGCATGCAATTGATTTTCATCACGCATAGGTGCTGTACAACCCTCTAAGTATGACACGTACGAACCTTCGTCCGCAACAATCAGTGTACGTTCAAATTGACCGGTATTTTGAGCATTGATACGAAAATATGTAGACAATTCCATTGGACAGTGTACGCCTTTGGGAATATACACAAACGAACCATCTGAGAATACAGCTGAATTTAATGCCGCGTAAATATTGTCAGTTTGAGGCACTACAGTGCCCAAATATTCTTTTACCAACTCTGGATGCTCTTGCACCGCTTCACCGAAAGAACAGAATATTACACCCTTTTCTTTCAATTTCTCACGGAATGTAGTTTTCACAGACACAGAGTCAAACACTGCATCCACAGCAACTACACCAGCTAAGATTTTTTGTTCATCCAGCGGAATACCTAATTTCTCAAATGTCGCCAACAACTCCGGATCCACCTCATCCATGCTTTCCAACTGCTTTTTGGCTTTGGGAGCAGCATAGTACGACAACTCTTGAAAATCTACTTCTGGATTTTCAAAATTTTGCCACTTCGGCATTTCCATAGAAAGGAAGTGGCGGAAAGCTTTTAACCTCCATTCCAACAACCATTCTGGTTCATTTTTCTTAGATGATATTAGGCGAATTGTATCTTCGTTCAATCCTTTGGGAGCAATATCCATCTCAATATCAGTCGTAAAACCGTATTTATATTCTTCTTGCTCCAGCTCTTTCAGTAATTCGTCGTCTTTGGTACTCATATTTTATGCTTCCCCTTTTACTAATCAAACGTTTATATTTGACCTTTTTGGGACTACAAAGTTACGATATAAATACCAATAAAATAGCATATTTTGGACGCCCAAGGGGATAATCAGTGTAATTTTGTGACAAAAGTCACTTATTTGTTTGTTTAGGACGATTTTGTGAAAATATTTTTACAAAACTATGATTCAACATAGAATATAACTATACAGTTAGTCTTGATAAATATATTTTATCTATATAACAGCTAACTTTCATTAAGGTTTCCAAAGCAAAACATGACACTTTTAAACACAATATGAAATCAAATATGCGTTCTGCCCATCGCTTGGATTCGAATATTACCCCAAAACACATCTTATTTACAGTATATTTTTTTATATTTACAGTTCGAAGAAAGATGTACCATGTCCTATCAACTAGACAAACTTGATCTAAAAATTTTGCGCCTCTTACAAGAAAATGGTCGTATTACCAACTTGCAGTTGGCAACCAATATTGGCTTATCGCCAGCGCCAACTTTAGAGCGTGTACGCAAACTAGAAAATTCGGGTTTTATCAAGAGCTATCATGCCTTTGTGGATGAGGAAAAATTGGGTTTAGGCATCAAATCTTTTATTCAAATTTCACTAGATTTTCACACTCACAACGCCATTCCTGAATTTGTAGAAGCTGTCAAAGCTATACCAGAAGTAACAGAATGTCATCATGTGACGGGCAACTGTGACTTTATACTCAAAGTCTACGTTAAAGATATAAAGGCTTACGAGGCGGTCATTATGGAGAAAATCTCCAAAATTCCGTTTGTTAAGACTTTCCAGACAATGATGATTATGTCAACCTCTAAAAAAGAACCTATAGTACCGTTAGAATACTAATGAATAACGATTATCAAGATTTTGCAATTATCTTAACATGGCCGGATGCTACGATTCGCGGTGATGAAAAATGGATGATGTTTTTCAAGAAAATCGGTATTGTCAAAAATCTAAACTTCAAAGTAGGTCATACAGGAGTCGTCATCATCGATCACCAAACTGGCGACATGTTGTTTTATGACTTTGGACGCTATATTACTCCTCGAGGATATGGACGAGCGCGCTCCAAATTCTCGGACCCACTGCTTGACATACAGCTTAAAGCTGAAATTCAAGATAACGAAATTCGCAACATTCCCGAACTTATCAAGCATTTTGAGGAGCTAAAGCCAGCGATGTATGGTGATGGTAAATTGTTTTTCTCTATCGTAAAAGGAATAGACTTCCAAAAAGCCAAAGAATACGGCGATTCTTGTGTGGAACAAGGAACTTTTCCCTATGGAGCAGTTGCCAAAAACAACAACAATTGTTCGCGCTTCATCACTAGAATGCTGATGAAGTCATCGACGAAGTTTCATTTTTGGCACATGTTGAATCTGCCCGAAACCATAAAGAGTAGCCCGGTGAGTAATCTGATTAATGTAGTGGATGATCGGATAATATACTCCTACACGCCTTCGGAAGGAATAAAAAGTTTCAAGATGAATCGGTTCCAATCGTTCATTTTTTTGGTAAAACAACTGCGGGACAACGTTTCACGCAAGAAATCCTCCCTTTTCCCGAATGACCTTATCATCGGCGGAATGGATTTTATTTCGAAACCCATTACATTACCTAAAGATGCTGTTTATCTAGGCGGTGTGGGTGATGGGGCTTGGTTTACGATATCAGCAGCGGACATTTCCAATCAATATGTGATCAAACGATTTACCTCTACTGGGAAACTAGAGTATGTGGTGCGTGGCGAATCCACAGAGATTTTTAATATAAATCTTCCTTGGAAAATCACATACGACAGCCATTTGCTATTCACACATATCGAGCAGAACAATAAAAAAATTCGTATCAATCACCTCGAACGCTTTGAGAATAAGAAATACGATTTCGAGAAGATCAAAGAGCGTTACGCTTAAGCTACAATTTCCAATCTATTACACTTCTTCCCTTAGAAGCCAAATAAGTATTTGCTTTAGAGAATGGTTTACTGCCAAAAAAGCCGCGATATACGGACAATGGAGATGGATGTACAGCTTTTAGAATTAAATGTTTTCTCTCGTCGATAAGCACAGATTTCTTTTGAGCATAGCTCCCCCACAATACAAAAACCACATTTTCCAGTTCTTCGGAAATCTTAGCAATAATATGGTCCGTAAAAGTTTCCCACCCCTGCTTCTGATGGCTGGCTGCTTGATGCGCACGCACTGTCAATGTCGCATTGAGCAGTAAGACGCCTTGCGTAGCCCACTTAGTCAAGTCACCCGAAGTAGGAGTCTGAAATCCAGGAATATCTGTTTGCAACTCGGCAAAGATGTTTTTCAGTGATGGTGGAAAAGTAATGCCTTGGGGCACCGAAAATGATAGCCCATGCGCTTGGCCCACATTGTGGTAAGGATCTTGTCCGAGGATGACAACTTTGACATCCTGTAGACGAGTGAGACGGAAAGCATTAAATACCAAATCTTGAGGAGGATATATTTCAAATTGTCTACGCTCTTGCTGAACAAAAGCAGACAATTTTTTCATATAATCTTGTTGAAATAATGGCTTTAAGATGGGTCCCCAGCTTTCATTGTACATTTTTTCCATATAACAAAAGTACATTTTTCACTGCGAATCGTACAAACAAGTTTGCATAACTACTTAAATTAATGGATATTTGCATATTAAAAACTACAACAAGAAGAGATGTCAAATTTAGTGCGTATTATTATTAGCTGTTTACTTTTGGTAGGTACAGTAGTATTATTTTGGTTTGGATATTGGGGCTGGGGTATTTTAGGTATCTTGGTTACTATTTTAGCATGGGTGACCGTTTTCTTCCATGAATATATGCTTATAGCGCAATGGTATTTCCGTAAACAGGATATGGCTAAAGCAGAAAGCTGGTTAAGCAAAATCACCAATTACGAAAAACAACTTATCCCTGCACAACATGGTTATTACCACTTGTTATTAGGTTTGTTGGAATCTCAACGCGCGCCTTTGCAATCGGAGAAATTCTTCAAAAAAGCACTTTCATTAGGTCTTCACATGGATCATAATGTAGCTTTAGCAAAATTGAGTTTAGCAGGAGTAATGATGGCAAAACGCAATAAACGTGAAGCAGAGAAATATCTGCAAGAAGCGAAACGTGCTGACAAAAACAAACTGTTGGCCGATCAAATCAAGATGATGAAAGATCAAATGGGATTGATGGACAAACAACAGTTCCGTTACTCAAGATAAAACAAAACAGCCTCGAAAAATTTTCGAGGCTGTTTTGTTATAATTCTATTGTATATTCTAAAATCTTTCCTTGCTCTTCATAATCCTCAATCGCCAATTTTAATTGCTTAGGCTTGCCCCATTGCTTCTTCCAACCTCCTGTTTTGATGGTGAGCACTACTGGCTCATTCCGGGTCAATAGATAATGAAGATAATTTTGTCGATCCATGATATGGATTCTTACCTTACCCAATTGCATGGTTTCATACCACAATGGCACGTCACTACCACTCAATAATCCCGTAGAAAAGGTATTCAACTTGAACTCACGGGGATTTTTAAGGTACGATTGCAAATACAATTCGACAGTTGCGGTATCTCCTTTTGTGTTGACCTCGGCCTTTTTCGTCCATATTTCTATTTCATTGACATCAATAGACTTTCGCTCTTCCTTTTCTTGTGAGTAGGAAAGAAAGCTCAAACAGGAAAAGCAAAGGGTAAAAAATAAACTTCTCATTACTAAAATCTTAACGCAATCTATCCGCGGATTTAATTAATTTTTCGTCCTTGCGAATACCGCCAATGGCCATCGCCAAGAAGATAATCGCAATAGGTAATAAGAAAAATCCTACGCCAATATTATTTGCCCCAAATTTTTGGCTGATTAAATCTAATGTAGCAGCTGAAGTGAAATACATCCACACACCCAGAAGTGCGATCAAGACAATGGACAAATAGATTAGCTTGATCTGAAGTTTTCTGTTTTTGTATTGAAAAATCGTAATCAAAGGAACTAGGGCCACTAATATCGTTGCTATAGTCTGCAAGGTGAAGCTGCTTTGTTTTACAGATTCATTATTTGAAGCCGAATATTCGCCGGTTACAAACATTTTCTTGCCCAGGCCCACAAGGTCTATATAATTCAAATAAGGGAATATAAATAACCCCAAAATCACTACCGTAGCTAATAATAACCAAATCGTTTGAATACGTTGTATCATATCTAATTCTATAATCTTGACAATACTACAAATATAATATAAACCACAGAAATATGACTTTGTTCTACCTCATCTGTGGAAGTATTTTTTTTACCTTTGTCTCTGTGAACGAAAAGAAAAGATATTTTTTAGAGATCGCTTATGATGGCACTGCCTATCACGGATGGCAGATTCAGCCAAATGCGATGTCGGTTCAAGAAAAATTAAACCACGCTCTTCATACTTTTTTACGGGAAGAAATAGAAACGATTGGGGCAGGACGTACCGATACGGGTGTACATGCCAAACAGTTGTATGTGCATTTTGATAGTTCACAACCTATTTTGAACGATAATCCATCACGCGCATTACAAGCCCTAAATGCTTTATTGCCTTTTGATATTTCGGTCCAACGCATTCTTACTGTGGCAGAAGATGCACACGCACGCTTTGATGCCACAGAGCGCTCGTATGAGTACCATCTACATTGCCAGAAAAATCCTTTTCTGATTAACAAGTCTTGGTTGATGCGCGACATTCCGGACATCGAAAAGATGAATGAGGCGGCTCAATACTTGTTAGGAACCAAAGATTTCGAATGTTTCAGTAAATCTAACACCCAAGTATTCACCAATATCTGTACTATTAAAGAAGCGCGGTGGGAACAAAACGATGAAGGTTTTGTTTTTCATATTACGGCCGATCGTTTTTTGCGCAATATGGTCCGCGCCATTGTGGGCACTTTATTAGAAATTGGCGTAAAAGGTAAACCAATTTCTTATATTGAGGACGTGTTAGCGAGCAAAAGCCGTTCGAAAGCAGGTGTTTCGGTGCCTGCGCATGGTTTGTACTTAACACGAGTTATTTATCCATATATTCAAGAAAATTAGATTTGAAACAAGATAAGATATCGGGAAAAGCGTACGACAGCAGATTGTTGGGTCGTTTAGCCAAATATATGCGTCCCTATCAAGGCATCTTTTGGGTATCTGTAGTGCTCACCATTCTGTTGGCGGCTGTTGCTCCCGCATTGCCCATGCTTATCGAGTATACCTTGGATAATTACATCTTGAATGGGCAGTACAAAGGGCTCAACAGCATGCTCATCGTGATGTTGGCCTTATTAGTTGCGCAGACAATTATTCGGTATTTCCACACCCTGATGACCAATACGCTGGGACAGTCTGTCATTCGGGACATCCGTATTCAAGTCTTCGAACACATCACCAATTTACGCTTAAAATACTTCGATAATACGCCTATCGGGCGACTTATCACCCGTACTATTTCTGATCTGGAAACCATTGCTAATATCTTTTCAGAAGGATTAATTCAGATTATCGGTGACCTACTGCAATTGGTTGTGATACTAGGCGTCATGTTCTATACCGATTGGCGATTGACATTGATTATCCTCATTCCTATGCCGTTGATGTTGTGGGCGACATATATTTTCAAGGAAGCGATGAAGTCTGCATTTCAAGATGTACGACTTTGGGTGTCCAACCTGAACACCTTCTTACAAGAGCATATCTCGGGGATGGCGGTTATTCAATATTTTGCTCGTGAAGAGCAAGAAATGAAGAAATTCGACGCCATAAATAAGGAGCATCGAAATGCACACGTGAGAGCGAACTGGTATTTTTCTATTTTCTTTCCAGTGTTGGAGATTATCATAGCGATTGCAACCGGACTTTTGGTGTGGTACGGTTCGAAGCAAGTGCTTGCTGATGTCATTTCTCCCGGTGTTGTGGTGGCATTTTTGATGTATATCAATATGATTTTCCGCCCTATACGTGAGTTGATTGATAAATTCAACACCTTACAGATGGGTATGGTATCCGCCGAACGTATTTTTGAGGTGTTGGACACCAACGAATTTACACCTAATACAGGAACATACCGACCGGAGCACATCCGTGGTGCAATTGAATTTAAGAATGTATGGTTTGCGTACAATGACGAAAAATGGGTCTTGAAAGATGTCAGCTTCAAGGTGCAACCTGGCGAAACTTTAGCATTAGTAGGTGCTACGGGAGCTGGAAAATCTTCTACCATCAATATATTAAGCCGATTCTACGAGATCCAGAAAGGTCAGATCTTATTGGACGGTGTAGACATTCGCGACTATGAACTTACTTTCTTGCGAAAAAATATATCCACCGTGCTTCAGGATGTCTTCCTATTTTCGGACACTGTAAAGAATAATATCACGCTACAAAACCCTCATATCACCGACGAGCAAATCATCAATGCCGCTAAAAGAGTGGGTGCATATGATTTCATCATGCGATTGCCTACTGGATTGGATTACAAAGTACAAGAGCGGGGTGCTACTTTGTCGGCAGGTCAGGCGCAATTGGTATCGTTTATCCGCGCTTTGGTGCACGATCCACGTATTTTGATACTCGACGAAGCGACTTCATCTATTGACACCGAGACCGAAATATTAATCCAATCCGCTATCGATAATTTGATGGAAGGTCGTACTGCCATTGTCATTGCACACAGACTCTCGACGATTCAGAAGGCCGATAAAATTATCGTATTGGAGAAAGGCGAAATGAAAGAAATGGGATCCCACCAAGAACTTTTGGCTTTGGACGGTTACTATAGAAAGCTGTATGATTTACAGTTTACCTCCGCAGGCATTTAATACTTCTGCAACTATTTTTTATTTAAAAATTATTAGCTAAATTAACCATTGATTAAAAAATCGGAAAAACTTAAATCCTAATGCTAATGAATTTTCTAAGAAATATGTTCTCTAAGAAGGAAAATACGCCTGATTCATATACATATTCAGATTTTTGGAAGTGGTTCGCAAACAACGAAAAGAACTTTTTTTCCAGTGTAAAAAGCAGAGAAAACATTGAAACCGAATTCTTTGATAAACTTGCTCCTGAGCTGAATAAACTTGGGTACCGCTACTATTTTCTTACAGGAATGAAAGATGAGCATACTGCGGAACTCATTTTTACGCCGGACGGAAGCATCAAAGATATTGTATTCGTGGAAGAACTTGTTGAAGCAGCTCCCCTACTGGACAATTGGAAATTTGTCGCCTTGAAACCCGACTCCAACATCGAACAGATGGGTATCCGAATGGGAGATTATGAGTTTTCTAAAGAAAATCTATTCTTTTACCCGATTGAACACGCTCAATATCCCGATGAAGTAGAAATCGTCATCGTACACGAGCAGTACAATGAAAAAGATAAGCAACAAATCATAAGCGGTGTATATATTTTCTTGGACAATTATCTTGGAGAACTTAACTCCTTGACTACGATTGATCATTTGACGGTGGTGGGCCGTGACAAAGCCGAAAAGGAATTGATTTCTATAGCTAAATTAAAGGATTATCTCATCTGGCGAGAAAAGGAATTTGTAGAAGGATATCAAGGGATACGCCACAATACCGAGAATGATAGCTATTCGATGTTTGAGGCCAAGCTAGCGAATGGAAATGTACTTTTGGCGACTATCAATACCGATATTTTGAAATGGGACAAAAAAGCCTCGCATCCCTGGATTGCTACTATGATCATCAAATATAAGCCTGCGAACAATGGATTACCGAGCAGCGCGGATTATGAATTTTTGAACGACATAGAAGTCGAGATAATAGGATTGCTACACGATAAAGACGGATATATCAATGTAGGAAGACAGACGGCAGATGGCGAAAAAGAAATATATTTTGCATGCAAAGATTTTCGCAAACCTTCGAAAGTGTTTTATCAAATCCAACAAAAACACAAACATAAGCACGAAATCACCTTTGACATGTACAAAGACAAATATTGGCAATCCTTTAACCGATTTATGCAAAATTAATAGTGGATTTTGGGCGTGGATTTTATATTTTAGGTTATTCAACAATAATCTAAAGTATGCTCTCTCGCCTCTTACTTGTAGTATTCACATTATGTTTGACCTTAAACATTTCCGCACAAAAGAAATTGTTCACGGTTTTTCAGCTTAATATTTGGCATGAAGGAACCGTTGTTCCCAAAGGGTATGATGCCATTATTAATGAAATCATCGACAAGAATGCGGATGTGGTAATGCTTTGTGAAGTCAATAATCAGCATGGAGTAGATTTCGTTTCTAGACTTCTCCATGACTTAAAAGCAAAAGGGCAACATTATTACGGCAGATCAAGTGAACAGTCTGTAGATGTGGCTACACTTTCCAAGTACCCCATTCTAGCGCAGCATACCTTATACGAAAAAGAAAATCGGCAAGGTCAGGTCTTAAAAACGAAAATAGAAATCTTCAACCATCCCCTAGTTTTCTATTCTGTGCACTTGGACTATACCAATTATGCCTGCTATCTCCCGCGAGGATATGATGGTGTGACTTGGAATAAAATGGAACAACCTATTACCGATGTGCAACAAATCCTTATTGCCAACCGCAAGAGCAAACGTGATGAAGCTATCCGTGATATAATTGTGGATGCTCAACAAGAAGCAAACAGACATAGCATAATTATCGCTGGGGATTTCAATGAACCCTCCCATCTGGATTGGATCGAGGGCAACAAATACTTGTACGATCGTCGTGGAGCCGTAGTACCTTGGGACTGCTCAGTCATGCTTTATGGCGCGGGCTATCGCGACGCATTTCGCTTTCAGTATCCTAATCCAATGACACATCCCGGCTTTACCTACCCTTCATTCAATAAGGATGCGCCGATTGAAAAATTAACTTGGGCTCCAGAGGCTGACGAACGCGAAAGAATTGATTATATTTACTTCAAATCATTAGGCAATACCCTAACACTAAAAGACATTAAAGTCGTGGGACCTGAAATTAGCGTTCGTTATGCACAAAAGCACGAAAACGACGGTAAAGATCAGTTTATGCGGCCTAAAGATGTATGGCCCTCGGATCACAAAGGACTATTAGCTACATTTACTATTAATTAAAATAAGATGTCCACACGTTTTACAGACCAGAATAAAGTGCTATCCGATTTTGAAAAAGAAGTCTGGGTGATATGTGCCGTCTGTTCGAAGAAAGCGATCGCCAAACTGGACGTTGATCAAAAAAAAGCGCAGCTATTTTGTACGAATTGTGGCACTCACCGACAAACTTCTACGGAAGTGTCTCCATACGGGATCAAGGGGAATTTGAGGCTCGCTCCACATAGGTACTTCGAAGTAGAATTGTGGTTACAACATCCCTTCAAGAATGAGGTTTTTTATGCTTTAAATGGCGAGCATTTGGATTATCTAGAACAATATATTGGCGCAGATTTGCGGGAGCATAAAAACAGGACACACTTTACGTTATTGGAAAAATTACCCAAATTCTACCATGAAGCGAAGAACAGAAAAGGCCTACTCGCTATCATCCAGAAATTGAAAAGAAAGTAAACACCTATTATTTATACAAAAAAATGGGCTCATTCTTCGAATAAGCCCATTTTTATATTGATAGAGGGAATTCCCTTAATTCAAACCTCGTTTTTTCATCAAGTGGATTGGATCTGGATCTTTTCCTCTGAATAATTTATACAATTCTGCTGGATTTCCTGTACCACCTTTTTCTAAGATGTTTTTGCGGAAAGAGGTCGCTGTCGCTTGGTCATATAAACCATTCTCTTTGAATGCAGCAAACGCATCAGAGTCTAATACTTCTGCCCAGATGTAAGCATAATATCCTGCAGAATAACCTCCTGAGAAGATGTGTTGGAAATAAGTACTTCTATACCTTGGAATGATAGATTCGATCAATCCCGCTTTGCGCATCGCAGCACTTTCAAAAGCATTTACATCACCTGTGATAGGAGTTTTGATGTTGTGGTAATTTAAATCCAATAATGAAGCAGCTAAATATTCTGTAGTTGCGAAACCTTGGTCAAAAGTACCCGCTTTATCCATTTTCTCAATTAATGAATCCGGAATAGCTTCACCTGTCTTGTAATGCTTCGCATATGTTTTTAGCACTTCTGCATCCGAAGCCCAGTTTTCCATTATCTGAGATGGTAATTCTACAAAGTCACGTGATACAGATGTACCCGATAAGGATTGGTATTTCACATTGGACAATAATCCGTGCAATGCGTGACCAAACTCGTGGAATAAAGTACTTGCCTCATCGAAAGTCAACAAAGCAGGTTGGTCACCCACAGGTTTTGTAAAGTTACACACAATGGAAATAACAGGAGCTACACGCTTACCATCTTTTGTAGATTGTTTGCGGTAAGAAGTCATCCACGCACCACCACGTTTTGATTCACGTGGGAAGAAATCCGCATATAGTAATCCTAAGTGTGAACCGTCTTTATCTTTTACCTCGTATACTTCTACTTCTTCGTGGTATGTAGGGACATTATTTAACGCTACGAAAGACAGTCCAAACAATTTGTTGGCTGTTTCGAAAGCACCCTCACGTACCGCCGCCAAACTAAAGTAAGGCTTGATCTCTTCTTCGTTAAGTGCAAAACGTTTTACACGAATTTTCTCAGCATAATATCTCCAATCGTATGGAGCTACTTTGAAAGTATCTTGCGCTGCATCGATTTCTTTTTGGATATCTGCTGCTTCTACCTTAGCCTTGTTGATCGCTGGCGCCCACAATTTGCTTAGCAATTGATTGACATTAGCTGCGTTGGCTGCCATTGCTTCTTCTAGCACGTAAGCTGCATGAGACTCATAACCCAAAAGCTTCGCTTTCTCCAAACGAAGGTTAGCGATTTTGATAAGGATTTCTTTGTTATCATTATCATTACCGTTATTACCGCGCATTTGGTACGCATTCCAAATATCTTTGCGCAATTCTCTATTATCAGCATATTGCAAGAAAGGCATTACCGAAGGATTCGAAAGTGTGAACACCCATTTTCCTTCTTTACCTTTAGACTTCGCGACATCAGCAGCAGCAGATTTAAGACCTTCTGGCAAGCCTGCTAGATCCTCTTCTTTCTCCACCACTAATTCGTATGCATTTGTTTCTGCTAATAAGTTTTGACCAAATTGAGTAGTCAAAACGGACATTTCAGCATTGATTTTTTTCAACTTCTCTTTGTTCTCATCGGATAGATTAGCTCCCGAACGCACAAAGCTTTTGTATGTTTCTTCTAATAATTTTTGATCTTCTGCATCCAAGCCAAATTGATCTTTGTTTGTATAAACAGATTTTACACGCTCGAATAATTTAGCGTTCAATTTGATCTCATCGCTATGCGCAGATAATTGAGGTGCCAATTCTTTAGCCAACGCTTGAAGACTGTCATTGGTATTCGCTGAATTCAGATTGGAGAATACCGTCGCTACATTTGACAATAATGACCCTGCATTTTCCAGCGCTAAAATAGTATTTTCGAAGGTCGGTGCTTCGCTATTATTTACGATAGTATCTATTTCTAAATTATGTTTTTTCAGCGCTTCTTCATAAGCAGGTTTAAAATGCTCGTCTTTGATTTTATCAAATGGTGGAACATTAAATGGCGTTTCATACGCTGCTAACAAAGGATTGTCTGTCTGTAATTTATTTTCGCTACCGCATCCTACGAACATAGATGCAACTACCAAAAATGGAATGAAGCTTTTTTTATTCATTACAATTTATTTTGTTTTTATACGTTTGCAAAAGTAAACAATATTTCATGCAATCATGAACTATTCTATAACCCAAGGTGTCCAAGATAAATATATTCACACGAATAGGCAAATAATCCTAAAACATCTTTATTCACCGACATAATATAACCTTTTACCGAAAATAAATTCTATAATATAAATCAATACTTACTTTTGAACCAAAATCATACGCAAATAAGATAAAATGAACAACCTACAAAATTTCTTTTGGTGGTGTGCAGGCATACATAAAGAGACCCTCAAAAAGTACCCGGAGGAATACAACAAATATATCAGTATTGGAGCGACAATATTTTTCACAGGCTTATTTGCGGCTTTAGCTGGCGGTTACGCTTTATATTTTGTGTTTAGTGGTGGCAGCTTTGCCCTATTGTATTCGATCGTATTTGGGCTGATTTGGGGTTTAGCCATATTTAACCTAGACCGATACATTGTACTAAGTATAGATAAGACCAAAGGGACTTTCAAACAGTTTTTGCAAGCCCTCCCGCGTATTCTGCTGGCGGTACTTATCGGACTGGTGATTTCCCGTCCTTTGGAGCTTAAGATTTTTGACAAAGAAATAAAAGAACACCTCCGTGTAGAATATTTGAAGCAGCAGCAGGCCACGATCGATACGCTTAATCGTACTTTCGAAAATAAATATGCTGCCGAATATGTGCAGCTACAAGGATTGAAGACACAAGCCGATTCTTTAGAGTCTTCCATTAAAACAGATAGGCAAAAGCTTAATCACGAGATATTCGGCACCAAAACCGATGAAACCTCGGGTGTATTGGGCTATGGACCCTATGCTAAAATGAAAGAATCCAACCTTCAGAAGCAAGAAATATTTTTAGATACACTGCGCCAACGCATACAAGGTAAAGAAGCACTTCTTTCTCAACGAAAGGTCAAGGAAGGTATAATGGATGAAAAAATCCTTACCGACAAAAGCCTCGACAGCGCTATTAATGTAGCGGGATTTGCAGATCGTAATGCAGCGCTAAGCAATTTGCACAAGAACCCGGACGGCACAGAAGAGACTTCGACGCAATATGCTGTGTTCTTCATTACATTGTTATTTGTATTTTTCGAATGCTTGCCGGTATTTGTCAAGCTGATGAGTCATAAGGATGCTTATGATATCGCTGTTGCAAACCAGAATATTGTGCACCACTTCGAATCCGCATCGAATGTTGATATTGAAAAAAATGCGCTTAACCAACTGATTCCACATCGAACAGATGTGGCGATACAACGCAGAATGGATAAACTAAGTCAAGAGTACGAAGCACAAAAAAGCATGGAATAAAAATCATTCTTTGCCGAAAAGGTCCATTTTCATAAGTAATTTAGTATTTTGCAATACAATATTTTGCCCCATGAAAATACTAACTTATGGATTGTGCATAGCATTGAGCTATTGTACACTTATCGACTCACAATTATTTGCTCAAGAAAAAAGAAGCCGCGCGCGTGATTTAGGGATCACCGTAGGCATATTACCTACTGGTCAATGGAATGCCATTACGGATGTTGCCGGGGTTAAGGTAGGACAGACCTCTGTCATATCTGGCGAAAGCGTCCGTACAGGTGTGACTGCCATCATCCCTCATGAGGGAAATCTCTTTCAAGACAAGGTGGCTGCAGCCGTATATGTAGGAAATGGTTTTGGAAAGATGATTGGGATTTCCCAAATCCAAGAATTAGGAAATATTGAGACGCCTATCCTATTGACCAATACCCTTAATGCCCCTAAAGTAGCAGATGCCCTGATTGATTACATGATCAATCTTCCCGGAAATGAAAGAGTCAAATCCGTTAATTCTGTCATCGGAGAAACGAATGACGGAGGTCTCAATGATATTCGCGGTAGACACGTGAACCGAGATCATGTGTTTCAAAGTCTTCGAGAAGCAAAATCTGGCCCCGTTGCCGAGGGTAACGTAGGGGCAGGTGTAGGCACCGAAACATTAGGCTACAAAGGAGGCATTGGAACCTCATCGCGCAAATTGCCGGCGTCCAAAGGAGGGTACACCGTAGGTGTACTCGTACAGTCCAACTTTGGTGGCGTATTGCAGATTAATGGTGCACCAGTAGGCAGAGAGCTTGATAATTTTTATATGATGGAAAAGAAAGAAGCTTACAAAGCCGATGGCAGTTGCATGATTATAATTGCAACAGACGCCCCTCTTTCTTCGCGCAATCTCGAGAGATTAGCCAAAAGATCTTATATATCCTTTGGAAATGTAGGCGGATTTTCGTCCAATGGTTCCGGTGATTATTCCATCGCTTTCTCCACTCATCCATCCGTACGTGTACCTTATGACAATAAAAACCAAAGAGAGTTGGATGTAAAAGATGTGCACAACGACGAACTTTCAGCATTATTCATGGCCGTATGGGAAGCTACAGAGGAAGCCTTGCTCAACTCTATGTTTATGGCAGAAGACATGACGGGGATCAACAACCGCACCGTAAAAGCATTACCTATAAAGAAAACGTTAGAAATATTGAAAAAATACAATGCGCTTAATCATGACAAATTGCCTAAGGCTGTTAAAAACTAAAGTCAGCATCGTTATTATTTTCTTAGTCGCCCTGCATTCAGAAGCTTGGAGCCAATCCAAGAGGTTGGAAATAGACAAGATCATGAATGAAGTTGGAATACCGGGCATACAAATCGCTTATACGAAAGGTAAAAACACAGACTTATATGCGCAGGGTGTCAAAAAGTTTGGAACAGCTGACAAAATCGATTCAAAGACAAGATTTCAGGCGGCATCACTCACCAAAGTAGTCGCGGCTTACACTTTCTTTCGCTTGTTGGATAGGGGATTGATTGAGCTGGACAAACCGTTAATGTATTATTACACCTACGACCGATTGTACAATACAACTCATGGAGATAAAATCACCGCCCGAACGGTACTGACGCATAGCTCTGGCCTACTGAATTGGGAAGGTGATGTGCCATCTGCGCAGTGGCGTGCGACACCGTTAACCCTACAATTCGAGCCTGGAACAGACTATATGTATTCGGGAGAAGGCTTCTATTTTTTACAAGAAACGATGGAACATATTACCCAAAAATCGTTTCAATCACTGGTCGAAGAAGAGGTCTTAAACCCTTTAGGATTAACGCACACCAATATCGTTTGGAACGACACCCTAGAACCTCGTGCCGCCTATGGTCATTACGAGCTAGATAAACCTCGAAAATTAGGCAAGTATGCCAAGACAAATGCAGCCTATACATTGTATACCACGGCTGCGGATTACACAAAATTTATCCAACAGGCGCTACTGCAAGGAAAAGGCTTGAAAAAAGGCACCCACAAGCTCATGTTAGAGAAAGCAGGTGAAGCCAAAAAAAGTCCGGATGTAGACCCTACCGACCAATATGTACCATGCGCGCTGGGATTGCGCATGCAACTCAACGAAAAAGGAGTTGCTTATTGGCACACGGGTTCAAATCCGGGATTTCGCTGCTTTTTTATTACCTACCCTAAGCGCAAAGAAACGCTTGTCGCTTTTATGAATACGGACCAAGGTTTTCCTGCTATGAAAAAGTTAATGCAGTTATTCTTGGACAACAACCAGACTTTTTGGGCCTATGATTGGCGCGAAGGAGAATTAGATTAATATTTTTGAATTATGATAGGTATTGTAGGAGGGGTCGGGCCATTAGCTGGACTCGACGTTTTTAAAAAAATAATAGAAGAAACTGTAGCACTCAAAGATCAGGAGCATCTCCCGGTCCTATTATCTTCCCAACCGCAACGTATTGTGGACAGAACAAATTTTCTCGTTGGTAAAGAACCAACAAACCCAGCATATGCCTTTTTGGAAATAATAAAAGAGTTGGATGCTGCAGGCGCGCAAATCGCAGCGATACCCTGCAATACAGCACATGCTCCCGCTATATTCGATCCGTTGCGAGCTGCTTTGAATACACCTCCGCTAAGCATTCGAGTGCTTCACTTGGTCGAGGAAACCGCTAAATTTATACAGCAACAGTATGCGGGTCATAAAATAGGAATTTTGAGCACGACAGGCACCAGGGACACAGGTTTGTATACTAAAATGCTTGAACAGCATGGAATAGAAAGCATCTCTCCGGATGATGTATTGCAGGAAAAGGTTCATCAAGCCATTTATAATGAATCGTACGGCATCAAAGCTTATTCCTCTCCTGTCACGACTCATGCCAAGGAGGATTTAATTCAGGTAGTCGAAGAATTAAAGAACCAAGGTGCACAGGTGATTGTTCTTGCTTGTACTGAGCTGCCTCTGGCGCTGACAGAAAAAACATATTTTGGATTACCGACTGTCGATCCTAACCGTGTTTTAGCAAGGGCGTTGATCCAGCATGTGGCTCCAGAGAAGTTGAAACCACTATAAAAGTGCCCCTATGCAAAAAATCACTGTTGAAGAAATTGATGCAATATATGCCCAGCAGGTAGCTAATACTTGGCAAGTCAAACAAACGAGTATTGCACAGCGTACGACTTGGCTAGGAAGCCTTAAGCAAATTATTCGTATCAAGGAAGAGGAGATTAAGGCAGCGATATATAAGGATTTTAGAAAAAGTCCGATTGAAACCGAGACCACCGAAATCTTGGCGAGCCTTCTGGAAATTGATCTTTTCATCAAGAATCTCAAAAGATGGGCTAAGCCGAAATCCGTCAATTCTTCTCTGCTTTTTGCGAGCACAAAGGCAAAGCTACATTACGAACCCAAAGGAAATACACTTATTATCACACCATGGAACTATCCTTTTCAGCTGCCGATAGTGCATCTGGTGGCTAGTATAGCCGCAGGAAATACCGTCATACTTAAACTCTCTGAATCAACACCGCATATTAATGCCGTAATAAATGATATTATCAGCAATCTTTTTGAAAGAAAGCATGTAGCGGTCATGGTCGGTGAAGTGGAAGAAACCACCCATCTCTTGTCCCTCAAATTTGATCACATACATTTTACGGGATCGCCCAATGTGGGTAAGATTATAATGGCGGCGGCTGCCAAAAATCTCTCGGCAGTGACATTAGAGCTGGGTGGCAAGAGTCCTGCCTTCATCGATAAAAGTGTCAATTTGCGCGAAACAGTTAAAAATATTATTTGGGCAAAATTCGTCAACATGGGGCAGACATGCATCGCTCCGGACTACTTGCTCATCGACAAAAATATAGCTGCTGATTTTGAGAAAACCATACGACAAGAAATACTCTCCGCATTTGGAACATCAGCCATATCGAGTACTGACTTGGCACGTATCATCAATGAAAAACAATACGATAGATTAGCGTCATATGTAGAAAATCTTGAAGCCAGCAGTGCAGAATGGATTGTAAAAGGCGAAAATTATAGGGATCAACTCTTTATCCATCCTATGGTAGTCAAAAATATGCCGATGAATAGTCCCATCATGCAAGATGAGATTTTCGGACCCATCCTCCCTATAATTTATTATGAGAGGCTCCAAGATGCCCTAGAAATAGTAGCGAGGAAGGAAAAGCCGTTAGCACTTTATATTTTCAGTAAAGACAAGCAGTACCAAGATAGAGTTTTACAACATACCACCGCTGGGGGCACCACGATTAATGACGCCATGATTCATATCATACATCCTGCCTTGCCATTCGGCGGTGTCAACAATTCAGGCATCGGCCAGTCTCTGGGAATATATGGTTTTAAAACATTCTCTCATGAGCGAGCAGTCTTAGAAGCCAAATACTTTCCGATGAGTAAGATGTTTTGGTACCCATACACCTCCCGGACCGAACAGGTCTTATCTTTTTTCAAGAAAATATTTGGGTAAAAAAATACCTAAGTCAAGGACTTAGGTAAATAAGTGTAGTAGTGTAGTGCTATATAATTACTTTTCTTCGCCTCTGATTTTACCAATTATCATTTCCAGTACGGCTACAATAATGGCAAATAACATAGCGTTCCAAAATCCTCCAACTTCAAATTTACTACCTAAAATAGCATCACTTAACATGACCATCAGTACCGTTATAATAAACGAGATCAAACCAAAAGTCAACCAGTTAAGTGGAAAGGTAAACAGACGTAAAATACCTCCGATTAAAGCATTGACTAATCCAATAACTAGTCCTGTCACGATTGCCCACCAAAATCCCGCGACATGAGCACCAGGCACAATATAGGCTGCAACAACAACTACCAATCCCGTTAAGAGTAAAGATAAAATAAATCTCATGACACAATTATTAAAAAAACTTAAACTTTTATTAGTGTTTAATGTCAAAAGTAGTGCCAATAAGTCTAATTAAGAATGAGAATCTTACGAACTTTTTTATAAATACTATGCTGGCATAATTTTTATTTTTTTATCTTTAATATGAATATAAAACTCACATTATGAAAAAGATTTTATTAGCATGCTTTGCTTTGATTATGGCCTTTGCTGTGCAGGCGCAATCCAATTCAGATATTGTAGGCAAATGGACCACTGTAGACGATGAAACTGGTGAAGCCAAATCCATCGTTGAGATTTTCAAAAAATCAGACGGAAAATACTACGGAAAGATTGTGAAACTATTACAAAAACCCGCAAATGACAATTGTGTAAATTGTAAAGATGACCTCAAGAACAAGCCTTTATTAGGTCTAGAAATTATTCGCGGACTCAAAAAAGAAGGTAACGAATTTACTGGAGGTAGCATCACTGATCCTAAATCAGGCAAAACTTATAAATGTACAATTACCCGAAATGGAGACAAATTAGGTGTCCGTGGCTATGTGGGATTTTCACTCATCGGAAGAACCCAGACGTGGACCGCTACAAAATAACATCCATAGCGGATAAGACTTAGAAATAGCGACGGAAAATATTAGGGCACTGAAAAAGTCCTCTTCAAAAATTTGAGTATCAAAAAAAGGGAAAAAGCACATATTTAACCCACTGAGAATCTCATATTTGAAGAGTTGTTGCTAAATGCATTCAAATAAACAAAGGATAAGGGCTTATGAGTATAAAAATTCATAAGCCACTTTTTTAGTGGATAGTTTATCAGTGCCCTCGAAAATATCCGGCGCTTTTTTTATTAAAATCAAACAAACGATTTCACAACTTTTTAGAGTTTTAAATATACTATATTTGTATTACTAGTAGGTCATACTTAATCTCATATACTATGTATAAAACATTAAAACCAGCGCTGGAACAAGAACTAGCTGCTATTAAAGAAGCAGGCTTATATAAAGAAGAACGCATTATCACCACTCCCCAAGGAGCGGATATTAAAGTAAGCACCGGTCAGGAGGTAATCAACTTCTGTGCGAACAATTATTTGGGATTATCCTCCCATCCAAACGTAATCGAAGCTGCAAAAAAAGCAATCGACACGTATGGATATGGTATGTCGTCGGTACGATTCATCTGCGGCACGCAAGATATCCACAAGGAATTGGAAGCTAAGATTTCTAAATTTTTAGGTACTGAAGACACCATATTATATGCTGCTGCTTTTGATGCCAATGGTGGCGTATTCGAACCTCTATTGGGTGCTGAAGATGCAATTATTTCGGACGAATTAAATCACGCATCCATTATTGATGGTGTCCGCTTATGTAAAGCGCAACGTTTCCGTTATAAAAATTGCGATATGGAAGATCTAGAAGCACAATTGAAAGCAGCTTCGGGTGCAAGACATAAAATAATTGTGACAGATGGTGCATTCTCTATGGATGGCTCGGTTGCTCCGTTGGACAAAATCTGTGATTTGGCAGACAAGTACGAAGCATTGGTTATGATTGACGAGTCGCACTGCTCAGGTTTTATTGGTAAGACTGGGCGCGGCACACATGAATTATTCAATGTTATAGACCGCGTAGACATTATCACGGGCACCTTGGGCAAAGCGCTTGGTGGAGCTTCAGGAGGTTTTACATCAGGCAAAAAAGAAATAATTGATATGTTGCGTCAACGATCGAGACCCTACTTATTCTCTAACACGCTAGCTCCTGCTATCGCTGGTGCTTCAGTAGCTGTATTGGATATGCTTAGCGAAACGACAGAATTACGCGACAAGCTAGAAGCAAACACGAAATATTTCCGTGAGAAGATGACTGAAGCTGGATTTGACATCAAACCAGGCTTCCACCCTATTGTTCCAGTCATGTTGTATGACGCTAAACTGGCGCAGGAATTTGCCGCTAAAATGCTGGAAGAAGGCATTTATGTTATCGGATTTTATTACCCAGTTGTTCCACAAGGAAAAGCTAGAATTCGTGTTCAAATTTCAGCAGGACATGAAAATCATCACTTGGATAAAGCCATTGCGGCCTTTACAAAAGTAGGCAAAGAATTGGGTGTGATTAAATAAAACATCTTAATACCATAGAGTTGAAAAACTCAATTTATTTCCTGCAATCAAGGATTTTCAAACGAATTAATCTAAGTATTTGATTATGAAATAAAACCCATAAAAAAATAATAGATAAAATAATAAAAATTGAGGTGCAAAATAATTATCTTTGCACCTCAATTTTTATTTATAATACATTATCGCTCAATGCAAAATATTAGAAATATCGCGATTATCGCTCACGTCGATCACGGGAAAACAACATTAGTAGACAAAATCTTACATTTCACAAATCTTTTTAGAGATAATGATGGTACAGGTGATTTAATTCTAGACAATAATGATTTAGAACGTGAACGCGGTATTACAATCGTTGCTAAAAACGTTTCAGTTCAATATAAAGGCGTTAAAATTAACGTAATTGATACACCAGGTCACGCCGATTTCGGAGGTGAAGTTGAGCGTGTATTGAAAATGGCGGATGGTGTTGTTTTATTAGTAGATGCTTTTGAAGGCCCAATGCCTCAAACTCGTTTCGTAACTCAAAAAGCTTTGGCTTTAGGCTTAAAACCGCTTGTTGTTGTTAACAAAGTAGATAAAGAAAACTGTCGTCCAGAAGAGGTTTATGAGAATGTTTTTGATTTGTTCTTTAGCTTAGACGCTACTGAAGAGCAATTGGCATTCCCAGTATTATACGGATCATCTAAAAATGGTTGGATGTCTACAGATTGGAAAGAACCTAAAGAGGATGTTTCTGAATTGTTAGATGCGATCATCGATCACTTCCCTCCTTCTCCATTTGTGGAAGGTACTCTACAAATGCAAATCACATCATTGGATTACTCTACTTTCGTAGGACGTATCGCTATTGGTCGTGTTGCGCGTGGTACAATCAAAGAAAATCAGCCTATTTCATTAGTAAAACGTGATGGGAAAATCGTAAAATCACGTGTAAAAGAATTGCATACTTTCGAAGGCTTAGGTCGTCGTCGTGTGGCTGAAGTAGCTTGTGGTGATATCTGTGCGGTTGTTGGTATTGAAGGATTTGATATTGGTGATACTATCGCTGATTTCGAAAACCCTGAGCAATTAGAGGTTATCAGCATTGATGAGCCTACAATGAATATGTTGTTCACGATTAATAACTCTCCTTTCTTTGGTAAAGAAGGTAAATTGGTTACTTCGCGTCACATACATGATCGTTTACAAAAAGAATTAGAGAAAAACTTAGCATTACGTGTGGTTCCTACAGAATCTCCTGATGCGTGGTTAGTATATGGTCGTGGTATTCTTCACTTATCTGTATTGATCGAGACTATGCGTCGTGAAGGTTACGAATTGCAAGTAGGTCAACCTCAAGTAATCTTGAAAGAAATCGACGGCAAAAAATGTGAGCCTATTGAGGTTTTAGTTGTTGACGTACCTGCAGAAGTTTCGGGTAAAGTAATTGAATTAGTAACACAACGTAAAGGTGAGTTATTAATTATGGAAACTAAAGGCGAAATGCAACACTTAGAGTTCGAAATCCCTTCACGTGGTATCATCGGCTTACGTAACAACGTATTGACGGCTACTGCTGGTGAGGCTGTAATGGCGCACCGTTTGAAAGGTTACGAGCCTTGGAAAGGAACTATCCCTGGACGTCTTCATGGTGTATTGATCTCTTTGGATAAAGGTACTACTACTGCATACTCTATCGATAAATTACAAGATCGTGGTAAATTCTTCGTTGATCCAGGAGCAGAAATCTATGAAGGTCAAATCTTAGGTGAGCACATCCGTGACAACGATTTAACAATCAACATCGTTAAAGGGAAGCAATTAACAAACATGCGTGCTTCAGGTACGGATGACAATACACGTATTGCACCAGCTATCAAATTCTCTTTAGAAGAGTGTATGGAGTATATTCAAGCTGACGAATACATCGAGGTAACTCCTCAGTCAATCCGTCTTCGCAAAATTCACTTAACAGAGAATGAGCGTAAAGTAAATGCTAAGAAATACCAATAGTATTGGTTTCTAAATAAAAAGTAAAAGCCTCGAATCAATGATTCGAGGCTTTTACTTTTTATTAGAACGTCATTTAGGACAGAATTCAATGTAGTGAGAAATCCAATATTTTAATCCTGAGATTTCTCATTCCGTTTATAATTCATTCGAAATAAGGACAAAGCAGCTATTTACTTCTTTCTTCTGCAGCAAAGTATATTTCCTCTTCTGCTTTGTATATCTTGAATTGCACATCATACTCTTCAGGCACATATATGACAATCGGCAATTTTCCATTATAACGAATCATTTCTGGCTGAGCCGTCACGAAGAGATTTCTTTTAGCAGCATCAGGACAACCGATCATAGTTGATGTTACTTGACCGTTTGTTTTAAACACATAATAGTTGTATCCCCAGCCTTGTAGGTCTTTTGTTTCGAGCAATCCTTGTAAATGAAATGAATTACAACCATCCACTTCCATCCATTTACCTACTGAAAATTCTATTCTCTTTTGATCGTCCTTATCCGAATGTGGCACTTCTATTACTACTTTCTTGTATCCTGCCTCAGGATTTGGAAATCTAGATAAATCCTGTTTTGTAATCACTTGCTGAGCCATAGCTTGAATTGAGAATGCAATAAACAACACAAATAACCCCAAAGTTTTAATTCTATTATGTTTCATAACTTCTTACTTTTTATCATAAGACGATAATAAAAGACAAAAGATTACAGTTGACGTCCCAAATTAGTTGTTGTTAACACTATTTAACAAATAATAAGCGTCAGCAGATTCAATTCTAGCGCTTATTTTATTTTTATATTTACTTACTGAGTAGCTTTTTCATAAGCAACCTTACCACCTACAATTGGTAAGGTAATGATGGCGCCATTTAACTCAATTGTAATTTCAGTTCCTGCTTTTGGCCATAAAGTAAATTCTTTATCGCTAGAGAAAAGCATTAACCCTATTTGTTTACCAGCAGGTATTACTTGATCATCCGGTTGTAAATCAAATTTTAAATCATAGAACTTACCCGGCTTTAGAGGAACACCTTTCGAAATAGATTTATAATTTTGAGGATCTGCCCAACCACGAGTAATGATGTTTTCGGTTATTTTGGCTTTTTTATCCTCCGACCATGGCAATGCCACCAACCATACAGAAAAGTTTGCGGCAGGTTTGTTGACTGCTAATTTAACTGAGACACTCGCTATACCGGATATATGAAGGTCTTCTTTCAATACTGGACTTACATATAGCAAACGATTCTCTGATTGCTTAGCTGTAGCCAAATCTTTTCCCGAAAAAGAAACATCATCCACTAAGACTTCTTTAGTTTTAGCTTCAGGTTTGGCTACTTGCAATGTCCCTGCCGAGCGACCTCCCTGACCTAAATACAATTTGACAGCTGTAGCTGCAGGATTCGGATAATCTACATAAGATGTAGGATTATTTTGTTTGTCATTTTCCCTAACAATCCAAGATTTAGGATCATTCTCCACACCATTTTCTATATTAAAAAGGAAACGTGTAAACCACTTGTTCATCATTTCATGCGGAGGCTCACCACCATGTCCGCCTTGGTGATAATAAATCTGAACAGGCAATCCTTTGGCTTTTGCTTCTTTATATATGCGATAACTATGCTCAGGCATTACGTTCCAATCGTTGAAACCATGCGCCATTAATAAAGCTGCCTTGAAGTTTTTCATCGCGTTTAAATAGTCACGACCTGCCCAAAACGCATTATAATCACCACTTTCTCTATCAATACCATTTAAGATTTCGCCATCGCGATAAGTCTTATTGTTATAAGCTCTCTTATCTTCAGCACCACTATGGATAAAATCGAAAAGCACGTCTACATCTTCGCCTAAATAACCGCCTGGGCTACGTACCAGTCCATTCGAGCGGTAATAATGATAATAAGATGTATTCGGCGCAATCGGAATTATAGCCTTTAGGCCTTCAACGCCTGTCGTGGCCGCTGCTATGGGCAATGTGCCATTGTACGACGTTCCAGTCATTCCCACATTACCTGTACTCCAAAACGCATGCACTTTCTCTTCTCCATCTGGAGTTGTATAGCCATTATCCTTTCCAGACAACCATTCAATGACAGCTTTTGGTGCTAAGGATTCATTTACACCACCAACTGTAGGAGAACCTTGTGAGAAACCTGTACCTGGTGAGGAAGAATGCACCACTATGAATCCCCGAGGCACCCATTGTCTAATTAATGAATTTGAAATTATAGGCCTTTTACCTGTTCGCACTACACTTGGGTGGATGCGGGGTTTGGGGGCTTTGGCACCCAGCTCATGTTTAACATTCCACATCACTCCCTCCAAATCGCCAGCCACGCCCGCATAATACGGACTGGTTTCATAGATTATAGGAAGTTTTAATTCTCCGTTCTCAGTTTGAGAAGGGCGTGTCACACTTACGTGCATACGATCAAGTTTACCATCGCCATCTGTATCAAAAGAAGTTTCGACCCACAAATCATGTCGTATCCATTTCGTAGGATCCTGAAAAGCTGCTACAATTTGAGCTTGACCATCCTTGAAGAAAGGGGTCGCACGGGTTGAATCTTGTTTTGCGTGAGCAATAGATGCAAGGGAATGAACTATAAACAGTAAAAGTAAATAGAACGATTTAGTCTGTTGTCGTATCATCGGATATGGTTTATAACAATGTAATTGATTTCCCTATTAGGTTGGCTGGGAAATTTCTAACCTAAGTAAAGGAAATTTATTGTTTGGCACAATGGATTTGGAAAATAATTTTTAAGCTATATTTTTACTAATTTAGCCTAATGGCAAAATCAAAATCAGCACATTTCTGTCAATCCTGCGGATATGAATCTCCTAAGTGGCTAGGACAATGTCCCTCGTGTAAACAATGGAATACTTTTGTAGAAGAAGTGGTTACCCCCCCCTCCTCGCGCGTTCCGGAATGGCGAAGTACCAACAATTCGACATCGGGAAAACGACAAAATCAAGCGGCCATTATTCATGAGATAGTCTATACCGAAGAACAACGTCTGATTACACCGGATAAGGAGTTTAATCGCGTCTTAGGTGGCGGTATTGTCCCGGGGTCATTGGTTTTGATCGGTGGAGAACCTGGTATTGGTAAATCTACGTTGATGTTGCAATTGGCACTTTCAATTCCTGCATCTAAGGTATTGTATATCTCTGGCGAAGAAAGTGAACAACAGATTAAAATGCGTGCCGAACGCTTGTCGCAGCATTCGAAAGCAAACTGTTATATCCTCACCGAAACTTCTACTCAAAATATTTTCAAACAAGCGGAAGCTGTTAAGCCCGATATTGTCGTTATTGACTCCATTCAGACTTTACACTCCCAACAAATCGAGTCTGCTCCGGGCTCTGTCTCTCAAGTGCGTGAATGTACCGCAGAATTGTTGCGCTATGCCAAAGAAACCAATGTTCCGGTCTTTATCGTAGGTCATATTACGAAAGACGGATCTATCGCAGGACCAAAAGTGTTGGAGCACATGGTGGATACCGTACTGCAATTTGAAGGGGATCGTCATCATGTATACAGAATTTTACGTGCTGTTAAAAATAGATTTGGTTCTTCATCCGAATTGGGGATTTACGAAATGCAGGGTTCGGGATTGCGCGAGGTATCCAATCCTTCCGAAATCATGATCTCTCAACGCGATGAGCCGACGAGTGGTGTGGCTATCGCTACTATGCTGGAAGGCATTCGCCCACTGATGATTGAAGTACAGGCTTTAGTCGGTAATTCAGCATTTGGAACACCTCAGCGTAGCTCTACAGGATTTGACACCAAAAGATTAAATATGCTATTAGCTGTTCTTGAGAAAAGATTTGGTTTCAGATTAAGCGTTCAAGATGTATTCTTAAATATAACAGGAGGGCTCCGTGTCGAAGACCCAGCTATTGACCTAGCTGTCATCGCCGCGATTATCTCTTCTCAACAGGATATGCCTTTGCCTACGAATATTACATTTGCGGGTGAAGTAGGACTGTCTGGCGAAATCCGTGCTGTCAATCGGATTGAGCAACGTATTGCAGAGGCCGAGAAATTAGGATTTGAAGGAATATTCATCCCCAAACATAACACAAAAGGATTAGATGCCAAGAAATATAATATTGCCCTCCGACCCGTCGGAAAATTAGAAGATGTTTTTCGGGCGTTGTTTGGGTAGAAAAAGGACAGAGGGTTACAAAAAAATTATAGAACAGAAGGTTCATTTCGACCAAGGGGAGAAATCTAAAATTAATAGTAAATCAATTATAGTATTAGATTTCTCCTCGTTCCTCGTCGAAATGATAAAGAAGTTTGTTTTTTCTTCCCTATTATCACTTTAATATCTCTTCTAACTTTTTTCTTAAATCATCACCGTGCAGGTTACGGGCAACAATAATTCCCTCTGGGTTGACCAATACATTTTGAGGTATTGCTTTAATTCCATATACTCCTGCCGCTCCATTATTCCAGTGCTGTAAGTCCGAAATGTGTTTCCATGTCAGTTTATCATCATCAATGGCTTTTTTCCAAGCTTTCATATCTCTATCAAAAGAAACACCCAATATTTCGAAATTTTTATCTTTAAAATCTTGATAGATGGCTACTAATTTAGGATTCTCTTCACGACAAGGAGGACACCATGATGCCCAAAAGTCGACCAACACAAATTTTCCTCTTAAATCCTGTAAGGAGTAAGGGTTTCCTTCCAAATCAAACTGCGTAATTCCCGGAGCCTTCTTGCCTACAGATGAATTTTCTACAGCCTGAATATAGCGTTCGAATATCTTTCCTTTGGTAGACTTACGCACCGATTTGTCCAATTTCTTAAAATAAACTTTCATCTCCTTTGGATCTGGATCATACGAATTCAAGCGTTGAATAAGCTGAATGGAATTTTCATCCTTGGGATTAGCAAGTATTTGTTTGATGAGTTCTTCTTTGTCTTGTGCCCATAGTGCAAGCGGCAAAACAAAAGCTATAAGAAATAAAAGTCTTTTCATGATGCAGTAATTTTTGACCAAATATAAAATAATCTACTAATTTAGTATAGTTTATAATAAAAATATGACACAAGAACCGCACAACTCTATGCGAATAAAAGTAGAAATGGCAAAGGCTAATCTTTTAGAAGTTACCAAATTAATGCCTGAAGCTCAAGAAATGCAATGCTTTAACTTAAAATTTTATCTAATAAATATTAAATAATTAGCTTTTTAATTATTAATAAGGGTATTTTATTGTTAAATTTGCAATTCACGATTCATCATAATATACCTCATAAATGGCAAGATTAAATTTATTAGAGGAAACACGTTTTGAAAAGGTACCTGTTAAGGTATACCCTAATCAAAATGTTGCTTCGATTCAAGTTGCAAATCGTATAGCTTCCATCATCAAAGAGAAGCAGGCAAAAGGCGAGACAGCAGTGCTGGGCTTAGCAACAGGTGCGACTCCAATCAAAGTTTACCAAGAGTTAGTGCGTCTTCACAAAGAAGAAGGATTGAGCTTCAAAAATGTAGTAACATTCAATTTGGATGAGTACTATCCGATGCAGCCTACTGCAGCGCAAAGCTACGTGACCTTCATGAATAAAAATTTATTCGATTACGTGGATATCCCTCGTGAGAACATTAATATTCCTGATGGGACAATAAGTGAAGACCAAGTACAAGCATACTGTGAGGCCTACGAGCAAAAGATTACCGATTTAGGTGGCTTGGACATTCAAATTCTAGGTATTGGTCGTACAGGTCACATCGGTTTCAATGAGCCGGGTTCTGCTCCAAACTCTGGAACACGTTTAGTCACTTTAGATGACTTAACACGTCGTGACGCATCCCATGATTTCGGTGGTAAGGAGAATGTACCTACCAAAGCGATTACTATGGGTGTAGGAACTATCTTCAAAGCGAGAGAGATTATCTTGATGGCTTGGAATGAGAAGAAAGCAGAAATTGTAAAAAAAGCAGTTGAGGGCGAAATCTCCTCGGATATTCCAGCTACATACCTACAATTGTCCGACAATGTAGAATTCATTCTGGATGAAGGTGCGGCTTGTTTATTAACAAGATTTGATACACCCTGGTTAGCACATGATGTAGTATGGACTGACACGTTGATCAAGAAAGCAGTTGTATGGTTATCATTAAAATTGAACAAAGCCATCCTCAAGCTTACTGACGACGATTACAACAACAATGGTATGTCGAGTCTTTCGACAACCAAAGGTCCAGCATACAACATCAATATCCGTATCTTCAACGAATTACAACGCACCATCACAGGATGGCCAGGTGGTAAGCCCGGTGTCGACGATTCTAATCGTCCTGAGCGTGCAGAGCCAGCGCGTAAAAACGCGATTTTGTTCTCACCACACCCTGATGATGACGTAATTTCAATGGGGGGTACATTTATCCGTTTGGCGGATCAAGGGCACAATGTGCACGTGGCCTACCAAACATCGGGTAATAATGCGGTATGGGATGATGATGCACGTCGATTCTTAGAGTTTGCGACAGACATCACTAGAGAATTAGGTGATGACGCATCCAAATTGGATCAGTTGTACAAAGAATCTAATACCTATTTTGCAAAGAAACAACCAAAGGAAATCGATCCAGAGATTATCCGCAAGGTGAAGGCGTATATCCGTAAAGGCGAAGCTATCGCTGGATCACGTTTTGTAGGGCTACCGGATGAGAATATTCACTTCCAAGACTTGCCTTTCTACGATAGACAAAAATTCTCTAAAGATGTATCTTTTGAGGAAGATATCCAACAAACAATGGAGTTGATGCGCCAAGTAAAACCGCATCAAGTATTTGCGGCTGGTGATTTTCACGATCCACATGGAACGCACAAAGTTTGTTTTGACATCATTTTGGAGGCATTGACACGATTGCGTGCGACTGAAGAATGGGCTAAGGATTGTTGGTTATGGTTATACCGCGGTGCTTGGTACGAATTCCCAATCCACGAAATCGAAATGGCGGTACCACTTTCTCCACAGGAAGTAAAACGTAAGCGTTTGGCGATCTTCAAACACCAGTCGCAAAAAGACTTACCTGTTTTCCCTGGGGACGATCCTCGCGAATTCTGGGTAAGAGCAGAAGATAGAACCACATATACTGCAGGTCTATACCGCAAATTAGGTTTAGCAGATTATGAAGCTATCGAAGCTTTCGTAAAATGGAAATTTAATTAATATTCATAGCTAATTATCAAAAGCCTTCTTTTAGTAAAAGAGGGCTTTTTTCTTTGTATGACTTTCTGAATGATAAATTTCTGATTGTTAAACTTTTTATCCGATTGTTTATTTTATTCTGCTTCTTCATGATTTAGCTTTGCAGTAATTTAGAATTAGTTTAAATAAGCATGAAGAAAAAAATATATTATTCGCTGTTCACATCCTGGGCCTTATGCTCAGTAGCGTACGGACAGACAACCCTTAAAGGTAAACTAGTTGACATTAAAGGCAAAGAGCTACCAAATTTTACCATCAGTTCAGGAAATAAACAAGTTCAATCGGATACCCAAGGAAACTTTCAATTATTTATCCCTCAGAGCGGCACTTTTGATATTATGGTGTCTGGTTTAGGCTACCGAAAAGAAACGGTGACCGTTATTCCGACAGGAGACATAACAGCGTTAAAAAGTATTGTTCTTCAAAAAGTCGACCGCGAAATAGAGCAGGTAGAAATTGTAGGATACAACTCCGTCAATAATAAAAAAGTAGGTGTTGCCAAATCAGGTATTGACAATAAAGATTTGCCGCAATCTGTTCAGATCATTAATAAACAAGTCATAGAGGATCAACAAATCAATACCTTAGGTGATGCGCTGAAGAACGCGAACGGAATAGCGTTGGGTGCCAATCGCGGTGGTGTTGGCGAAAATTTCTTCGCACGAGGCTACAGCTTAGGGGCTAACAATATTTTCAAAAATGGTTCACGTACGAATAACGGTGGACGTATCGAAGCAAGTACATTAGAGTCAGTAGAAATTCTGAAAGGATCTGCTGCCCTGCTCTACGGAGGCGTATCGGGCGGAGCTGTTGTCAATCTAGTCACCAAAAAGCCAAAATTTGAAAATGGCGGAGAAGTATCGTTTAGATATGGTTCCTGGGATACGTATAAACCCACTTTGGATGTATATGGCCCACTGTCTCAACAAGTAGCTTTCCGCATTGTAGGAACTGGAGAATCTGCAAATAACTATAGGGATGTAGTGAAGATAGATCGCGTGTACATAAATCCATCCGTATTGTATAAAATCAATGAACGCTCAGAACTAAGTTTCAACTTTGACTATCTAAAGTCAAATTATACGCCAGACTTTGGAATTGGATCGGTAGAGGGAAAAATAAACAATGAAGTAGGCAAAAACACATTTTTAAATGTAAAGGGTGCTTTCAACAATACCAACTCCACAAACGGACAAGCCTCTTTTGATCACAATTTTAATGACGATTGGAAACTCAGTCTTCTGGCAGGTATTCAAAACTATAACCGTAATTATTATGGGTCTGAACGATTGCAGGCTAATGCAGATGGCTTAGCTTCAAGGGCATTGAGTCGTAGTGCAACTGAAGAATTCACCAAAAATCAACAACTTAATTTGATCGGTAATTTTAATACGGGAGGCGTTAAACATCAGCTTCTTTTTGGTGGAGACATGGATCAATCGTCAACAAAAGCATATGCATTCAACATCTTCGCGGATCTCTCAAAGCCGACTACCCCATCCACTGCGTATGATCAGATAAATGTATTTAATCCTGTAGCCACACGAACTGATATACCCGAATATGCGAAAAACACATGGACTAAAACAGATGTGTACAGATATGGGGCATTTATTCAGGATTTGATTTCGCTGTCGGAAAAATTCAAAGTCTTAGCGGGCATTCGGTACACGTATCAAAGAACACCCTATTCGGAAAAATTCAATTATCAGACAGGGATAACAGAAGAAGTGAAAAATATGATCAATGGCAAAGAAGCTGGAGCAAAAGAAGATAAAGCTTGGTCGCCGAAATTTGCACTCATCTATCAACCGATTGCTAGCTCCTCTATTTATTTAAGCTACGCAAATAACTTCATTCCCAACACAGGCTATGACATCAATTTCCAACCATTAACACCTTCTTTAGTGGACCATTATGAGGCAGGCATAAAGAATGATTTCTTTGGTGGAAGACTCTCTGCGAATCTTACAGCTTATAGAATTAATAATAATAAATTCACACAAATGGCTTTATTGACAGCTGATGGGGCTGCGAATGGGGATACCAATATGAAAGAATTTACCGGAAAAACATCTTCGGATGGTATTGAACTGGATGTGAATGGCAATATCCTTCCGGGTTTGAATTTACTTGCTGGATATGCTTACAACTTTATGCGCTACACAGAAACTTTAGGTATTATCAAGTATAAGGATAGCGCTGGCAAGGATGCCGAAACATCGGGAAGTGCTGAAGGCGTACGCTTAGTAGGAACAACCGCCCACACCGGAAATGCAACCCTATTTTATAGCATTCAAAATGGAAGTTTAAAGGGATTAAAAATAGGTGCTTCAGCATTTTATACAGGTAAACGTAATGCTGGCTGGAACAACTCAAAAATTAATGAACGTGATGGAGTAAATAGACTGATTGCCGTGGATCCTTTTACTACTTTTGATATTTCCTTGGGTTATTCAGCAAAGAGATTCAGCATATTGGCTAAAATTGCAAATATTACCGACGAATTGAGTTATTTCATTCATGAAAATTATTCAGTGAATCCGATCCCGCCAAGAAACTTTACAACAACCTTATCTTATAAATTTTAATAGTTCCCTAAAGTGACAGACTTTACAAGGAATACAACTTGAAAAATAATACCGATAAGAAAACGCTTCACAAAATTGTGAAGTGTTTTCTTTTATAAAATTCCAATAAAATTTTCCAATTCGGAGATAACCTCTCTTGCTCCATGCGCGAGTAAATAGGTATAACGCAACGAATTGGGTATAAAGCCAAAATATTTTTTGAAAGCTGTCGTAAAATGTGTCGAGTGCTTGTAGCCTGTCATACGGGCCACATCAGCCACACGATAATCCCCACTCACAATTAATTCCTTCGCATAATTCATTTTTCGGTCGGTAATATAATTCGACACAGTCTTACCGAAATATTCTTTGAAATACTTCTTTAAGTATTGTTCGTTTGTACCCACTTCTTTTGCTAATTCAGGAATCGTAAAATTCTTTGACACATCACTATCAATCATTTTTTTCGCCAACATAATTTTGTCGTAATGGCTCTTTACAACAATTACTTGCTGATTATCGTTCTCAACCATCAATCCATCGATCTGATGCGCTATAATCTCAATCAAATTAGACTGAATTTTCAATTGATTTAATAAGGAAGGCTGTTGGTACATTTCCAACAATTGAGATTGCAATAACTGCATCCTATTGTCACTGCACGTAAGTAAACCATCTTTGAAACGCGAACTATTTTGTTGGAATTTGAGCTCAAAATCTTCCAGATAGGAATGCGGAATGAAAATGACTATTCCCACATTTCGTTCATATATATTTTTCCATTCAAACACATCTTGTTCGGTTACTTTATGAATAACGTTCTCTCCTCCTCGGATTACATATGAATTTTGATTGATAAAATAAGGACAAATACAATTATCAGCATTTTTAAACAGCAAAATATTCAGAAACCCATTTACTGGAGAGGACAAATTAATTGCACCTTCCTTATGCAATAAAAGGTAATGCAAGTTCAGATTGAATTCTTGCAGAACACTTTTATCACTAGAAAACTTTGCAATATTTTCCGATTGTGAAGTATTATCTCCCGATTTCGTCATTTTCTTATTTAGAATAAATCTAGATTTGCAGCACAATATTTATTTAGACTGAATCTAAATGATATCAAAGTTAACATATTAATCTTACTTGATGAAAAATATATATCTTATCGTTCTATTTATTGCAGCACACCTCAGCGTCTATGCCCAACAGCAGTTTAGCATCAAAGGGAAAGTGCACGCTGTAAACGGAAAGGCGATGTCACATGTCACCCTGCGAATAGAAGGCACAGAGCACATCGTGATTACGGATAAAAATGGACGTTATGCATTTCAAAATGTTCCTGCCGGCCAATACAACCTTCATATCTCCTCTCTGGAAATAGAGAGCAAAGTTCTACCCCTAACCGTTGACAAAAATCAGGATGACTTACATATTCATATTGACGAGAAAGACGGAATTTCAATAGATGAAGTGACGGTACAACGCAAAACCGTGAAAAAAGACATAGAAACCTCTGGTTTTGCCGTGGCCGTGATTGAGACCAAAGAAGCTTCCTTGCGTAACTTGACGACAAATGAATTATTAGACCGTTCTGTGGGAATACGTGTACGCCAAAATGGTGGAGAAGGTTCTCCTATCGAATACAACTTGAATGGAATGTCAGGCAGTACAATAGGTATTTTCTTGGATGGAATCGAAATCTCAACTTACGGGTCATCCTTCAATCTAAATAATATCCCTCCTGCCATGATAGAACGCATTGAAGTCTACAAAGGCGTTCTTCCTTCGCATTTATCTGGCAATTACATCGGCGGAGCAATTAATGTGGTGATGAAGAAAGATGCGTCAGCCAATAATATTACCGCTGCCATCTCTTATGGATCCTTTAATACGTACCGTGCGGACATTGGCGGATTGTACCGCAATCAGAAAAATGGTTTCACAGCTCGAGCATCCAGCTTCTTCAACCATTCGGACAATAATTACGAGATGTGGGGCAAATTCTCCAAATACACTCGTCCGGGAGGCCGTCTGCAACGTTACTATCGTGTCAAAAGACCAAATGACAAATTCGAAACTATTGGAGCTCGATTTGAAGTCGGATATACCGATACGAAATGGGCAGACCAATTTTTCGTAGGGTATAATGTGTCTGATTCATACAAAGAAATACCGCATGGTGTCACGATGACCACTCCATATTTTGGACGATTCAATGAATACCAAGCGCATGTATTTACGATGAATTACAGCAAAAAAGATTTATTCATCAATGGGCTTTCGCTGAATGTGAATGCAGTCCATAGCCTACGCAACACATATCTACAAGATACGGTCAGCCGAGAATACAATTGGGATTATACACCTTTAATTTTGAATGAATCAGGAGCTCCTGTATATGTTGCCTATAAGCCAGGCAAAGGCCAACAAGGTGATGCGGTAATCAGTGATATCGACCGAACTATCAGCAATGTCCGCTCCAACCTTTCCTATATGCTATATGCCGGCCATCGCCTGTCCTTCAATCATAAGTTCGAAAGCTCGACGCGAAACGACAAAGACCTGCTCGTGCCCGAAAGAAGCAAGTGGATCACGAACAATGACATCACCACCAATATTTTAGCACTTAATTACGAAGCTGAAACTTTCAATGGACGCCTGAGGACAAACATTTTTGGTAAATACGGCATTTATGAAACTCTACAGCGTATTCCCGTAAGCGAATCAAATGGTCAGATGCAATACACAAACAATAAAAGCACACGCAACAATCGTGGCTTTGGCGGAACGGTGTCGTACGAGGCCATTAAAAACGGTAATATTATCTTCTCGGGAGAAAAATCATTTATCATGCCTACAGAAAGACATATCTTTGGTGAGCCTGAAAATAATTTATTGGCAAATCCCGAGATCCTTCCCGAACTAGCCATTAATTACAATTTGGGAGCAAGATATGCCCTATCCAATCAGAGTAAACATACATTCTCTTTCTATGGGAACTTTTTCTGGCGCAATGGCTATGACAAAATAATTCAACAGACACGTACAGAACCTGTATTAGAAGGTAGAGAAAATCAAGTCGAAGATATACAGGTTACGCAGTTCGTCAATTTATCAAAAACCCAATCCATCGGTTTTGAGGGCGAGGTAAACTATATCTATGCAAATAAATTGAATGCAATGGTCAATTTTTCCAAATTCAACTCTCTCTTTAAAGTGAAAAATGACGAACGCGGAAATCCCCATAGTCTGTACAACTTCCAGATTCCTAACGAACCTTTCTTTACCATCAATGCAAACGTGCAATATCGGTTGAATAATATTATCCAGAAACGCTCAGTCACGAATGTATACTATAATATGGGCTATGTTGCTCCATTCAATACGATATGGTATGAATCAGATTGGTTTACCACCCCACGCCAATTCTCGCATGATATCGGCGCCAGCTACAGACTCCCTAGCAGTAAGATGGTTATAAGCGTGGATGCGAAAAACATATTAAACGCTGAAGTCTATGATAATTTTGGCGTGCAAAAACCAGGTCGGGCATTTTACATCAAATTGAATTACACAATAAACAACTTTAATAATTAATATATGAAAAACAACCTTATATCCACCACGCTCGTAGTCGCTATACTTGCCTTCGGGGGATTTACCAGCTGCGAAAAAACCGATCAAGGACCCGTAATTGATATTCCGGCTTCAGGTCCAGATAACAAAGCGCGTACCTACCTGACACTGACAGGCGCATATCCCGATGAAACCGGAGAGGCAGGCAATGGAGGCACCAAAGCGTTTTCGATTACACCAGAACAAGCGATTAATCCGAATTTTGAGATCAACTTATTTGCGGATGGATATCCATTGAGATCACAAAGGACAGCACGTGTGCAAGGATCTACAAATGGTAATTTCTTGTATAATATCCAGTATACAGGAGCAGACGGAGGTGTATTTAATAAATATAGCGTAGAAGGCGGCAATAAATTTAAAGACACGAACGAAGAAATCAATACCGCTCCTCTACTAGGCACTTCTCCACGATGGGTTGTGGCGGCAGACGGTATCGGGGTTGGCGTTTATGCATCCGCAGCGGTAACAGGTTCCGCGGAAGGCGCAGGCGCAGATTTTGTCAGCGTAAAAAGTACAGCCAAGATTGCAGTATTGGATCTGAATGATCCCATTATGAAATACGCAAAGCAAGAATTTGAGATTCCATTTACTGAAGAGCAAAAACAAAACGGCTACCAAATTGGACGTATTGACGTGCCTATACTGAACAAAGCCCAAAATAAATTATTTATTGGCTGTAATTTGACTCGCATTGATATCACCAAAAAATCAACCCTCAATAGTAGCGGAAACCAAACTTGGTCAACAACGACAAATCAATTAGGAACAGCAACATTGGTATTGGATTATCCATCCTTGGATAATCCGAAGTTGATCTTTAACAAAAATGGAAAAGCAAACAATCACAGTTACCGCACCATGACACAGTATGTAGGTACTGATGGCCACATATACCAAGCTACAGCCACCAGCGGCTCTCAATTTTTACGCATCCATTCAGCAACCAATACATACGATGAATCGTATAATTTTGACTTAAAAACAGCGCTGTCGGCATCCAACAATATCTCGATTCGTGCATGGAAATATGTCAAAGATGGCATTGGCTTGGTGATGTATACTGAATCTGGTGTAAATGGAGGTCACTTAGCCTTAGTGGATTTAAAAGCGCAAACCGCAACGAAATTGACTACAGACAATCAGTCGGATAGTGGCTTCTCGGGTCTTACGGCAGCTCAAAACGGGGGCACCGCTTTAGTAGGTACATTTGGACAATTCCAAAATATCGGACTCATTGGTGATAACTTATATGTGCCGATGACACCAAACGGCGCGGACGGAAATATATATGTAATCAATTACAAAACGAAGTCCGTTACGAAAGGAGCTAAATTGAAAAACCAATCAGGAAGTTTCTATATCGGAGCGTACTAAATATGTTCCACTCAAAATAAAGAAGAGGCAGTCTCAAATTGGACTGCCTCTTTTTTGTATTTTATCACTTATATTATTTGTTTTAATCATCTGATTTTCAAATATTTAAGCTGTAGTCAGATTGTTTTATGAGCAAAAGAGTACCTGTCTTTAAACCTTATTATCAAGACCAGATCATGGCAATTCCTCTAAGCCTGGATGAATTGGTTTCCAAATCACATCCAGTTCGGATTGTTAATGATGTAATCAATCGAATTAATATTCAAGGGTTATTGGAAGCCTATAAAATTAAAGGTTCCTCTAGCTACCATCCTCAAATGTTATTGAAAGTACTTGTTTTCGGTTACGTTAGCAATATTTATAGTAGTCGTAAATTGGAAATGGTATGTCGAGAGAATGTTAATTTTATGTGGTTAAGCGGCATGAGCTTTCCTGACCATAATACAATTAATAGATTTCGTGGAGTTCGCTTGAAAGAAGCATTACGCAGTATTTTTGAAGAAGTAGTAAAACTATTGGCCGATGAGGGCCTTTTAAGTATTGATGATGTTTATGTAGATGGGACAAAAATTGAGGCCAATGCTAACAAGTACACCTTCGTGTGGAAGAAAAGTATCCATACCAATAAGGAGAAGATGAAGAAGGCATTAATAGAAATCTGGGAATACGCTCAAAGCGTTGCTAAAACAGAGGATGATTTACCTGACCCTCCTGATTTGACAGATATTAATAAAGAAAACGTTCAAGCTACAGTTGATAAACTAAATGAGGTACTATCCAATAATAAAGCTGTAAATAAGAAAGTACAAACTAGATTGCGTTATGTAAGTAAAAATTATCCAAGTAAAATCCAGTTGTATGAACAGCAGGAGGCTATTGTAAATGGTAAATAAGAATGCAGCATAATTGGTAACTTGGAGTACAGCATTTTTGGCACTAATAAATACACAATCCATTCCAAAAGTATGCTATAAAATTTATTTGTCCAAGAACGTTTTTCTATTCTGCATTCTATAGCTTTCCCCTGTGAGGTTTATCACCTCGCTTCGGAACAATATCCGGTCTAAAAGTGCCGTTGCGATAACTTCATCCTCCAGCATTTTAGCCCATTCTGTCGGCTTCTTGTTTGTCGTTACAATGATCGAAGTAGATTCGTAGATCTGGTTGATGAAATTGAAGAAAGCGACCGCGACATTTTTTTCCCGCGGGAACAGCATGACATCATCGATAACGATGAGGCCCGCCCGCAGCATTTTTTTGTACTCGGCAGCCTGTGAACGTACAAAGTCCCTTGTCTTTAAGGTAGAAACGATCTCTTCCATCGTCCTGAAATTGGTGGAACAACGGCAACAAACCCAAATTAAAGATACAGGACAGCCCTGTTTCCAATACGAATACCATAGATCACCAACCGACAAAAGACCTTTTCGAGTTTATCACGCAGGAACATTCGTAGAGTTCTGATTTGGGATTGTTCAGCCTGTTGCCCCAAGCACAGTGCGAGGACTACGACGAAGAACAGTTTGCCAACCGAATGAAGAGGAAAAAGAAAAAAGGTAGGAGGTTGTGAAAAATTAATTCACATCTCTTATCCATTTGGATATAATAACCGCTAATTTTGAAATATTCGATTCTCAATGTGTCAATGTAAACATATATTAATTACCTTTGCAATGTTTTAGTGTTTTTATGAAAAAACTGTTTGTCATATTGCTTTCATTCCTTTATTTGGTATTGGCTTCAGGCTTTACCCAATACTCGCATGCGTGCAAAGGAATGGCAATGAAGACATTTAGCCTGACGAATACAGCACATCAAAACTCGGACGAACCTTGTCCGATTTGTGCAGACAATGAAAAGGGGCTCACCCAGAAAAAGAAAGACTGCTGCCAGCACGAAGCAAAAATTGTAAAAGTTGAAGATAGTGTTAAAAAGCAATCGCAATTTGATTTTTCTGTAAAATTTTGGGGCGATGCAATTCCTAATAAAACATTAGGTACTGTATTTGATTTTCCTCTTATTACAGATAATACCAAACAAACTCCTTCTTATTTTTCTTCAAAAGTCCCAGTTCGCGGCACCCCTCTTTATATTTACCATTGCGTTTATAGAATTTGATTTTAGCGTATCGAATTGTCTAAAGTAATCCAATGAATTTTGGCACTACTCAAATTCTTTATGTCTAATTTCTAAATTTTATATACAATGAAATTAAAGTTCATTGCATCTATAAGTTTAGTATGGGCAATGAGTTATAATAGCTTTGCTCAAACACTAAAATTAGAAGATGCGTTATATCGTTCGGTAGAACAATACGATAAAATCAAGTCGAAACAGTCCATTGTTTCGGCAACGGAACAAAATACTATGTTCCAAAAACAACACTATCTCCCGGATGTAACCCTTGCAGCACAGCAAAGTTACGGAACGGTAAATATGCTTCACGGAACAATGTATGCTCACGGAGGTATGGCTTCGGCTTCGACTTCTATGCCGTTGGCAGAGCAAAATTGGAATGCCGCATTTGGCTCACTCTATTTTGCCAATGTTAATTGGAACTTATTTACTTTCGGAAGAATTAAAAACCAAGTTGAGTTAGGCGGTAGAAAAGAACAAACTGCCAAAGCTGATTTGGAACAGGAAATATTTCAGCATCAAATTAAAGTAAGTGCGGCTTATTTGAATTTGTTGGCAAGCCAACGCATTAAATATGTACAGGAAAAAAACTTTGACCGTGCAGGGGTATTTTTTGAAATGACAGATACACGGGCAAAGAGTGGGTTAATTCCCGAAGTTGATGCCCAATTAGCAAAAGCCGAAGTATCAAACGCCAAATCTTTACAAATCAAATCTTACGATAGAGAGCTTGAATTTTCAAAACAGTTAGCAGTTCTATTAGGCGAAGACTTTAAGACCTACCAATTAGACAGCTTATACAGCACCACTATTCCGTTACAGAGTTTAGCAAGTCTGAACAATGAAGTGGATAAGCACCCTTTGTTACAGTTACAGCAAAGTAAGATTGAGGAAAGTCTGCAATCCGAAGAAATCTTAAAGTCTAACAAAAGACCGACTTTATCGGCTTTTGGAGTATTACAAGGTCGTGGTTCAGGCTTTGAGGCGAACTATGCACAGGACAACTCCGCTTATTCTTCCAACTATCTGAAAGGTGTCGGGATAGACCGAAGCAATTACCTTTTGGGGCTTTCCCTTACGTGGAATATTACCAATCTGTTCCGTTCAGAAACAAAGGTCAAAGAGCAACGATTTCTTACACAATCCTTACAACAGGAGTTCGACTTGTTCAAAAAAGAACTCAACGCACAGACCCAAATGGCTTATTCACAGTTGAACAATGCCAAAGATAACTTTGAGGAAACCAAAGTACAGTTGTCTGCGGCTCAAATGGCTTATAAACAGCATACGGCTTTGTACGAAAACGGCTTGACTACTTTGGTAGATTATACACAGGCATTATACAGTTTGAACAGAGCAGAGATTGATTACGAAATTGCCCAAAACAATGTGTGGCAGGCTTTGCTTTTATTGGCTTCGGCGAGAGGCGATTTAGGAGTTTTTATTCAACAACAATAACCAGATTTATATATGAATAATATGATAAAATTTGCACTCCGAAAGCCAATATCAATAATGGTACTTGTACTTGGATTGGTGTTTTTCGGTGTGCGTTCAGTCAAAGATGTACAGGTAGATATTCTGCCTGAAATGAATTTGCCCGTAGTGTATGTAGCCCATACTTTCAATGGATATACACCACAGCAAATGGAGGGGTATTTTACAAAAATGTACGTGAATATGATGCTGTTTACCAACGGTATCAAAAGTATAGAAAGTAAGAATACACAAGGTTTGACCCTGATGAAAGTAAACTTCTACGAGGGTACAAATATGGGCGAGGCTATTGCCCAATTAAACGCTTTGTCCAACCGTTCTCAGGTATTCCTGCCACCCGGTGCGCCGCCACCGTTCATTATGCGTTTCGATGCTTCTTCGCAACCTGTCGGGCAGTTGGTTTTCCGTAGTCCGACTAAAACGAACAACCAATTACAGGACATCGCCAACTTTACGGCTCGTCCGTTTTTGATTGCTATTCCCGGCTTGACGACCGCACCGCCATTTGGGGGAAGTCCGAGAACCATTGAGATAAACATTGACCCAAACAAGTTACGGGCACACCAATTATCGCCCGAGCAGATTGTGGAGGCTATCAGCCGTCAAAACGTAACATCTGCGGCAGGAAACGTGTATATTGACGGGACTAACTATTTGACACCAACCAACAATACTCTTAAAACGGTTGAAGAATTTGGCGACATTCCGATTTTCAAAGGTCAGGTGGATAATGTCTATATCCGTGACGTGGCTACGGTTAAGGACGGTGCGGATATTGCCACAGGTTACGCACTGATTGACGGTAAGCGTTCGGTATATATGAACGTGGCAAAATCGGGAAAAGCCTCTACTTATAATGTGGTACAGAACCTTAAAAGGACCATTCCGAACATTCAGCGAAACCTGCCTGAAGACGTAACAGTTTCCTATGAATTTGACCAATCTGTTTACGTTATCAATGCCGTAAAAAGTTTAATGGTTGAGGGGATTTTGGGAGCGTTGCTTACGGGTTTAATGGTTGTGCTTTTCTTGCGTGACCGCAGAGCCGCATTGATTGTTATTTTGACTATTCCTATCTCGGTTATATCGGGGGTATTGTTCCTAAAATTATTCGGACAGACCATTAACATTATGACCCTATCGGGATTGGCATTGGCAATCGGTATTTTAGTTGATGAAAGTACCGTAACCATTGAGAACATACACCAGCACTTCGCAATGAAGAAGACCAAAGCACAGGCGATTTTAGATGCCTGTAAGGAAATCGCCTTTCCGAAATTGCTGATTTTGCTTTGTGTACTTGCCGTATTTGCACCTGCCTTTATGATGACAGGTATTCCCGGTTCATTGTTTATGCCATTGGCATTGGCAATCGGTTTCTCAATGATTGTTTCGTTCATTTTGTCGCAGACGTTTGTTCCTGTAATGGCAAATTGGATAATGAAAAACGAACATCATCAGAAAGAGCAGAAAGAAACCCGTTTTGACCGTTTTAAAAACCGAGTGGGTACAATGCTCCAAAATTCAATGCCTCGTAAAAAAGTCATTGTTACGGGAAGTTTTATTGTTGCACTTTTAGCGGTTGGTCTTCTTTATATGTTTACGGGAAAAGACGTTTTGCCTACAGTAAATTCGAGCCAATTCCAAGTAAGGATTACTGCACCGGAGGGAACACGGATAGAAAAGACAGAGGAAAAAGTAAAAGCCTTTTTGAAAGAATTGGACGGGCTTTTAGGCAAAGACAATATTGCCATTTCATCGGTTTATGTTGGACAACACCCCTCAACTTTCCCTGTTAGTTCTATCTTCTTGTACAATGCCGGGCCTCACGAAGCGTTGATGCAGGTAGCATTGAAAAAGTCAGCAAGTAATTCTGATGAACTGAAAGAAAAAATCAGACAGCACATCAAAGAGAAAATGCCTGAACTGAAATTGTCCTGACTTGTCCAATTTAGGTCAGCAGGTTCAATTTTGTTAGAAAATCGAGTATTTCAGGAGTTCTGGTAGCTCTCATTTTTATTTCATCGTTTGTAATTTTATTTTTTAATCGCGCATCTGTTATTTTTTTGCATTCGTGCATAAAGCTCTTTATTGATGTTTCCGTTTTTAACTCTATATGCTTAGAAGTGAATAAAGCTATGAAACAAATTAGTACATGGAGTTTT
>NZ_SMBZ01000015.1 GCF_004342685.1 Sphingobacterium alimentarium
TATAGTATAAAAAAGCTCCATTTGAATTTTTCAAATGGAGCTTTTTTATTTTATTTCATCTCATGTTTTAAGAATCGAGCGGTTTCCGAATTTTTGACTTTTAACAGTTCTTCCGGAGGTCCTGCAAATAATAGTTGTCCACCGCCACGACCGCCCTCTGGTCCCATATCAATGATCCAATCGGCAGTTTTGACTACATCCAAATTGTGTTCGATAATCAATACTGTATTGCCTCGGTCGACCAGACGATTAATTACACCCAATAATACATTGACGTCCTCAAAATGCAAGCCTGTCGTTGGCTCGTCCAAAATGTAAAACGTATTTCCTGTGTCTTTTTTCGAAAGTTCTGTAGCTAATTTCACGCGTTGCGCTTCACCTCCCGATAGAGTCGTAGAAGATTGTCCTAGTGTTAAATAACCTAAACCAACATCTTGTAAAGTCTTTATTTTACGGTAAATCGAAGGAATATGTTCGAAGAAATCTACCGCTTCATTTATACTCATGTCCAACACATCCGAAATGGATTTACCTTTATAACGCACCTCTAGAGTTTCGCGGTTGTAGCGCTTTCCATTACAGGATTCACATGGTACTTGCACATCGGGCAAGAAGTTCATTTCAATGATTTTCATCCCAGCACCCTGACAGGTTTCGCATCTTCCGCCTTTCACATTAAAAGAGAATTGTCCGGGTTTATAACCACGGATTTTTGCTTCCGGGAGCTGTACATACAATGTACGGATGTCCGAAAATACGCCAGTATAGGTCGAAGGATTTGAGCGTGGTGTTCTACCGATGGGACTTTGATCAATTTCGATCACTTTGTCAATGTGCTTCAAACCTTCTATGCTTTTGTAAGGCATAGGAGCAGCTTTGGCGCGAAAAAAGTATTTATTAAGAATCGGATACAGCGTACCTGTGATCAAGCTGGATTTACCAGAACCTGAAACCCCTGTCACCAATATGAGCTTCCCGAGTGGGAAGTCTACCGACACATTTTGAAGGTTGTTGCCCGTAGCCCCTTGCAGAGACAACACATGACCGTTACCTTTTCTTCTTTCTTTTGGAATGGCAACTTCTTTTTTACCATTCATATAAGTAGCCGTCAGTGAATTGGCTTTGAGAATATCTTTCGGTGTGCCTTGTGCTACTACAGTACCACCGTGGATTCCTGCTGCAGGGCCCATATCTATGACATAGTCTGCATTGAGGATCATGTCTTTGTCATGTTCGACCACGAGAACAGAGTTTCCAATGTCGCGTAGATTCTTCAAGGAATTAATCAGGCGCTCATTGTCCCGTTGGTGCAGACCTATACTTGGTTCGTCTAAGATGTACAATACATTGACCAGCTGTGAACCGATCTGTGTCGCAAGTCGAATGCGTTGCGCTTCACCACCCGACAAGGTTTTGGATGAACGATTTAAAGTAAGGTAATTCAATCCCACATCAAGGAGAAAGCCAAGGCGTGTTCGGATCTCTTTTAAGATCTCAATGGCTATCGTTTTTTGCCTTTCATCCATTTTGTCCTCTACATTCGCTAGCCAGTCGGCTAATACCGAAATATCCATTGTTGCTAATTGCGCAATATTTTTGTCGGCAATTTTGAAGTGCAAAGATTCTTGCCGAAGTCTATCGCCTTGACATGTGGGACATACAACCTGCGTACGAAATTCTTCGAGTGCAGGAGCATCATCCGAATACTTGCCGTTTTGCTCTTCGAGCATCTTGAAAATTCCCGAAAAGGTCACCTTATATTCTCGAGCACCGTAGGAGCCATAGGATACGTTCAACGTTATAGCTTCTTCGCCACCGAATAAGAGTGTATCAATCTGTTCTTCGGTTAGTTTTTCCACAGGATTCGTCAGCGAAATTTCGAATCGTTTCGCCGCAGCTCGGATTATCGCGCTATTCCAGCTTTCCTTCAATGCGCCTAATGGTACAATCGCACCTTTTTGGATGCTCAGCTTTTTGTCGGGAATAACAATATTCTTGTCAATTTCGAATATATATCCCAACCCATCGCATTTTGGACATGCGCCATATGGTGAATTGAATGAAAAAGTATTGGGTTGTGGTTCATCATAGGAAATACCCGATTCGGCATCCATGAGATACTTGCTAAAAAACTGTTCCTTGGTGTTATCACGGTCTACAATTTTGATAATGCCTTTGGATGCTTTCATCGCTTGGAGTACCGATGTGTAGAGTCGCTTTTTGTCGTCTTGAGACGCTCTAAGTCTATCGATTACAATTTCGATGTCGTGGATTTTGTATCGATCGACCTGCATCTTGGGCACTAAATCCAAAACTTCGCCATCGACACGCACTTTGGAATAGCCTTGCTTGCGGATTTGTTCAAACAATTCGCGGTAATGTCCTTTACGACCTTTTACTACGGGAGCTAAAATATTAATGCCTTCGTCTTTGAAATCCGAAAGTATGCGGTCTACAATTTGTTCTTCGGACATGCGTTGCATGCGTTTTCCAGTGACATACGAGTAGGCGTCGCTGGCGCGAGCATATAGAAGGCGGAGAAAGTCGTAAATTTCAGTGATAGTGCCGACGGTCGAACGAGGGTTTTTATTTGTAGTTTTTTGTTCGATCGAAATTACAGGGCTCAACCCCGCAATTTTGTCCACATCTGGTCTTTCTAAGCCACCTAAAAACTGACGGCTGTACGCCGAAAATGTCTCCATGTAGCGACGTTGCCCTTCAGCATAGATGGTATCAAAAGCTAACGAAGATTTGCCTGAGCCACTCAGTCCTGTAATGACAACCAGTTCATTACGAGGAAAGGAAACATCAATGTTTTTTAGGTTATGAACACGAGCACCAAATACTTCTACTTCACTTTGATCCCCTAAATCTACTACTTTTGATTTTGACATATTGGCATTTAAAAATTTTAGAACTTGCAAAGTTACTGATTATTAAGCGGAATTGCTACAGATGGCTTGGTTGTTGTTACGGAATATTATATTAATATGATGAATATTTATTAATCCTACTTAAAAAAACAGACTTTGAAAAAGTTAGATTTGAACCGTCAAGAGAAGGAAATCGTTGAGCATGCGCTTGATTTTTGGCGTGAAAACCAGTTATTAGAAAATGAAAAAGCTACTGAGCTAAAATCAACTATTGATGAGCGAAGTTTTGAATGGAAAGTATTGGCTCGCTATGCATTTTGGGTGGCGTTGGTGTCCTTGATTTTTTCTGTGGTATCCTTGTTTGCGGACAATACTTTAGAAAAGTTTGTGCAGCAATTTTACGCGACTCCGAATGTGGTGTTTTGTTTGTTTTTCGCAGGCATAGCCGTATTGTTTTACTATTGGGGCTTTCGCAATAAAAAACTTTATCCGGAGAAGGCTTTTTCCAACGAGACCTTAATGTTGGCCGGATCTTTCGCTACTGCAGCCTGCATCGGATTCTTAGGTCAGATATTAGATCGGGATAATTATTTCTTTTCTCTGCTGTTTTTTCTTTCCATTGTCATATATGGACTGTTGTCGGTCAAATTGCAATCCAAGCTAATCTGGGTTTTTACGTTGGTGGCCCTGGCTATTTGGTTTGCTACAGAAACCGCTTATCGCAGTGATTGGGGCTGGAAATTTTGGGGCATGAATTATCCATTGCGATTTACAATTTTTGGGATAATATTGACCCTGTGTGCGGTTTTCGTACAGCCTAAGTTTAATTCGCTTAAACCTTTTAAGTCGACCAGTGTTGTCATCGGCTTACTGTATAGCATGATTGCATTATGGTGCTTGTCCATTTTTGGAAATTACAGTGACTTTGACGCTTGGACACAAATCCGGCAGTATGAGATATTGTATTGGGGTATTTTGGCTATACTATTATCGTTGGGTCTAGCTATCTATGGATTGAAGCGTAAGGATAATGTGCTGCGCGATATCGGCTTTGTGTTCTTTCTGCTCAATTTATATACCCGGTTTGTGGAATATTTATGGGATAATATTAATCGGACAATCTTTTTCCTGATACTGGCTGTATCATTTTGGGTGGTCGGCAGATGGTCCGAAAAAATATGGAAGAACAAGGCTAGAGTCTGAATGCCTCAGGTATTCTTTAATAATTAATAAAGCCATCCAATCGGTATAGATTGGATGGCTTTGTTTTGAGTCAACTTACTCAGCAGTTTTTAGTTGATCTTAATGCTGTAGGTAATATCAATACCACCTGCAGCTAACATATCGTGGACCGAACAGTATTTTTTTACAGCCAACTCAGCTGCTTTTTGAGCTTTAATCTCGTCAATATTACCTTTTAATGAGAAGCTAATGTGAATCTTGGTGAAAACATTAGGTATCTCGTCTCTTCTTTCTCCGGCCACTTCAACCTGTATGTCTTGAATGTCTTGACGCTGCTTTTGAAGTATTGTGGTCAGATCGAAAACGCTGCATGAGCCCAATGCCATAAGCACCAATTCCATAGGTCTTACCCCTTTACCTTCTCCGCCGATAGCTTCAGAGCCATCGATATTAACTTTTACGTCGGATAGTTCACTTGATGCCTCAAAGTGAACGGCGTTATTTATGCGTTGTAATGAAACTTTCATATCGTATATCTAAATATGTACTAAAATAAGAAAAGGTCGCATGTATACGCGACCTTTTCTTATTTTTTGATGCAAAAATGATTAAGGCATTTTTACACCTCTATAATTCGAAATGTCAACTTTTTCTAGTTTTGTGCCATATTTTGCGTTGATTGAATCAATCACTAAATTAGCCATGATTGCATTTCCCATAGGAGTCAAGTGGATACCATCCAATGAAAATGCATTACCTGAAATAAATGCCGACGAAACACCGATACCATTAAAGATCATCCCTGTCTTCAATCTTGTCAATAAGCTATTCGCATCTGCGACCGCTAAATTCTTTTGGTTCGCAATATCCTTTATCACATTATTCAAATCAGTAATGTGTGTTTTGATTGCAGAAGCTTCTTGAATATCTAATACATACTTATCTTCAATTGGATTTAAGGGGTGGAAACCGTAAGGTATCATTCCTGCATTAGGTTTGCCTAACAAGGTAGATGCTAATGAAGAGAACGGCAACACGAACATATCGTTATCCGTAGCAGCGCGCGGACCTGTTTTAGTAGCAATGTATAGATCATTAATCGTGGTCCCTGCAGCTGCAGATGCCGCATCTAATAATGCTCTACGGGTTACTGTCGTGAAAAAAGGAATAGCCGTTACATCAGGTATTGTTGCTACCACACCTTTTTGTCCTTTTGCAGTCAATTGAGTGATAAATTGTGTATAAACCGCGCGGAATGTATTCACTGCTGTCAATACTGTTGTTCCAGTTGGGCTATCATTTACTGCGCCATTTGTCGCATACCCCAATACATCATTGTTACCTAACCAAAATGAAAAGAATGTATGGTCTCTGTTACCTACGAATTCCTGGTAGCTTTTTCGGCCTACCTCTCCATCAGGCAATAAGCGTGAGAAATACATGTTTCCAGCACTTACTAATCCTACTCCAGAGTGATCTAAACGCATACCCGGAATACCGAAATTATTGATTTCTCCAGTGTATTTAGCCAAAACGCCTGCGGCGGTATAAGCTAGTTTATCTGTTACAGATTCCGTTACAGGTCTGCCATTTTCTAAAGCTTTCAGACGTATATAGCCCGAGCCATTTGATTGTGCTTCACTGAAAAATGGTGTTGCAAATTCTCCACCTCCATGTGTTTTCATTTTCTCAGCAATAAGATTTGGAAAAGCCACTTGCTGACCTTCCAGGTATAATCCACCATCCGCAAATCCAGCTGTCAATGAATTGCCGACAGCGATGTATTTAGAAAAATCCACATTTTGGGTGGCAGGTGCGAATTCTCGAGATATCTCTGGTTTACATGAAGCAGCAAATACTGCCATTGTAGCTATACCTAGATATAATTTTATATTTTTTTGAAAAGTTTTCATCGTAATTACCATTTATAGGTTAAAGAAATGCCTGGAGCATGAATATTTGTCTTATAAGTACCGCTCATGCGGGTCTCTACGTTTGTTGTAGTTCTTTCCATGATGCGTTGGAAGGTGTAAGCTCCCGATAAGTCAAATTTGTCAGATAGGGTGTAAGTGAAACCGACAGAGCCCATTATACGATTATTATCTGGTGTTTCGGCATATACATATTGACTGCGTACAGGTGTGTATACATAACCAATACCAGTACGTAAAGCTAATTTATCGTTGGCCGTGTAGTTTAATCCTACTTTACCTGATAAAGCATTTTCATATTTTTTAGTTTGCTCCGTGTCCGCAAGTACAGGAGTATTGTCTTCGTAATCAAAAACTAATTTTTTGTAAATACTATAGCCTATAAATGTCGCGTCACCCGCTAAGTCTAACTTTTCATTCAGCGGCAATGAAATTCCGATGTTAAATGACGAAGGAAGTGGTAATTCTGCAGAAAACTTGGTCGAAGGGAATGAAGCAGCTACGGCAGCAGGCACTGTGAATTCAGCGTCTCCATCTTCAAGCTTCGTGCGTACATGCGAACGGTAGCTTAATGAGATTGCAAACTCGTCTTCTAGATGATAGTGAGCACCTATATTGAACCCCATTCCTGTACCCATACCACTTAATTCCGCTCTTCCTGGATTACCATTTTGATCAAATACTGGAATCGAACGCGATAGGTCTACTGTACCGATGTTGTACACAAAACCACCACCAATACCAAAGTTTTCGGTCAGTTTGAAACTTAATGTAGGCTGAATATAGATGGCACGTAATGCTAAATGGTTCAGTTCGAATCTACCTGGCCATTCTGTACCCCAATCTACCGCACCCCCGAAAGGTGTATAGACACCAATACCAGCTTTCCACCAGCTGTTTTTTGGTCCGAAAGAAGCAAAAATAGAAAAGGGTGGAGAGATTTGAAATTTGGTGTTGTGCTGCACATTGCTGTTGATTTCTTGGAATGCAGATCTATACATTACCGCCGAAGCGCCTACAGATATCGCATTATTAGCTGATTTCACTAGGGCACCAGGGTTGTAAAATATACTGGTCTCATCGACAAATAATGCTGATCCTGCACCAGACATACCTAGCGCTCTAATGCCTTGGGTGTTCACTTGTGAACCTTGGGCAAATGTTAGTGTGGGACTTGCCAGCAAGAGGGCAAAAAGTAGTTTTCTCATATGACGTGAGGTTAGCTTTGATAAAAATAATATGCTAACATAGTATTTTTTTTATAAATAAAATAATATTTTGACTTTTTTTGATTAATGTAAATGATTAACTTAACAATCAAAATATATTATTATTATGAGTCAAGTAACATTTAAAGGAACACCTGTTAGTACAAATGGTTCACTTCCGATAGTAGGAGAACAGGCTCCGGATTTTTCGTTGACAGCAAGTGATTTGTCGCAAAAGTCTATAAAAGATTTTAAAGGAAAAAGAATAATCCTTAATATTTTCCCTAGTGTGGATACAGGTACATGTGCAGCTTCTGTACGTACATTCAATGAAATTGCTTCATCTTTGGACAATACCGTCGTATTATGTATTTCTAGAGATTTACCTTTTGCGCAAAGCAGATTCTGTTCAGCTAATGGAATTGAGAATGTGCATTCTTTGTCGGAATATAAAGATTCTTCATTTTCAGAAGCTTATGGAGTTCGATTTGCCGATGGTCCTTTGGAAGGATTATTAAGTCGTGCTGTGATCGTGATAGATGATGCGGGAAAAGTTGTCTATACGGAGCAAGTTAAAGAAGTTACCGAAGAGCCTAATTATGAGGCTGCTTTAGAGATGTTATAATACCAAAGGTGCTAAGCTATGGTGGATTTGTCACCATTCTTAGCACTTTTTTGTGTAATTAATTATAATATTGCAGCATGCAATTCTCAGACGCCCAACCTTCCGTTTTAGTTTATGATTCAGGCACATCTATCGGATTATTTTTGACACAGGAACTCATCGGCAAAGGTCTAAAAGTACATTTACTTTTAAGCGAACCATCTGCCAATTCATCCCTTTATGGATCTATTGTCAAGGATAAAAATCTATTCGAAATACATGAATTTTCTGGCGATTGTTTAAGCAACTATAACGCTATTATTTTTCCTCATCAACCTCAAAAAATTTTTATTCCCCCTCCAAAATTAGTATTGAATAAGTTGTTTTCATCGGAGTTGGATAAAAGCCCAATTCAAGGTGTGGATGATGGACGGGTATCTTTAATTGGCTATGCGCAGAATCAGGGAATCGAAGTGATTCAAACTCCCGGATATTATTGTACCGATATAGAAATGGAGCATATTATTGACGCAATAATAGCCTATTTAAAATCATCAAACCGCTATCTTCTCGTTAATTCTTTAGATGTGCCCTTGTGGATATCCTCACAGGATAATCTTCCGCTATCAAGCAATTTTGAAGATATGGAGTTTGAAAAACTCCAACAATATTACAGCTTGCAACTCCGCGACGTAATCAAAGTAGTCTTTGAGGTCGTCGGAGCAGAACTCGAATTCTGTGGACGTGGACCGCAAGAGCGAGGTATAATTGTTGATTACGAAAATGAATTGCTGGTCGAAAGCACCCATATTCGCTTAGGCAATACTGTTGTCAAAATTAATGACACTTTGCACGAACAGTTATCTGATAATTTTACCTCTCCTGTCAAAACATCAGATTCATATGAAATTAATGATTCGTTAATAGATTGGCTAAAAAGATTAACCCATAAGAAAGTGCTTAAGTAATTGATATTTAATTTATTGAATGGTGTGGTGGGGTAGTTGAGTTAATTGCGGTGAAAATATAAAGGCTTAAGTTACTTTGGAATAGTTTTTGATGTAGTTGTTCATCTATGAAATACAAAATAGTACGAGTAACTAGGGAGCAGGATTATGGCAGAAAAAGTAGCTGAAGTAATTAATAAGTCTGAAAACGAAATAAAGACGAATAAAGACAGATCTAAGATTTATTTCTTTATGGTAGCTATTATTGCCTTGCTAGCCACGAATGTCTATTTCTATGTGAAATATAAATCGTCCGGCGAGAAGCTATATACCCTAACCCTTCAGAAGGAAAAGCTGCAAATTGAGATTGATAGAATAGAAGCGGAACTTGACAATATAGACCGTCAGAATATTCAAGATTTACCTGCAGAAGTCGTGCAGCAGCAACAGAATGCGCGTCAAATAATTGCTGATTTGCGGTCCGCATTAGAAGAAAATAATGTTTCTGATAGCCAAATCCAAATAGCGAATACACAGGTTGAGACATTGAAAAACAACGTCTCTAAGTTGTTGAATGAAGTGAACGATCTCAAGATTCAGAACGAAATGCTGAAACGAGAGAATGTCGAACTCCAAGGAACAGTACGTGAAAAAATTACGACCGTAGAAAAATTGACTAATGATAATTCGGCACTAAATGAAAAAGTGATGATCGCAGCGTCGCTCAAAGTGTCCAATATCGTCATAAATGGTGTAGAACAGAAAAAGAATGGCAATTTGGAAATAGAAACCAGAGCCAAACGCGCCGATAAATTACAGATCAAGTTTACCATTGTAGATAATCCACTTGCCAAAAAAGGCAGAAAAGAAATATATGCACGTGTGATAGATCCACAAGGTAATCTTATCGCGGCAAGTAACGATGTATTCTATGTACATGGCGATAAATTACAGTATACATTCAAAGAGAATATAAATTTCACCAATAATGGTGAAGAGTATCAACTGTTATGGAGTGATAACCATAAGCTTAAGAAAGGCGCTTATACCGTATTATTATATGCTGATAATGCGATCATGGGACGGTCTAGCGTAGTACTGAAATAGAAAAGTTATTAAGATAAATAAGCACACTTTATACGTTTTATTAAGAGAGCCTTCTAATCACTAGAAGGCTCTCTTACTTTTTTGAGATTTATATGTGATACTAAGTCCTACAATATCATATGTTAAGCGAACCTATCTGTTGTAATTCTCCCAGGAGGAATAGATTAATCATAGGTGGAGTAAAATAAATTTCCCTAGGTCTTTTGTAAGAAAGTACGATTAATACCAATAGAGGAGAGGGATTTTATAATTCTGACCTTGTAGATAATGTACCGAATCGATAATATACCGGGTAAAAGAAAAGGGATATGAATTCATCATATCCCTTTTGGTACTATTTATAATATTTTGTTTCTACGTGGTATAATCTTTCTTTTTCGGAAACATAAGTGAGGCAATGACACTTATTGCTAATATACCAACGATAATAATTAGAGAATGAGAAGTGGTGAATCCCCATTCTTTAAGGTAGCTATGTAAAAGCATTTTCGCTCCGATAAATACCAATAGGAAGGCCAGTCCGACTTTCAAATAGTGGAATTTGTCGATAATATTTACCAATAAGAAGAACATCGATCTTAAGCCTAATACCGCGAAAATATTTGAGAAAAATACAATGTATGGATCTTTAGTCACCGAAAATATTGCTGGAATAGAATCTACAGCAAAGATTAAATCTGTAAACTCAATAACTAATAATACTAAGAATAATGGTGTTACATATTTTACGCCATTTTCTACAACGAAAAATTTACCGCTATCTAGTTTATGTGTTACTTTGAAATACTTCGAAGCGAACTTCACGACCGGATGATTTTGTGGATCTACTTCTTCCTCTTGGTTGCGGTTGATATACATCATTACACCGGTATACACCAAGAATGCACCGAAAACGTACAATATCCATCCGAACTTAGCGATCAACGCTGCACCGATAAAAATAAATATACAACGCATTAGGATAGCACCGATGATACCCCATACCAATACCTTATGGTAATACTTTTCTGGAATACCAAACGAAGTAAATAGCAATACCATGACGAAGATATTGTCAATAGATAAGGCATACTCAACGACATAACCCGTCAAATATTCCAATGTAAGGGCTTTATTATAGGCTTGTATACTGGCAGCCAAGTCGTTCTCTACTATTTTTACATCATGTAGATGCTTGCTGATGATCTCGCGAAGGTGGCCGAAATCATGTACATTATGAAGCTCATTACCCCAAAAATAAAGAATGGCCCCAAAGCCCAAGGCGAAGGACACCCAAATTACTGACATAATCGCAGCAACCTTTAAGCTGACAGGCTTATCACTTTTGCTAAACAACCCTAAATCGATAGCAAGCATGAGGATTATGAATATTATAAATCCTCCAAAAAACATTAGTTCGTGACTCATCTTATTTATTACGTTCTGTTGTAAATTTTACTAGTGCTAGAAGCCCATTTTTGTATTCGTTGTCCGGAAATTCAGCGAGGATGTCAAATGCCTCTTGCTGATATTGCAGCATCTTATTGGTAGCATACGCTAAGCCGCCGCTGCTTCGTACGAATTCTATTACTTCAGCTACCTTTTCAGGGTTTTCATTATGGTTTTTTACCAATTTGATCATATTCCTTTTTTGAGAACTTGTCGTTTCATTAAGGGCATATATCAAAGGCAAAGTCATTTTTTTCTCTTTGATGTCATTGCCTACCGGCTTACCGACATCATCCAAGCCAAAGTCAAATAAATCATCTTTAATCTGAAAGGCTAGACCTATTTTTTCGCCAAACAAACGCATTTTTTCCACGATTTCATCACTTGCACCCGCCGAACATGCGCCAGAAGCGCAACATGAAGCTATCAAGGAAGCCGTTTTTTTGCGAATGATCTCATAGTAGATATCTTCTTTAATATCCAGCTTTCGTGCTTTTTCAATCTGCAGTAATTCGCCTTCACTCATCTGCTCCACTGCATGAGATACTATCTTCAAAAGCTTGTGCTCATTGTTGTTTACAGATAGCAGCAATCCTTTTGCGAGCAAAAAATCGCCCACCAGGACTGCAACTTTGTTTTTCCATAGCGCATTCACCGAAAATAATCCTCTACGCTCATTGGCATTGTCTACTACATCATCATGCACCAGGGATGCAGTATGTAGCAATTCTACCAAAGAGGCGCCGCGATATGTCGATTCATTTATTGAACCACAAAGACCTGCTGAGAAAAAAACAAACATAGGGCGCATTTGTTTACCCTTTTGTTTGTATAGATATTGAGTTATTATATCCAGTAATGGAACTGAACTTTGCATGGATTGCTTAAACTTTCGTTCGAAAGCAGCGATTTCTGTGGCTATGGGTTTTTGTATTTCTTTTAAACTTCGCATGAAAAATGGACGTACCAATAAGCATCAATTATAAGGAATAAATATAGTAAAAATACATCAGATAGCGTCTACCGATCTTTCCAGTTCAGCATACCATTCTGCCCCATATTCACGTATTAGAGGGTCTTTTAGGAATTTATACACAGGAACCTTCAATTCTTTGCCAAAGGTACATGCGTCATGGCAGATATGCCAACGGTCGTAATGCAAGACGTCAAACTCAGGGTAGTGAGTCGTACGTATCGGGTAGAGGTGACATGATATCGGTTTTTTCCAATCTACTTCACCTAGTTCGTAAGCTTTCTCAATCGCACACTTCGTAATGCCATTCTCCCAGGTCACGTAGGCACATTCTTTATTGCCATCTACACAGGTCGTGGTCAGGTCGCCATCCGCATCAATGACACTTGTGCCGTAGTTTTCTACAGCTTCTATTCCTTTTTCTGTCATCAGATGTTTCACCTTTGGATATATTTCTTCCAATATAGCTTTTTCTGATTGTCTTAGCGGTGCACCTGCATCCCCTTCTACACAACAGATACCTTTACATTTTGTAAGATTACACACGAAATCATTAGTGATTAAATCTTCATGCACGAGCACATTGCCAACCTCGATCATTGCCTATTATTTTGAATAACTTACTTTTTTTCCTAAATCGTATTTCAGTCCTTCGGCTTTAGTTAATTCCATAGTTACTGAACCAATTATGATATCCACTTGAGCTTTCACGGGGATACGATTCCCATCATTGGTGACCCAAAGATATAACTTACTATCCTTTTTAAAAATTCGTCCAGGTTTAATTTCTGGATTTAACTTAATACATTCCAATGTGCCTAGGGAAGTTTTAATCTTTTCGGTACCCACATAGGTTACTTTTAGCTCGGCAACTTCGTCATTCAGGAAATAAGGAATCTTGAATGAATCGCCGGATTTGAGTGAGGCTAAATCTAGGTTGCGGGAGAAGTAATAAGCTGACACTAAATCAAATAGCTGCGAAGTAGGGCTCTTGAATGTGCCCTTAGCTCCCTTTACTGAATGATTTCTATGATCAAACGTCGCATATTCTTTGCGGGTATAATTATTCTCACGGATATCTTCTGTGTACAGATACGGTTGATAAGTCGTGCCGTCGATGTACGAATCGTATTTATTTTTTACGGTATAAAAAATCGAGAAACCGGACGAGGTCTGACCAAACGCACTTAAATGAAATACATTTTTATTGCTGAATTGTAGTTTAGACTTGTTGACAGACAGTACCCCGTTCGCCGCAGACAAAATACCATACTTCAGGCGGTAAGATAATTTTTCACCTTCTTTGAATGTCGGTTCTTTCAGATAGGGTAGGGTCTGTGCCATGTTGGGAACAATCCCAATGAATAACAGGACTAAAGCTATATAAAATTTTTTCATATAAATATGACGTGTTGCAAAGTGAATAGTTTAACTTTTGCGCTTAAATACAGGTACTGTGGAGCATGGCTCACCATACATAATGCTTTTGGCGAATTGCGAAAGTTTGGAGGTGAAGGTGACAAAGGCACTTTCAGGAATGTAAATATCACCACAGCCTTTGACTACGATGCGCTGATCTTGATAAGCCGAATAGTCAATTGCGTGTATAGCCAGGGTGAATTGTTCACGGACTACATCGTCTTGAATTCCAAAAGTAACCGACTTGGCAACCATAGAAAATTTATTTGCCAATAGCATATATGCCCATGTGGGTACTATGGCGTCAGCGGAACATGTAATTCCAATATGTTTGTCTTGATATGCGGACCAATCGTGTTCTTTGATAAAATCACGAAAGTCTTTCTCTCTCAAAATAAGTCCATGAAAAAGATTGTCCTTGATATCATATATAATAATGTCTTCCTGATTGATTGCATATTTGGCTAAATCAATGGTAATAAGACCGCTTTGCGCTACTTTGTTGACTATGTTTTCTTGAATTTCCATATCGTATTAAAACAAAAAAAGCCGAACAGCTAGTGTTCGGCTATAAAAATAATTATAATATCTTAATAAAATCTAATACGATTGTCATCTATATCAGCGATATCCATTAAGGCTTTGAATACAGCACCCCAGGTACGTTGTTGTTTTGCGGACAACATTTGCTTTTGTTGGGCTTTGCGCTCTGATTCTACCATTTCTTTAGGATTGACAAAGCTTGTAACTTGGACTGCATATACCCCTTGCGCACCTTCGATAGATTTAGAAGGTTTGTTCAATGGTAAACCAAACACCGAACCGATAACCGAGCTTTCAAATGCTACACCAGGGATTACTGGATTAGCAAGTACAATGTTCTCTACGTTGATTGCTTGTTTGCCTAGTTTTTGTGCTACCTGATCAATTGAAGAAGCACCGTTAAGTGCATTATTCATTTTCTCTTTCAACATACGCGCTTTTACCATATTCTTCACACCCAATTCGATGTCAGACTTGATAGCCTCTAATGGTTGTGGGCCTTTTGGATTGACGCCTGTTACCTTAGCTATGATAAAATAATCGTTGGTCTCAAAAGCTGATTCAGAAACATCACCAGCTTTCGCGTCGAATGCCCATCTTACTAATTCTCTCGGGATTTCAACGCCATTTAATGTGTTGTCCATTGGACGTAAGCTCGCTGCTTTTTCTGCATTCAAATTGTTCTTTTTAGCGACCTCTGCAAAGTTTTTGCTGTCGATCTCAGAAAGAATGTTGTTTGCTTTTGTATAAGCTGCATCAGTCGTTTCTTTACCTGCTGTGATAGCTTTGTCTACAATAGCAAGTTTAACAATTTTGGAGTTACCGATATGTTTTTCAATATTCAATACGTGTACACCAAATTGTGATTCTACCACCAGTACATCTCCTGGTTTACCATTGAAAGCAGCCTCTTCAAACGGACCTACCATTTGACCTCTTGTGAAGGTACCCAGGTCACCACCGTTAACTTTGCTTGCTTGATCTTGGCTGAATTCAATCGCTAATGTTTCGAATTTTTCGCCTTTGGCAATTAATCCTTTAATAGAATCTGCTTTTACTTTCGCTTTTTCAATTCCACCTTCAGCTGCTGCATTCAATAAGATGTGTCTCGCTTTAACAGAATCGGCACTGAATTTCGCATCCAATACTTTTGCTATTTCGTAATGTCCTTCAGATGCAAATGGTCCAACTGTAGTACCAGTAGGCACATTGAAAACTACTGAATCTAACGCAGGGCTTAGTTGACCTTTTTTGTAATAAGTCACTGGCGCTTTATTGTCTGAGTGAATAGCCACGAATGATGAATCATTTGTCGATGCTATAAGTTCAGTTTTTAAAGTTTGAATCGCCGCTAATGTCGCTGCTGAATCTTGTTTCGTTGGTTTTGCATTGACCAAGATATATTCAACAGAACGTGTTTCTTCTTCGTTTTTGAATAAGTTTTTGTTTTTATCGTAATATTCTTTGTAGTCTGCATCTGTAAGTTTGATGTCTGCATCGTTTACAGAAGAATAGTCTAACAAGACATATTTGAAGTTTGCTAATTTGTTTTTAGCAGTGTATTCATCTTGTGCTTCTAATGCTGTAACATATACGGACGATCCAACAAGATTAGAGTATTTTTCAGCTAATCTTTGCGAACGCAATTGCTCCAACATGCTTTCCCATTGTTGAGCAAGTTGTGGATTAGACTTAGCTTCAGTGATTACTTGTGCCAAGTATGCTCTATCAAATTGTCCGGTTTGAGGATTTGTAAAGGCTTGAATAATTTGTTGCGCAGGATTAGGTCCTGAGATCAAATCGTTTAATTCTTTTTTACCAATAGTAATACCTAATTTTTCAATTTCTGCATTCAAGAGTTCTTGCGATACCAATTGGTTCCATACTTGTTGCACTGCAAAATTCTTGATCTGAGGAGTTTCGGCTCCACCCATTTGTTGTTGGTAGTTATTAGATGTTTGATCCACTAACGCATTGAAGTACTGATAGTCAATAGATGTACCATTGATATTACCTACTTCATTTTGTTTCTTTAACCAGAAAGGAGTTCCTGATTGAATAATGTCTCCTAATAAGAATGCAACAATTGCTAAACCGATAACGAAGATTACTAATCCCGCACGATTACGCAAATTACCCATTAATCCCATATTCCGTAATTTGTATTTATGTGTTCTTTAGTTATTTAATTGAGTTTCTTTTAAAACAAGGCGCAAGATACAATTTTTATAAAAAAAAAGCATATAAATAATATGCTAATTCAAAACATCTTTTTAAGTTTTTTGTTATACCAAGCTTTATTGACCAAAAGATGGTATCTGACTCTCGCCAGACGGTATGATAAAGCCTGTCATATTCTCGCCTTGAATATTTCTAAAATCCGTGTCGGACTTGAATGAGGTGGCTTGCAGGCTTCCGCGCGCATCTTTGAAATCCATCGTGATAGGCACCGTATTGTAATAGATTTTTTGATTTTCATCGTAAAAAATCTCTTCGGATTTGATCACGGAGCCGTCCGCCATATTTATAACCACATTTTTCCGAAACTCCGTAATTCCTTCTTTCGCGCGTTGTAGACCATAGTCCGAACGTATACGTTGGGTTTCCTTGCCATCCGCATCGTAGAAGATAATCTGCAATCCTTTTTCGAATTCGTAATTGTTATTTCTTCCTGCGGTAGTGTCGTGGTAGATTTTCAATTCCGGCCCTGTGAGTTGCGCTTTGACGATGGCCGAGTCGCTATATATGATTTTTACATCTTTGTAGATATCCACGGCCTCTTCTTGTTGGATATTTTCAATCGCATTGATATCCTTCATCTCATTTTCGCAGGCCGTAAATAGCAAAATCCCTATTATGCTATAGGCTAATAGGGATGCTAAATTCTTAGTGATCAGTTTATTAATCATAACTTCTTCTTTGGAACCAAAGGTCATTGATATTGAAGCCTATATTAATATTGATATATCTTTCTCGCACAAGATTGTTCTGTAAAGTACCTTGTTGACCAATCTCTGCCGAAATATTAATGCGCGAAGATGTACGTCCGAAATTCGTTTCCGGAAGAGGTAAGCCTAGACCTACCGTTACCGCCATATCATTGATACGTGTATTATTCGTATAGATATGTCCTTGATTGTATCTAAATCCTAGTCTATAGTCAATGATGTCCAGATACTTGTTGGATGTAGCATCAGGTTTGAATTGTCCACCGACTGCTATGCCATAGTTTTTACCCAATGACGGTTCGCCTGCACGAGTTTGGAAACCCGACCAATCTGCATATTTGAAGTCAGCACCGACCATCCAGTCATATCCTTGAGAGATTGTCACGCCGACATTATGCTTCATCGGAAGATTGAGATGGCGTGTACCAGCAGCAATTTGAGGAAGAGAATCCAGTGCTACGTTTTCCAAATCAGGATCTAGCGAAGGTTGGCTTCTTGTGATCAGCTGCGAGGTTCTCTCTTTGACCGTATTATTCAATGCTCCCGAATATCCAATCGTCATATTGTGCTTTCTGCTTAGTGCGAAAGAATATTGAGCCCCGTAATCTACATTAACGCCTCTAATTAGTCGCGTCACTTGACTTTTTGCATTCAACGCGCTCATATCATAAGGGAAAGTAACCGTTTGATTGTCTTTTAGTTCACCAAAAAGAAAGCCTGCGTTAGCTCCGATACTAAATCCTTTGAAAGGAGAGAAGCCGTAGCCTACAAAAGCTTTATTAACACCGCCTTCACCGGTAATCGATTGGCGTGTGGTAATATTCCCCATAGTACGCATTTCGGAACTGTTGTATCCTAAATCCGAATAAGGCATTAATCCAAAAGCTATACCGTGATTGCGCGCTACCGAAAATCCAAATCCGAAATGTGAAAATGCAAAGTCAGCGGTATTGTCCTGAGCAGCACCTTTTGCCAATTGGGATATATTTCCATATAGACCTGCTTCGAGGATAGTGCGGTTTAACCCCGAATAACTAGCAGGGTTGGCAATATTTAGAATAGGCAATCCAGCTTGATACCTCACACCTGTGGATATTCCGCCCATTGATCGTGTCTGTGGTAATAAATCTTCACGTATCTGTCCTATTCCGAATTTGGAATAAGGCGAATGTGAAGTGGTCTCTTGAGCGGTAGCCATGGTAGCAGATAGTATTAACACTGCTCCAAACATTATTTTTATCGCTTTGTGGGCACTCAATATATTCGACTGTCTATACATACATTTTATAATATCCCCTAAGAAGGATTGTTCTTTTTATACTGTAGGTCAATAATAATATTAACTTTTATCAGATACAAAACTATTTATTTTTAAATGAATACCTTATTCTATTTTGTTAAAAAAGGTTAATCATTTGTCTCTTAATGTTTTAAGTGAACTGAAAATATATAATTGTTCCAATAATAATGATATAAATACTTTCGTACAACCATTTTACCTTTGCATAAGCAAAATAATAGGCCAAATAAATGGCTAATGGTGGTGCACAAAGTAAAAAATGATTGATCGTAATCTTCGTATTCAGGTAAAAGGATCCGATAATCAATAGCAACATGTAAAATAGCAACTGAAAGGACTTGCGTAAGTGGACAATACTCCTAAAATATTGATCTTTCAACACCAATAGGAATAACAGCAGCGCAACCAGAATCGGGATTACTACGAAGTAATCATGATAATCTACGTGCAGACCCGTCGGTAAGGGATTCGCAAAGGGTTTGAATATTTCCAAAAACTCATCCCATCGGTCTCTCCAATAATATATTACGCCCAATAAGAAATAGACCAAGCTAAAACCCAATACTGGCGTCACCCATTCTCTCCAGATGAACGGTCGAAAAATGATAAGGGCTATCCACAGCAAAAGTAGCATAACGATAAACGGAAAGTATATCAAACTACCCAACGCCACGATCATTCCCAGATCAAACATCAATATTTTGACATCAGCTTGTTTATAAATATTGAACAGCTTGTCGATCATCCATATCGTAATGAAATTGCATATCAATGTGGGCGATAGTACCAAGAAAGGTAAAAACACACTGACCAAACTCATAAACAGCAATGCTGTAAGAAAGGTCGGCTTCCCCAAAAAGTTGAAGTGATTGATGATTCTGTTCAAAAAGAAAGCTTGGAGCAGCGTCAGAATCAAGGTAATCAAGACATTGGAATGCGGTTGTAGATCCGTTCCGAAATTGATGTTAAAAAGATTATTAACAGCAGGCTCTAAGAAGAGCGGTGTAAGCTCTTCGGGCAAATGCAGAAAAGCTCCTGAACACAATAGAGTGCCAATCAAGCATACCCAAAAGATGTTTATAGGAGTGAATTTTCTGTGCTGATTAATAATCATAGTGCAATATTGTGCAGACTAAGTTTTAACGATCTTCTAATTTCTTTACTCTTTTGTCAATCGTAAATAAATAGATATACATCCCAATTACGATAGTCAATATAACACCTACTACTACCCATATTTTGCCAGAGCTTCTTAAGGCTGTTGCCATCTCGACAGTATTATCTTGAGCAAATGCAGTACAAACAGCGATTAGTAGGAATGCTAATGCAAGGCTGATTTTTTTCATCACCAAATAATTATTGAATTTTGTTTGATTTGTTTTCTAATAGACGTAGTCTGTAGCGTATGGTACACACCCAGGCTCCAGTAAGTATCCAACCCACTACAGCGGAGTAAAAGACCGGACGCATATAATTATCCATATCTAACTCTCCAAAAGTAGAGTTACCACCACTTCCAGGATGTAAAGAGTCGGTCAATTTTGGTAATATATAAAGCAATACCACCATAATAGGGAAAGCAAAAATATTGTATACCGCGGATATTTTTGCACGTTTTTGTTCTTCATCTAGCGCATTACGGAGTACCAAATAAGCGAGATACATTAACGTTGCTATAGCCGAGCCATTCAGTTTAGGGTCATTGGGCCATGGTTCTCCCCATGTAATATTGGCCCATTGCATGCCTGTCAATAATCCGAAAAAGCAGAATATAATACCCGTATTCACAGCTTCTACTGCCATAATATCGTGCTTGATATCGCCGCTATTTAGGTATTTGACACTATAGATTACCGAAATAAGGTATAAAATGAGCATCGAGAACCACATAGGTACATGAAAATAAACATTTCGAATGGACTCATTAAGAATATGAAGCTCGGGAACAGGACCGATAAAACCCGCGACTACAGACGCACTAACCAGACAGGCCGCTAGGATTTTCCACCAATTTTTTCTCATATTTTATGCAAAAATTTAATCCCTCCAAAGGTAAGGAAATAACAATAAAGAAATAGTAACAGTAATAACATTAATTGCGAGTAAAACAGCAATTTCGCCTATACTTATTCCTCTGTCTAAACCTTGCAGCGCATTGTTTGACAGCTTGATAAGGACGATTAACAAAGGTATGATTACAGGGAAAGCCAATATGGCCATGATCGTGCTATTATTACCTGTCTTGGAACTGATGCCGGACACCATAGTGAATACGGTCGCAAAGCTAATGCTTCCGAGTAGCACAGCAACGAAGTACAATAATAAATCGCCAACAGGGTTTTTGAAAATTACAGAATAGGTAAGGTAAGCAATCACTGACAAGAATACCATCAATATGGTATTGTAGATGATTTTGGAGAGTATAATAGCCTTTGGACCGGTAATGGAGTAGTAATACAATTGTCTGTATTGGCTCTCCTGTACAAATGAACGGCTGATTGCATTAATCGATGCAAAGAGAAGGATAATCCAAAATAGAGCATTCCACATTAATGTATCATCTACAGTTTTGAATGCTTGATAACAAACAAAAACTGTAGATATTACATATAGAAACATGCTATTGATAGCATGTTTGGACCGCCACTCTAAGATCAGATCTTTAAGGACTAAAGTCTTGACTTCTCTCAAAAGATTCATGTCCGACAAAGATACACATTTTTTGAGAGAAGCTAATTAGCTAAGCTGCTATCTAAGCTTTTGAAATATCTGATTTTGCTTGATCGAGAATGTCTTCCGCTTTATTGCCTACGCCTTGCGCTGCATCAGATGCTTTATCCGCCCAAGTAGACGCTTTGTCTGAAGTTCTGTCCAAGATATTTTTACCGGCATCTTTAGCTTTAGAAGTTAGTCTTTCTAATTCTTCTTTTGCTCTTTCTGCAAATTTGGAAGCCTTTTTAGATTCTTTTTTTGAAAGATCCTTAATTGATTTTGTTAAGTCTTTTATACCGCAATTCGCTCTATCTAAAGTTTTTTTGCCATCTTCTGTTGCTAACAAATAATAAGCAGCTGTACCTACCGCAAGACCTAATAATGCAAATGCTACTAATCCGTTTTTATTTTTCATAATATTGAAATTTTTATTGTATATATAAATGACTACTTAATTAGTGTTTTAATAAAACAAGTATCATTCCAAAAAGTTTTGAGAAAATCGGATTAACTTTTATTTAACTTTCTAGCACGCGCTTGGAGGTCTGTAAGCTATATAGATGATGATAAAGTCCTGAGCCTTTAGCTAATAATTCTTCATGATTTCCGAATTCCGCTACCGTTCCACCTTCAACTACAACGATATTATCCGCGTTTTTGATTGTCGAAAGGCGATGCGCAATGATAATGGAAGTTCTGTTCTTCATTAGTTCTTCCAATGCTTCCTGCACGAGACGTTCGGATTCCGAATCCAGAGCTGAAGTTGCTTCATCGAGGATAAGTATTGCAGGGTCTTTAAGCAAGGCACGTGCTATCGCAATGCGCTGGCGCTGACCGCCTGAAAGTTTTACACCTCGTTCACCTACGACGGTGTCATAGCCTTCCGGAAAGCCCGTAATAAATTCATGCGCATTCGCACGTCGTGCCGCTTCAATAATAGCATCAGGTTCAGCACCCAATCTACCGTAATTAATATTTTCTCGAATGGTTCCGCCGAATAGCAACACATCCTGCGGTACGATAGCCACTTGATTACGGATATCGGTCAATGGATATTTGGAAGATTCCACATCATCGTAGTAGATGTGACCACTCGTGGGTTTGTAAAATTGCAATATGAGCGACGCGATGGTTGATTTACCTGCGCCACTTGGCCCTACTATGGCAATTTTTTCACCGGAACGCGCCGTAAACGATATGTTTTTGAGAATATCTATATCAGGTCGGGTCGGGTATGCAAATCGTACGTCCGAAAAAGTAAGTTTTCCGGCTATAGGTTTTGTGATCTCTTTATTCGTTTCGTCAACTTTTATAGCTTCGGTGCTTTCGTTCAAAATCTCAATCACCCTTTCACTCGCGCCCAGTGCACGTTGTATACCGGCGTACAATTCGGGGAAGCTCCCCATAGATCCCGCCACAAACATGGAATACAAAATGTAAGTAGTTAGATCTCCTACAGTGATCTCGCCAGCGGCTACCAATGAAGCGCCATACCAGATGACAGCGATCACGGCGCCGAAGATACAGAATATGATAAAAGAGGCGAATAAACCGCGAAATGTAGCTCCTTTGATGGCTAATTTCACTACATTATCTAATTTTTTGCCATATCGCTGTGCTTCGTAGTATTCATTGACAAAAGCTTTGACATTGGTGATGCCCAACAAAGTTTCTTGCACGATACTGTTGGAATCAGCGAGTTGATCTTGCGTCTGCCGCGATAGATTACGTATAAATCTTCCGAAAAATATCGCTGTAACGACCAAGATGGGTAATATGCTCAGATTCATTAAAGCCAGCTTCGGTGACACCCAAACCAAAAGGAGTACACCAATAGATAGACTCAGAGTTTGTCTTATAATTTCGGCTAGCGTAGTAGTCAGGGTATCTTGGATCTGCGATAGATCGGCCGATAAGCGGCTGTTGAGTTCTCCGACTCTACGATTGGCAAAAAAATCAACAGGAAGCGTGATTAGTTTCAGGTATGAATCTCTTCGTAGATTGGCGAGTGCTTTTTCGGCTATTTCTACAAATAATCGAATGCGGAAGAAAGACATCACGGATTGGAATAATAAGATGCTCAACGACAGGATTCCGATGTAATACACACTTGGATTCAGCCAGGTATACGTCTGTTTGCCTTGTGCTGCATCGATCATCGCCCCCAATAATGCCGGAAATGTCAGCATTGTCAAGCTAGACAGCACCAAAAATATCATTCCTGTCGCAAACTTTATTTTATAGGGCTTTAGGTAAGTGAAAATCTCTAAAGCTTTTTTTACCAGTTCTTTGTTAATCTTGGGTTTGGGTAATTCTTCGCCATGCGCATCGCTACTATTCAGTCTTGGTCTAGCCATCTCTAATCTACTTTATGCATATTATTAGAGCACAAATGTACATATATTCACTATGTGAGGCATCAGACTTTCGTCACATTTTTGAGTTTTAATAGCCAATAAAGATATATTATCCCTATAAGTAGCGCAATCGTGAAGAGTATGAAGAGATATATGTAAGTACTGTCTTGATGATCTTCCTGCTCGAGGGTGTTTATTTTTTGTTGCAATGCCTCGTTGTGTGCCTGCAATTTGGAGATCGTCTTCATGTAGGCTGTGACTTGATTGTCATAGCTTGCCGCCAATTGTTCAAAACGTTCTCTTTCACTGTCCTTAAGCTCGAGCAGCCTCCGTGTTTCGACAAATATATTGTTGTCGGTGAGCACAATCTGTTTGAGAATATCAATAGACTTTTGCATATCATTTTTTGATTTGAAAAGTCCAAAAATCCCTGTCTTTTGCTGTAATGAGGCGTCATATTCGCCAAATTTCCTATTCCGCTCATTGAGTAATTGATTGACGCGTTGGCGTTGGTCTTCAAAAGAAGAAGTTGTGTCTAGCGGAGATTGAGCAAGTAGAGTAGGAGAATTGACTAAATATATTACCGAAATAAAAAAAATGAGAAAGAAGTTTTTCATGTATGTGATTCTTATCTTTGAGAATAGACCTTAGAAGAGTATTAAAGTTTAAAATAAGTCTGTTGTAGCAAATGTCTATTTCATTACGTTATTATTTTAATACTAAACTACCAAATTATGAATTTAACAAAAACTTTTTTATTCCTAGGAGTAGTTATATCCTGCTTATTCGGTTGTGATAAGGTGGATAACACCTCTTACTACAAGTACAAATTGCCCATTCTGGAGAAAATGGCAAATATCAGATTACAGGCTGTAACTCCCATTGCTCCTCAACCAGTCAACGCCACGGGCAAAATATACATTTATAAAGATTATTTGTTTATTAATGAGCCAACAAAGGGGGTTCATATTTTCAATAATGCAAACCCTTCCAATCCTATTCCGATCTCCTTTCTTCCGATCTCGGGGAATGTCGATATGGCCGTGAAAGATAATGTTCTGTATGCGGATAATCATGTTGATTTATTAGTTTATGATTTAACCAATCCTGCATCACCCAGTTTCTTGAAACGTGTCGAAGATGTATTCAAACAAAATTATGTAAATTGGAATGGTACATCAAAATTGCATGTCATCGTGGGCTATAAGGATACAACTGTGGCTGCAACATCTAGGTGGCCTATTAATTATGACGGAAACTTCTCTAACGGAGGACCTAACACTTCAGCGGGAGGGAATTATGGTCAAGGAGGATCAATGGCCCGTTTTACACTGGCTAACGACCATTTGTATACTGTTGATTGGTCTTCCCTAAATTTGTTTGATGTGTCGGATACGAAGAACCCGACTTTTCGCAAAAATATTCTTTTGGGCGGGGGGATCGAAACTATTTTTCCGCATAAAAACAACTTATTCATCGGTACCAACACAGGGATGATTATTTATAGTATCGAGGACGCTGCAGCTCCTGTCAAACTATCTACATATTCGCACGTTCGGGCTTGTGACCCTGTGGTCGTTAATGACTATTATGCCTTTGTGACCTTGCGGACCGGCAATCTATGTCCTGGAGAAGTGAACGTTCTGGAAGTCGTTGATATAAAGGATTTAACTAAGCCAACTCGTGTAAAGGCTTTTACTATGGAGAATCCGCATGGACTTGGGTTTGCTGACGATATGCTTTATATATGTGAAGGTAAATTTGGATTGAAAAGTTTTGACGCTTCGGATGTTTTGAAAATTGGAGATAGACAAATAGAACATTTCAAATCGTTAAATAGTACAGATGTCATACCTGGGCCAAAATCATTGATTGTAGTAGGAGAGGGAGGGGTTTGTCAATATGATTATTCCGACAAAAAGAAAATCAAATTATTAAGTTGTATTGCCGTAACTCCGATTGACTAATACTATGAAAAAATTTTTTAGCGTTTTACTGGCTGTAGGTATGCATGTAGCAGCCTATAGTCAACAGGTAAAGATGTTGACGCATATTGAAGGCGGCATACTTTCTTATGCAAGTCTATCAGAAAAGATAGGTTACTCTTTCAAGGGAGCAGGAACTTGGCCGCTAAATCCCACCGTATCCATGGGGGTAGGCCTAGGGTATGAAAAATATTTCTTAAAGGAACAAGATGTGACCTCCCTGCAAGGAATACCGCTCTTTGCACAAGGAAAATATATTTTGACACCTGACAGAGGCAAATCCCTATATTCGGCCTTGGATGCAGGTTATAGTTTTAATTTGGATAAGACGGAAGATCACGAAAAAATCAAAGGTGGTATTCTACTTGCTCCGCAGCTAGGATATCTATGGAAATTAAGCAATCAGCGTGATTATTTTTCTATTGCGCTAGGTTATAAATATCAGCAGTACAAGAAAGATATTTCACCTATGAATGGCGGAGGGTATGGTAGTTTTACAGACATCACATACAATCTGCATCGCTTATCCCTTATGGTAGGAATTAGCTTTTAAAAAATTATCCTGTAAACTCGATCATGATGGTTTCGTCTGGATATAGACCCAAAAGGGTACTTGCGTGCCCTTTGTTGATCGCAATTTCGAGGTAATTGGATATACCAAAGAGACATAACTTCTCGCCTTCGGGCACCTCATTGTAATGCCAGCTCATCTTATTGATGTTTTCATTACGTTTGAAGTGTAAGATGAAATTTCTGCCTTTTTGAACTTGATTGAAAAGGTCTTTGCTAATGTTGCTTATGACATTGCCAAAAGAGTCAATATAGGATACATGCCCCTTGATGATATTGCCTTCGATGATAGGAAGCAAAGTTACCTTTTGGAGCGGGCTATCTATGGCTGTTCCTAATTCGGCTATGTTCTTCCCGGACGCTATATGACAGGCGGCTTTGACCAATATGTCAGCGAGCGGAAAGTGAAGAAAACGTAAGTCTTGCATGAGCTCGATTTCGTATAATTCTTCGGCTTTATCTTCGCCTAGGAGTATACTGAAGATGCCATTGTCCGCGCCGACAAAGTAATGCCCATTATACTTCATTGCGACGTAGCGACTGCCCTCTTGAAATACGGTGTCTATCCCTATAAGATGGACCGTGTTTTTGGGGAAATAATGATACGCATTTTGCAATACAAAAGCGGCATTTTGAATGTTGAATGAGGATATTTCGTGCGTGATATCAATCAACTTCACATCGGGTAGCAATGATATAATACTCCCTTTAAGTGCCGCCTGATAAAAATCGCGATACCCCAGATCAGTTGTTAATGTAATTACACTCATTTCTAATTGTTAGTGCGTTATAAATACGCTCCTTTATCTCCTTGCTACTTTTCAAATAAACTACAAAGGTATAAAAAGTACCTATGTAAAACCCGTAAATATGCTCAAAATAGTGAATATTTTTTAGAATTGGTGAGAGTCAGAATATTAGTTTGTATTTTTGTTAGAGAAGATAAAAGTCATAGGATGAAAGCATAGGAATATCAATTGTCCTTACTGTGAAAACAATACACTAAAAAGCGAAAAATTTGAGCGAATTAATAATCAATTTAGAAGGCGTCAATTTAGTTTCGTTTTGGGGAGCCCAAAATGAAAATTTTGAGTTCATAAAAGATAGATTTCCCAAAATACGATTAATTGCACGCGGTACAGAGCTAAAAGTGTTAGGCGAAGAAGCGGAGCAAAAAATATTTGAGTCCATTTTCTCAAATATTTTGGATCATGTGACCAAGTACCACAATTTAGAAATGATGCAATTGGAGGAGTTGCTGGGTGTACCATCCACCGTGACTTCAGCTACAGACAAAGATAAAGCCGACAACAATCCTGCAGTCCTAAAAGGGGAGCCTATAGTCTATGGACCGAATGGTATAATTGTGCGCGCACGCACTCCGAATCAGCGTAAAATGGTGGATAGCATCAATAAGAATGATATTTTATTTGCTATTGGTCCTGCTGGTACCGGAAAAACTTATACTGCTGTAGCGTTGGCTGTTCGCGCATTACGCAACAAAGAGATAAAAAGAATTATCTTGACCCGACCGGCCGTAGAGGCGGGTGAAAATCTAGGTTTCCTACCAGGAGATTTGAAGGAGAAAGTAGATCCATATTTAAGACCTTTGTACGATGCGTTGGATGATATGATTCCTGCCGAAAAATTGAAGGGTTATTTGGAAAATAGAACAATAGAAGTTGCGCCATTAGCTTTCATGCGGGGTCGAACACTGGACAACTGTTTTGTCATATTGGATGAAGCTCAAAACGCTACCGATATGCAACTCAAGATGTTTTTGACACGTATGGGACCTACAGCCAAATTTATTGTAACCGGGGATTTGACGCAGATAGACTTACCCAAAAAGAACCAATCGGGATTGGCCACGGCTATTAAAATTCTAGATGGAATCAAAGGCATCGACATTGTGTATTTGACGGGAAGTGATGTCGTACGACACAAGTTGGTGAAACGTATTCTAGAGGCTTATGGAGATCTGAATAATTAATAATACTTAAACATATAAAATATAGCTGGCATCCTGAGGTGCCTATTTTGAACATACAATGAGTGCGATAAAAGAAACTAATTTCAACTTTGACAAACAGACTGCTTTTTACAGAGGCAAGGTAAGGGATGTGTATACGATAGATAATACGTATTTGGTGATGGTTGCATCAGATCGTATTTCAGCTTTCGATGTGGTATTACCGGAGCCAATTCCTTACAAAGGACAGGTTTTGAATCAAATCGCTGCAAAATTTTTGAAAGCTACCGAGGATATCATTCCAAATTGGGTGATTACGGTTCCTGATCCATCGGTTTCGATTGGTCATATGTGCGAACCTTTTAAAGTTGAAATGGTAATTCGTGGATATTTATCCGGACATGCCTGGAGAACTTATCGCGATGGTGGCCGTGAACTTTGTGGTGTAACGATGCCAGAGGGAATGAAGGAAAATGATAAGTTTCCGGAGCCTATTATTACCCCTACTACCAAAGCTGCTGTGGGGCATGATGAAGATATTTCTAAAGAAGAAATAATTTCTAAAGGTGTTGTAAATCAGGAAGATTACGAAGAATTAGAGCAATATGCACGCACTTTGTTTGAAAGAGGTACGGAAATTGCTAAAGATAGAGGACTGATTCTAGTCGATACGAAATATGAGTTTGGAAAGAAGGATGGAAAGATCTATTTAATGGATGAAATCCATACCCCAGATTCATCGCGATACTTCTATTTAGAAGGATATGAAGAAAGACAAGCCAAGGGAGAGCCACAAAAGCAGCTATCTAAAGAATTTGTACGTCAATGGTTGATTGAGAATAATTTTCAAGGGAAAGACGGACAACAAGTGCCGGAGATGACCAAAGAAATCATTGACTCTATTTCAGAAAGATACATTGAATTGTATGAGCATATTACTGGTGAGAAATTCCAATATCCTGCTGAAGGTGAAGTTTTAGCGCGCGTAGAGGATAATGTCAAGCAAGCATTACTGGGACTTTAAAAAACAAACATCTAGATTATGAGATACACGATTGATAAGCATGAGCGATATGTAGTTATCGAGCCGCTTAGGGAAGTAATAGATGGCGTAGCCGCTAATTATTTGAAGGGAGAATTTATGTTGCGCAATACCGCAGGGCAGCGCAATATCGTGTTGGACCTTAACATGGTGAAAGAAATTACCGAAGAGGGGGTTCGTATGGGGCTATTAGCACACCGATTATGTTCAGCTCTTGGTGGCGATTTTATTCTTGTCAATGTGCATCCTCAAGTTTTTCAGACTTTACAAATTCTGCATTTGGATCAGCATTTTACCATATTAAAGAATTTGATTGATGCTGAAGATATGATCTTTGGGAATGAGCTACAGCGCGATTTAATTGGAGGATAATATTTTATGAAATTTGAGGTTTTGATTCTGGGCAATAGTTCGGCTACCCCTATATTTGAACGCCATCCTACAGCCCAAATAATAAATTTCAATGAGCAAATATTCCTAGTCGACTGTGGCGAAGGCACACAAATGCAGTTGAGTCGTTTTGGAATCAAAAGCAACAAAATATCACATATATTTATCAGTCATTTGCATGGGGATCACTATTTAGGCCTTGTGGGATTATTGTCATCAATGAATCTGCATGGAAGATATAGTGATCTTCATTTGTACGGTCCAGCACCGCTTATCGAAATTATTAATCTCCAACTGAAATATTCGGAGACTACACTTCAGTACAACTTAATATTTCATCCGACAAACTCCGAGGCGGAGGAATTGATATTTGAAAATAATAGCATCCGTGTTACCGCCTTTCCACTAAAACATCGGGTTCCTACGACGGGATTTCGTTTTGACGAGATTCAGCGTCCACGGGCACTTATTCGAGAGCGAATAGAGCACCTCAATATGCCGACAGTTTTCTTTTCCCGATTGAAGCGGGGGATGGATTGTGTGGATTTGGATGGCACGGTCTACAGAGCCGAAGAGTTGACCAAACCTGCTCCGGTACCCCGCAGTTACGCCTACTGCTCGGATACGCGCGCATTTGATGCGTATGTGTCTAGTATTCAGGGTGTAGACTTGTTGTATCACGAAAGTACTTTCATGCACGATATGATTGGGCGTGCTATAGACACTTTGCACAGCACCTCGCTAGAAGCTGCACAAGTAGCTAAACAAGTGGGTGCGAAACGATTACTACTCGGTCATTACTCCGCAAGATACCGTGAATTAATCCCATTACTTGAAGAAGCCCAATTAGAATTTGTCAACGTAGAGTTGAGTTTGGAAGGAAAATGGTATAAAGTTTAGCGTTTTTGTGGAATTTTGTACATCTTTACGCCTAAATTTTAACAGGCTCTTATTATGTCTTTTAACTTAGAAAATCTTTTGCGGGATAATATTAAAAAATTAGTCCCCTATTCTTCTGCTCGTGATGAGTTCAAAGGAGAAGCGTCGGTATTGTTGGATGCGAATGAAAATTCATTTGGATCTCCACTACCACATCATTATAACCGCTATCCTGATCCATTGCAGCATCAAGTTAAAGACAAACTTTCTTCCATTAAAGGTGTTCCTGCCGACAATATTTTCTTAGGTAACGGTAGTGACGAAGCTATTGATATATTGTATAGAGCGTTTTGTAAGCCGGGTGTAGACAATGTGATTTTGGTACCGCCGACATATGGTATGTACGAAGTATCCGCAAATATCAATGACGTGGAAATTCGTAAAGTAACCTTAACTACGGATTATCAATTGAATGTGGAAGGCATTGCAGCGGCTATCGATGCACACACGAAGTTGATTTTTATTTGTTCACCAAATAATCCAACAGGAAATAGTATTCGTCGTCAAGATATCGAAACTGTTTTGACAAATTTTGAAGGTATTGTGGTGATTGACGAAGCCTATATCAATTTCTCGAAACAACGTTCGTTCACACAAGAATTGAATGAATTTCCAAATTTGGTGATTTTGCAAACGCTATCTAAAGCATGGGGCTTAGCTGCTCTACGTCTTGGAATGGCTTTCGCAAGTAAAGATATTATTAGCATCTTTAACAAAATCAAACCGCCTTATAATATCAATCAAGCCACCCAAGATCTGGTGTTAGAAGCACTAGGGAATGTAGAACAAGTGAATAATTGGATTAAGGAAACTGTTGAAGAGCGTGATAAGTTGGTGAAAGCTTTGTCAAGTATTGCACAAATCCACCATATTACACCTTCTGATGCGAACTTTATCTTAGCAAAACTTATTGAACCACGCGAAATGTATAATTTCTTGGTCAACCAAGGCATTATTGTGCGGGATCGATCAAAAGTAGAGCTTTGCGAAGGATGCTTGCGCATTACTGTAGGTACAGCACAAGAGAATATCAAATTAATAGAGGCTATTAAGCAATTTTATATATAATAAACATGGCAGATTTGATTAAAAGAGTGCTATTTATTGACCGTGACGGAACTTTAATCATAGAGCCTGAAGATCAACAGATAGATTCTTTTGCAAAATTGAAATTTTATCCAGGGGCCTTGCAGTATCTTCCGCGTATTGCAAAGGAATTGGATTTTGAGTTGGTGTTAGTTACTAACCAGGATGGATTGGGTACAGATTCGCACCCTGAAGCAAATTTTTGGCCAGTTCATAATTTTATAATTGAAACATTAGAAGGCGAAGGTGTAACTTTTGCCAAAGAACATATAGACCGCACTTTTCCGCATGAAAATGCAGATACTCGTAAGCCGGGTATTGGCATGTTGGGTGAATATTTTGATACCACGAAGTATAACCTGAAAGAATCATTTGTGATTGGAGATCGCGTGAATGATGTAAAGTTGGCGCAAAATTTGGGCGCTAAAGCTATTTGGCTGCGCAACAATGATGAATTAGGCAAAGCTGAAGGTGTAGAGTTTGCGGAGGATGCAGTAGCGTTGGAAACATCGGATTGGAAAGCTATATATGAGTTTTTGAAATTAGGCACGCGCACAGGCGAACATTATCGCAAGACGAATGAGACGGATATATACATCAAGTTGAATTTGGATGGTTCGGGTAAAGCGGATATCGAAACGGGATTACCTTTCTTTGACCATATGTTGGATCAGATAGCACGTCATGGTGCGATAGATTTGACAGTCAAAGCTAAGGGAGACCTGCACATCGATGAGCACCATACGATTGAAGATACAGGTATCGCTTTGGGCGAAATCTTTTTGAAAGTCTTAGGTGATAAGCGTGGTATCGAACGTTATTCCTATACTTTGCCGATGGACGATTGTTTGGCGCAAGTAGCGTTGGATTTTGGTGGTCGCAATTGGATCGTGTGGGATGCTGAATTCAAACGGGAGAAAATAGGAGATATGCCGACAGAAATGTTTTTCCATTTCTTCAAATCATTCTCCGATGCTTCGAAATCAAATTTGAATATCAAAGCTGAAGGAGATAACGAGCATCACAAGATCGAAGCTATTTTTAAAGCTTTTGCCAAGTCGATTAAAAAAGCGGTACGTCGCGATGCAGATAATATGCAATTGCCAAGCACAAAGGGTGTATTGTAGAAAGGGAATTGAGGTAGGCCAATAATCGTGTAAGAATCTCTTGCACGAAACATACTACTCACTACTAAACAAATATGATTGGAATAGTAAATTACGGAGCGGGGAATATTTTTTCATTGACAGCAGCTTTGGATAGAATCCAAGTGGCGCATGGCATGATAAATACCCAAGAGGACTTCGAGCGATATAGCCACATAATTATCCCCGGTGTAGGGCATGCAGGTACAGCGATGGCCAAATTGCGCGATACAGGTCTAGTAAACACCATTCTAGGTTTAGAAAAACCTGTTTTGGGTATCTGTGTAGGCATGCAGTTGATGACTTCCTTTTCGGAAGAAGGGCATGCAGCTATGTTGGGGTTATTTCCGTCGAAGACGTTACATTTTGATAAACGAATAGCGTCCAAAGTTCCACATATGGGCTGGAATAGTGTTCGTATCGAAAATAATAGTCCACTTTTTACGGATATTCCCGATAATAGTTACTTTTACTTTGTTCATTCCTACTTTATCGAACGGGAGGAGGCTACTGTGGCGGCAACCTGTTCATATGATGTAGATTTTGCGGCAGCATTCCAAAAGGCTAATTTTTACGGTGTACAATTTCACCCCGAAAAATCAGGTCGAGCAGGAGAACAATTGTTACTAAATTTTTCAAGATTTTAATTTAAAACAGAATATTTACTATGTATATCATTCCAGCGATTGATGTTTTAGACAAGAAAGTAGTACGTCTTAGAGAAGGTAATTATCAAGATGTGACGACTTACGATATTTCTTTGGACGAGCAGATCAAAAAATACTATGCGAATGGTACTGAACTTGTTCATATCATTGATCTAAACGGTGCTAAAGGCGATTTTTCTAATCAAGAATACCTTTTTGATATTATCCGTAAGACGGATATGAAAGTGCAATACGGTGGCGGTGTACGCAGTATTGATAAAGTAAAAGAATTGGTGGATGCGGGTATTTACCGTGTCATTGTAGGTACTCAAGCCATCACTAATCCTACTTTTTTGGAAGAACTAGCTACTTTAAATCAAGGTCCTGTGAAGTATGCAGATCATATTGTGATAGCGATCGATGTATTGGATGAGGTCATCAAATATTCGGGTTGGCTTGAAAGTTCACCGATCAAATTGATCGAATACATCGATAAATGTTTGGCTTTGGGATTCTTCCGTTTCTTGTGTACTGATATTTCCAAAGATGGAAAATTGGGTGGCGCAGGAGTAGAGTTGTACAAAAAACTATTGGATCACTCACCTATTATAAAACTGATTGGTTCTGGTGGTATTTCGTCGATGAAAGATATCGAAGAGCTAAACGCGCTAGGCCGTATCGAATCGGTAGTCGTGGGTAAGGCAATTTATGAGAATAAAATTTCAATCGAAGAGATCAAAGATTGGAATCTGAAAGCATTAATAAAATTCTAAGATGCTAGCAAAACGTATCATTCCCTGCTTGGATGTCAAGGATGGTCGCACCGTTAAGGGTATTAACTTCGTGGACCTCCGGGATGCAGGTGATCCGGTCGAATTGGCGTGGCAATATTCCCAACAAGGCGCTGATGAATTGGTGTTTTTGGATATTACGGCGACACACGAAAAGCGTAAGACTACGATTGATTTGGTGCAAGCTGTGGCGCGTCAAGTCAATATTCCATTTACTATCGGTGGAGGCATCAATGAGATTCGTGACGCTGAAATCCTATTAAATAGCGGTGCGGACAAAATTTCTATCAATTCTGCTGCGGTGAGAAATCCCCAATTGATCGATGATCTGGCGAAAGCTTTCGGGACGCAATTTGTGGTCGTTGCGGTGGATACACGTTTTGTAGAAAGCAATAATTATGTGCATCTCCGCGGTGGCCGTGATAAAACGGATATCGAAACTGAAAACTGGATCAAAGAAGCTGAAAGTCGCGGTGCAGGCGAAATCTTATTGACTTCGATGGACCATGATGGTACAAAGAATGGATTTGATAATGGGCTATTGAAGAAAATCAATGATACGATCAATATCCCTTTGATTGCTTCTGGTGGTGCAGGAAATCAAAAACATTTTGTGGATACTTTCCAGCAAGCCAATGTAGATGCTGCTTTGGCGGCTTCGGTATTTCATTATGGTGAAATATTGATCCCAGATTTAAAAGACACATTGCGTCAAAACGGTATCGTCGTTAGATAATATTCGACATTTCGAATGAAGTAAAAGGGAATGAGAAATTTCTATGTTTAGATTTCTCCCTTTTGGTCGAAATGATGTGATTAACAACGTCGGTGTGAGGAAAGAAGCAATCTTCGTGTCATTCTGACGACAGGAAGAATCTAAAAAATTAGCTATTGTCCTAAAATGACGATGAGAATATAAACTCCCTTTGTGAAAAGGGAAAACAAAACAATAAAACTATGATAGATTTTGAAAAAGGAAATGGACTTGTTCCAGTCATTGTCCAAGATTTTCAAACATTAGAGGTGTTGATGTTAGGCTATATGAATGAAGAGGCTTGGCAAAAAACACAAACAGAAAAAAAAGTAACATTTTTCTCCCGAACGAAGAATAGATTGTGGACAAAAGGTGAGGAGAGCGGTAACTTTTTACATGTGAAAAGCTATCATATCGATTGTGACCAAGATACTATTCTGATCAAAGCGGAGCCTGTGGGTCCTACTTGTCATACGGGATCACGTAGCTGTTTCAATACCGAATTTAACCAAAATTTTTTATTGGAATTGGAGCGGATCGTCAATAATCGTTTTGAATTCCCTACAGAAGAATCATATATTAATCGTCTGCGCAAGAGGGGACTAAATAAGATCGCACAAAAAGTAGGTGAAGAAGGCGTAGAAACAGTTATCGCAGCACTAGCAGAAACGGAAACAGATTTGATTAATGAAGCTTCTGATTTAATTTTTCACTTGATAGTTTTACTACGGGCGAAAGGATTGTCTTTAGAAACTATTGCCAAAAATTTAGAAAGTAGACATCAGTAATTAATTGATAAATAATAAAGAGCAAGCCCCATAAATCAATTTTCATGGGGCTTGCTTTTTATTGCGTGTATTCAGATGAACTCATTTTCTTTTTGCGCCGCGACATAAAGAATGTCATGAAAACAGCAAATAATACGGACTTGATTGCTGCTTCTATAAGATAGGGCCTGGTCATTATTTTATCGATAGTTATCTCTTTATAAAATATGAAATCAATTATAGTGCTGAATATTGCGAAAGAAATGGTGTAAATTAATATAGATATAATTGTTTTTTTCATATTGTAATATAACTATATTTCTGCAAAATCGTCATTTACAATTTTGGGATGACACTGTTTTTATAAAAGTGCCGTATCTTCGTAGGGCACTTTTTTTATAGCTATGATGGATATTACTTTAGAAAATACATTGATTGGACACCAGAATCCTATTTATACGTTGGCAGTAGATGAACAGAACAATTTATTGTATTCAGCTGGAAATGACAAAGGGATTGTGGAATGGGATCTGCAAACCCTAGCTTTCAAGCGTGTATTATGTAATGTTCCATCCTCGGTGTATAAACTGTGTTTTATTCCAGAAAAAAGCCTTTTGATCGCGAGTTTGCGCAGTGGCGGTATTTTGGTTATTCGTACCAATGTACCGGAGCTTGCGGCAAAATTAAGCATTGGCAAAGGAGCTGCTTTTGTCGTTCAGCCAATCCTTTCGAAGAATGAATTGCTGGCTATTGACGAGCAAGGTAAAGCGTATGTGTGGAATCTTGAAAATTATGAATTATTGTATTCTTTTCAGGTATCCACTACGACAGTTCGGAGTGTTGCGCTGGATGAGGAAGGCCATGTATTAGCTGTTGGGGACAAGAATGGTGCAGTTCACTTGCTGGATGTTCGGGATTATCATACGTTGACTTCAGCCAACGTTCACACCCAATCGGTGACTGCTTTAGCTTTTGTGGATAAGTTGTTGATTTCTGGAGGTCGTGATGCCAAGATGTATAAATTGAATGGTACTGATTTATCCGTGTTAGCTGAAATCACGCCACATATGTTTACTGTGTATGGTATTATTCCGATAGGGAAAGATTTATTTGCCACAGTAAGTCGAGACAAAACCATCAAAGGATGGAATGTGGATCTCAAGTTGCAAAAGAACGTATCGCGCGACAGGGGTATTGATTCCCATTATCTGTCTATCAATGCAGGGGTATATAGCGCTACGCAACAACTCCTTTTGACAGCGGGCGATGACAAGCAAATCAAGGTTTGGAAAATTAGCTTGTAACCCTACGATTGTATTAATCTGCAAGAAAGAGATCTTTTCCTTTTTGAATGAGGAGATAGATGATTGTAGCTGTTGCAACAGTTAAAATGACTAAAAGCGTATAATGCATGTATACAGTGTACGGCCGGTCAAGTACATGACTGAGGTTGTAATAATAAGCGCCAAGGACTCCGATCGTATAGCCTATTAGTACCGCAGGAAGTCGACACAATATAGACTTATACATTATATAGCCAAAACTTAAAATCAGGTATAAAATGGAAGCATAGAATGTTATAGCATGCGTGGGTTCTATTCCTAGAAGTATGTTTATCAGCGGAATTCCATTATATCCAAGAATATAAATAAACCATCCACTGTATATGCCAAGTGAGGTGCGGGTGAGTATATGTATAAAAGCAGGATTGTGACTCTCCCGTATTTTAAACATATAATTCAATTTATTCAACGTGTAATATGTGGCCAGCGAACATATGAATGCAAGTGTCAGGTGTTCATTCAACTTGAGTACCATGCTCAGCCCCAAAAATAATTGATTGATAAGCATCCAATTGCCCGACCGATCCAGTTGTTCGGCTAGGAGGCTATTTTCCTCTTCCTCCCGCTGCAGAATAATACAATACATAATGGCGGTAAGCACCAATAGCAGAGAGATAACTTTCCAGATGTTAAATGTGAAGACATGAGGAGTCAGATAAGACCAATGTTTGTCAAAAATCTCATACATTGTGCTCCCATATATTTTGTTATTATCTATCAGAATAATCCATAGAAAATTAATTGTAATAAATAATAAGTTTTGAAACGCAATTCGGTGCACGCTTCTCATAAATAGGAAATGTTTATAGGTTTATTAGATATACTAATTTAATAAATTTAATATTTCCTCCAGATATTTCTTATCTATTTCACTAAAATTATCTAACAATTCGCTATCCACATCCAATACTCCTGCTATCTTATTGTTAATGTACAGCGGCAATACAATTTCGGACTTGGATTGAGAGCTACAAGCGATATGTCCCGGAAATTCGTCCACATTCGGTACTATTAATGTTTCTTCTTTAGCCCATGCTGTCCCGCATACACCTCTTTTGTAAGCTATTCTTGTACAAGCCACGGGGCCTTGGAATGGACCCAGCACTAATTCGTTATCTTTGACCAGATAAAAACCCACCCAAAAGAAGTTGAATTGCTCTTTTAGTGCGGCACTAATATTAGCCAGATTCGCAATTAGATCTTCTTCTCCTGTAAGTAATGCTTTAATTTGAGGGACGAGGCTTTTGTATTGCTCTTCTCTGTCTCCCGCGATGATTTTTAAGTCCTCTGCCATAGTGTATTTGTAAGAATCCAAAGATACATGATGAACAGTTACCTACTATAAAAATTCTACAATTTTATTGAAATAATATTCTCAAATTGAATCCAAAATAGGTGTAAGAAGTTGCAAATGTCTGCGATGTATATGGACGGATGGCATTGCTATTATAAAATAGACGAATGTTAAATAAACGATTAATGGTATAATCCAAAGAAGGGTTGAAAGTTAGGCTTTTATTACCGCCTGTGATCTCTTCATAACTTACTCCGGTGCGGTACATCCCGATGCGGCGATCGTTCAATGCAAAATCCATCCGGAAATTCATGTCATTTTTCCAATTGCGATCAGCGAAAATCTGGAAAGGCAAACGGGCATTGAGTTTACGATAGCCTATTCCGGCGATATAGGACTTTTCTTCGAGGGTGGACAATTGGCTGTTTTCTAAGCTTAAACTGACATCCCGACTTTTTCTGAATTCGGAAGACAGGCTGAAATTGTTGGCAAATCTAAAATCAAGACCTATCAATGGCAAGAATCGATCAGTTAGGGTGATTTGGGTATATTGATGTTGGGGTATAAAATTGTTGTTTATATCTCTTACGAATGGAAAATTTTCTTCTCTCTGGAAAAGTGGATTCGAATGATAGTTAACAATATTATAGACCCACGCCGCGTACGATGGTCTAATAGGAATTTGCTGTTGACATAGGGATTGAGACTGGATAATTGGTAAAATATCGGATCGATAATGTAAAGGGCCATATGCGCGCGGTTATATACGTAGGTCAAGTCGTTGAATAAAGCGTGCTCGGGGAAAAGTTGCGGTGTAGGCGCGATCTGCCAACCCTGAGCATTGTTGATGGTAATAAAGCTAAAATTATTTTCAAAATCATCGAGATAAGCTACACCTGCTTCATCATTTTCTGCATTCAGTGTTTTGGTGTATCCGTATCGAGCATGTGCGAGTTTACCATAGAAACTTATTGTAGACTCTTCATTGGTTTTGAGGAATGGCAACTTGTCCAGCAAGCGTGTGAGCCATGGCGTGGATGTGGAATAATTTATGTCCGCACCCAGCATGGTATTGGAAATAGATTCTGCGCCGACATACACTTTTTCCGAAAATGGTCGCTCATTCATTTTCATGAATGTCGCTCCAATCATTAAATTCTTATTAGGGATATAATCCAATCTTCCACCTATAAAAGTCTTTTGTTGAGCACCAAAAATTGCATTATCGTCAATTTGCACACGGAGCGTATTGTTATATAAAAGATACGCCGGGTTTATAATTCTAAGGGTGCCGGATTCATATTCTATGCTGTAATCTGTATTTTCTTGCAGCAATAAAGCGCCGGCATAAACCTTTACCCTATTGGGCTGTAGATTAAAAACTCCTAACTGATGTTCTGTAGTATGATTGGATTGTACAGTCCCCCGAATGAAATAGCGGTCTTTGTGGCTATAGTTATATTTGGCTTCGGCTTGAGTAAGGGTATATAATTCGGGAAAAGTATAATTCTCTGCTAGCTCTGGCTCGCTGAACTGATTTTGCAAGTCTATACCCAAGGGCTCGGTGTGTGGAAATATTAACTTTCCTGCTGTATTATCAATGGTGATGCCGTCTATAAAATCGAAAAAACCATCCGGACCCATGGAGTTGTTTTGTGCCAATCGATCTAATCCCGTAAGTTCAAGCCAAGATCTGTTTGCTGTGTTTGTTCCTTCGAGGATTAGCGGATTCTCTGTGGCATTTTTAGTGTCTGTTCTTACGATCTGTATACTCATATCCTGCTCGCGGAGGTGATTGCTACCTAATGCATAAATATTTTTCATCATTAACTTCCACGTAGGTAGCCTGGTGTTGAGCGTTTCATTTTTGAGGAGTTTTGTATATAGAAATTTAGGATTTGAGGCATCAAAAGGAAGATCCGTCGACAATTCGCCGACCTGATAATCTTTGCCGTTGGCCGTATAACGATAGGCAACTGCTAAGACTTGATCCTCAATGAGGGGAAAGTTTAAGGATATGTAGCCTAATTTTCGGTGTACACGAAAGTCTTGACCTTCTATTAGCTTCTGTGCTGCGCTTAATTTGACATAATTGTCGGTGCCATCACTGGTACTGAAAAAAGAATTGACAAATCCGCTATTCGGATCGCGACCATTTTCTGCGAGAAGGTCCAACAGATTATTGGATGCTGAAGGTAAAGAGGTATTTGGCAGTACGGCGCCGGGTTGACTCACAATGGACGAATTGTAAGGAGTATGTTCTGCCAAATCCAACAGAGCTAGAATATCCCGTGCACCTTCGCTGCGGTTATTTCTATTGGTTACCCATATTTCAATTGTAGTAATTTGTATGGGAGATTTTATAAAAAGTGCATTTTCTAAACTTTTGTTATAATGATCCCGAAAATATTGCGCGAGAAAATAATGTTGATTTGCTTCATAATCGCTCAGCGAAATATTGATTTGCTGTTGGGATTTCCCCTTGGTAATGATGATTTCCTGTTTGTCGGCACGCTTTTGTGATAGTACGCCCGTAAAGTTTAGTTTTCCAACGTGGAGTTGCGTTTTGATTCCAAATAAGCCTTCTGTGCCTCCCAGCAATTGGGAACGTGTGGTGAAATTTACATTGCCAATTTCCAACCTTTGTAAGATGTCATCGGGTTTGCCGAGGTAGTCAAATTTGATTTGATTCTCGAAATCAAATTCTCCTTCGGAGCTGAAGTTAGCGGTCACCTGTCCACATTCACCTATTTTTCCAACCAAATTGAGGTTGAAATTTTGCTCAAAATCTAAGCCCCATAGCTTACGATGCCGCTCCCTGAGGTGCGGATTTTCGCTGCTGCTACGTTGAGCCATTACGGCTATATCTACATTTCCTTTGGGTACGAGATCAATTGCATTTCCTCCAAATATGCGCTCAAAAGTGGGACTACGAATGATGGATAGGTTGTAAAAGTTGATTCGATAAGGGCGCAGGAGTAGTAGTCGTATTGTTATTGGTCTGCCAATTATTTTTCTTAGTCACATGGGATGTATAAGTGCTGAACTGCTCGCGATTTAAGTATTAAGTGCTAAAAATACCGTTCGATCTCTGTGGATAAATTTGAAATAATTTGCTTTGCGGGTGATAGCTATATGCTGTAGCAAAACGCGTCGAATCGTACGCAAGGGGAAAAGAGTACTTATTTTTTAAAATGCGATGCTGAAACCATGAATATCGTAAAGTATCACCTAAAGAAATAAATGATTGGGCCTTGCTCACACAGCATGGCAAGATAAAAATCACAAATAGGCTCAAGAACCGTAGATTCTTCAAGGTTAACGCCACAAGGTACCGTCGAATATAATTGGTTAATACACTTATAAGTATACGATTTCTTTTAGGAAATACAAAGTGCTGGATTCACTATTTGCACAGGAAGCGCAAAAGATGTCGGAGAGACTGTTCATTAAAAAAGGGATGCCTATTTGGCATCCCCGTGTGTTTTATAATTTTTTCAAGGCCAGCTTGATCATTTGTTCGACTGTCAGTGACTCGTCCGTCTGTACGATGGAAGAGAGTACTTTCTCGACTTGGTTTTTGGCAAAGCCTAACATCACCAATGCCGATAGTGCTTCGTCAGGAACCGATTGTCTAGCTATCGGTAATGGCAATAAAGCATCATCACCTTGCTTTTTCAGTTTATCCTGAAGTTCTAAAATCACCCGCTGTGCTGTTTTGGGACCAATGCCTTTGATTTTTTGAATCAAAGCGACCTGACCATTTACAATCGCGGATTGTATCTCCTCGGGTGTACTTGAGGAGAGCATCATTCGGCCTGTATTCGGCCCGATGCCCGATACTGAAATCAAGTGGTTGAATAAATGACGTTCGCCTTCAGTCGCAAAACCATATAGCGCATGCGCATCTTCTCTGACCTGAAAGGAGACATACAATTTGCAGTTTTCCTGATCTTTGATCAGCGAGTAAGTTGTCAACGAAATATGGATGTGATATCCAATCCCGCCCACCTCAAGAATGACATGAGTAGGGGCTTTGAATACTAATTTGCCGTTGAAGTAATCGTACATTTTTTATCGTTTATCGTGAGATTGTGCATCTACTACCGCAATCGTGACCATATTTACTATTTCACGTACAGAGCTATCCAATTGTAATACGTGTACCGGTTTATTCATCCCCAAAAGAATAGGTCCAACCGCTTCCGCATTACCCACTTCTTGCAACATTTTGTAAGCAATATTCCCAGATTCCAAATTTGGAAAAATCAACGTATTGGCAGCTTCACCATTTAGCGTGCTAAAAGGGAAATTGGATTTCAATAAGTCGCTATTCAATGCAAAGTTGGCTTGCAATTCACCATCCACAATCATGTCTGGATGATTTTTGTGTAAAATGCGCACTGCTTCACGTGTTTTAATGGACGTAGGACCATCATTTGCACCAAAGTTGGAGTACGATAATAAAGCGACGCGAGGTTTTACATTAAAGCCACGCACTGTTTTTTCTATTAATACAGTGATATCCGCTAGCTCTTCTGCTGTAGGGTCCACATTTACCGTTGTATCTCCAAAGAATAACGGACCTTTTTCAGTCAACATCATATACATACCTGCTATACGGCTTCCCGGTTTAGCACCAATCACTTGCAATGCAGGCTTGATTGTAGACGCATAATTGCGGGTCAATCCTGAGATTAGCGTATCGGCATCCCCAAATTCTACCATGCTGGCAGCGTAGTAGTTTCTGTTGGTAATGAGTTGTTTAGCGTCGAATTTTGACAAACCACGGCGTTGACGTTTCTTATATAGATTCTCTACATACTCGTTGAATCGTGCTGTTTCTGATTCTTCGCGCGGATCAATGATAGTTACATCATTTAATTCGAACGCATATTCATCAATTAGATTGCTGATTTTGTTTTTATTACCCAATAAAATTGGAATAGCAATTCCTTCTTCTTTGACGATTTGCGCTGCACGCAATGTTTTATAGTTGTCCGCTTCAGCAAATACCACCCGTTTTGGGTTGTTTTTTGCAACGGCAGAAAGATGGCGCATAATGCCATCATCTTTACCTAATCTTTTGCGCAACTCCTCTTTGTAAAGATCCCAATTCTCAATTGTTTTGCGTGCTACACCAGATTCAATAGCAGCTTTAGCTACGGCGATTGAAACTTCTGTAATCAAGCGAGGGTCTGTCGGTTTAGGAATAACATAGTCTGTTCCAAAGCGAAGATTGCTTGTGTTGTATGCTTGGTTAACTTCCTCCGGTACTGGTTCTTTAGCTAGTCGTGCGATAGCGTGAACAGCCGCGATTTTCATGGCTTCGTTAATAGCTGTCGCGCGCACATCGAGAGCACCGCGGAATATGTAAGGGAATCCTAATACGTTATTTACTTGATTCGGGAAATCCGAGCGTCCTGTTCCCATAATAATATCATCACGAGTAGCGATAGCCAAGTCGTAAGCAATTTCTGGGTTAGGGTTTGCCATAGCCAATACGATAGGTTTTGCAGCCATCGTTTTTAACATATCGGCTGTAAGCACATCTGCTGCAGATAGTCCAATGAATACGTCTGCACCATTCACCGCATCTTCCAATGTATGTATATCACGGTTTGTAGCCCACTCCGCTTTTGTTGGATCCAGGTTTTCGCGGTCTGCACGAATCACCCCTTTACTATCCAACATGACGATATTTTCTTTTTTTGCACCTACAGCAACATACATCGCTGTACAAGAGATTGCGGCAGCACCAGCACCATTCACCACAATTTTGACATCCGCAATGTTTTTTTCTTGCAGTTCACAGGCATTGATCAAAGCGGCTCCGGAAATAATTGCCGTACCGTGTTGATCATCATGCATCACAGGAATATTCATCTCCGCTTTTAGGCGTCTTTCGATTTCGAAACACTCCGGCGCTTTGATATCTTCTAGGTTAATACCTCCAAAAGTAGGCTCCATAGCTTTGACGATTCTCACAAATTCGTCTACATCTTTGGTATCTAGTTCTATGTCAAATACATCTATGTCGGCAAAAATCTTGAATAATAAGCCTTTTCCTTCCATTACCGGCTTACCCGCTTGGGCGCCAATATCACCCAAACCTAATACTGCAGTTCCATTACTGATTACGGCTACTAGATTGCCTTTTGTCGTATATTTATACGCATCTTCAGGGTTGTTGGCAATAGCCAAACAAGGCTCTGCCACACCTGGAGAGTACGCTAATGATAAGTCTCTTTGCGAGTTATAAGGTTTTGTAGGAACAACTGCAATTTTCCCAGGACGTCCCATTGCATGATAATTTAGGGCATCCTTTTTTCTATTAATATTGCTCATATTTGTCTTTTCTGAATCTACTTAGTCTACAAAAGTATTATTATATTGTAATAAGGACGAAAAATTTGCTATTATTTTAATGAATTTAATAAGGTAAACATACGCTGACGCATCTGTGAAGCACCTCCATTATAGTTGTATACCAAAAGTGTGAAGGTGTATTTTTTTCCATCCTTGGCCGTATGATATCCTGTATACCCTAACGTTCCATTGATTGTGCCGCTTTTCATGCTCATGTCGTTGTAAATCGGTAAGCTGTTATTGAATTCGGTGAACCATGGTCTTTGAATAGCATAATGCATAATCCGGTTCATAGCTTTGCTGGTGATGTTGTTTTGTGGTGATAGGCCTGAACCATCTACAATATCTAACTCACTACTTTTTATATTTAATCGCTCTTCCCAATATTTTTTTACATACTGTGCACCTTCGCTTGTGCTTGTTTTTCCACCACTTCGATAGGCAATACTTCTCAACAAAGCTTCTCCGTACAAGTTTATACTTCGTCTATTGAACCAATACACAATTTCGTGTAGGGGTGGCGAAGTATGCGTGTCCAGATCCACACCTTGATTGGGCACTGTTAATCCTTCTTCGATGAGGCGCTGACCCGTCGTAATACCTTCAGCAATGTTAATACTGTCCGTAGCTAGCGTTTTGGCTAGATTAAACGCCAAATCATAGGCTGGATCGGGTAGAGATATTTCAATCGTTTTATTCAAGTCCTGGCCGTAGGTGCCACGTACAACAATCTTTTCGCTATATGGAGCAGAATATCCATACACGTTATCTCCTGAACCTTTTCGACCTACTTTTACCTGATTAATGATCTTTAGGTAGGATAAATCAGATGTTGTGTTAGCAATCGGTGCAGACGAATTTATTGTACCGGGTTGAAAATTGAGTCCGGCGCTATTTTCACGCCAGTTTAAAGAGGAGATACCCGCTCCATAATAGTTACCCATATCGGTCCATATCCAGCCGCCTGGAACATCTATCCCGCCATACATGCTGTCGTCCGCGATAATTCGTCCCTGAACAGATTTAATGCCGGCATGAAGAATAGCGTTTTTCCATTTCGCTAATAGGACTTCTTCTTTGGTATCTGTATAGCGCGAACTCCCTAAGGTTGGATCTCCTTCTCCATGAATGATAATATCACCATGCAAAATACCCGTAGAATCGATCTGACCGGCATAGAATAATTTGGTCTTGTATGTGAAGTCTTTACCCAATATGTCCAATGCCGTAATCGAAGTTATCACTTTGAGAGTAGAAGCGGTAGGTAAGCCTACATTTGCATTTTTCTCCAATACAACTTCTCCAGTTTCACTGTTTATTACATGCATAGTGGCTAAGCCATTGCTTAATGAATTGTGATTTGCAAAAGTGGAATAACTTTGATCCAACTTCTGCTTTATATTTTGAGCAACTAAGTCACTTGTTGCGGCAAGTGTTAGGCTTCCAGCTAATAGTATTGAAAGTATTTTCATATTAAATAATGTATATGCACAAATATACACTTTCCAAAAATAGCTTGGGATGTACAGTTTTTGTAAAAAAGCTACTCATAAACAGGGTTGAAATACAAATTTGGATTTATAAATGTTTAACTTGCACTATTAATTACAAATAGAGTATGTCACACTTAGAGAGATTAACACAGATAAGAGCGGCTATGCGTAGCCAAGGAATTGATGCATATATCATTCCTTCTTCTGATCCACATATTAGTGAATATCTTCCAGAGCGCTATAAATGTATCGAATGGGTTTCTGGATTCACAGGTTCCGCAGGCACCTTGGTGATTACCCAAGACTTTGCAGGCCTTTGGACTGATGGTCGTTATTTCGTACAAGCGAACGAGCAGCTAGCAGGGACAGGCTTTGAGTTGGTAAAATTAAAAATTCAAGGTGCAGCAGAATATGCGGACTGGCTAGGCGAAACATTGTCGGAAGGTGCGCGAGTGGCTTTTGACGGTAATCTAGCTTCATTATTAGTGGCGCAGACGGTGAAGTGTGCCCTTTTGCCGTTAAATATTCAGGTGGATGGTCATGTAGATTTACTTTCGGCGATTTGGAATGACAGACCTCCGCTTCCACAAGTGGATGCTTTCTTATTGGATGAATCTACAACAGGTCAATCTACGGAATCCAAATTGGCTGCCGTACGTGCTATTTTAGCTAAAAGCCGTGCAGAGAGTCATTTTATTTCATCATTGGATGATGTAGCTTGGTTATTGAATATTCGCGGCCAAGATGTGCCTTGCAATCCTGTTGTGTTGTCTTTTGTGTATGTTTCGACAGAGCAAGCTATTCTTTTTATCAAAGAAGGTAAGTTATCCGCAGAAGCTGTATCCCAATTGAATGCAAAAGGTGTTGAAATTGCGGACTACGAAGACGCGTTCAATTATGTAAAAAATATCAACACTAAATCTATATTACTAGATCCTAAGCGTACTTGTTTTGCAGTATATGACAGTATCCCTAAATCTGTCCAAATTATTGAAAAAATTAATCCTTCGACTTCGCTGAAAGCGATCAAAAATGAAGTGGAAATCGCGCATATCCGTCATACTATGGTGCAGGATGGTGTGGCCATGACCAAATTTTTCAAATGGTTGGAAGAAGCACTCGGTCAAGAGGAATTGTCGGAGATGTCCATAGCGGACAAGCTTGCAGGCTTCAGAGCCGAGCAACCGGGTTTTGTGGATGTGAGTTTTAACACCATCGCTGGATACTTGGATCATGGTGCACTACCACATTATCATGCTACCCCGCAAAGCAATTATACCTTGAAACAGGAAGGTTTGCTTCTTGTGGATTCAGGCGGTCAATACAAAACTGGTACGACAGATATTACCCGTGTAGTGTCTCTCGGAAATATTACTCAGGAAGAAAAGGATGATTACACGATGGTGTTAAAAGGGACTATCGAGGGTAGTCAGGCCATATTTCCAATGGGCTCTAAGGGATATCAAATAGATGCTATCACTCGAAGACCGATGTGGGCCACATTACGTAATTACGGTCATGGCACAGGTCATGGAATCGGCTTTTTCTTGAATGTGCACGAAGGGCCACATGTTTTCAACCCTACGAATGTGGATGTTGCCATCGAAGAGGGTATGATTACGTCTATCGAACCGGGCTTATACCGTGAAGGCAAACATGGGATACGCATAGAGAATTTAGTATTGGCTACCAAATACGACAACAGTATTTTTGGAGATTTCATGCATTTTGAGACGCTGACTATATGTTATATCGATACGGATTTGGTAAATAAGGAACTGTTGGATCAAGTTCATATTGATTGGCTGAATAATTATAATCAATGGGTGTTTGATCAGTTGTCCCCGAAATTAAGTACGGCAGAGGCAAGTTGGTTAGCAAACAAAACCAAAGCTATTTAAATAAAGAAAAGCTATCCTTAAGGGTAGCTTTTTCTATGTTTAATCCATAAATAATGATATATTTAAGCTGCTATATCTACAGTAGTAAATCATGAATACACGAAGAAATTTTATTAAACATATTGGCTTAACGTCATTGGGAATAGGTCTTTCTCCAAGTCTGTTTGCAGCAAAGTTGTCATTCAGCAAAATCAATAAACCCATTGTATTATCGACATGGGATTTTGGTCTGAGGGCGAATGAAGAAGCATGGAAGGTGTTGTCTGCTGGTGGCCGCGCTTTGGATGCGGTGGAGCAAGGTGTTCGCCTTACGGAAGCTGACCCATCCGAGCGAAGTGTGGGCTATGGTGGTCGTCCCGATCGCGATGGCAAAGTCACCTTGGATGCTTGTATTATGGACGAATTTGCGGGAATTGGATCCGTGGCAGCTTTACAAAATATCAAACATCCGATTTCAGTAGCACGCGCCGTCATGGAGAAAACCCCACATGTCATGCTGGTGGGCGAAGGGGCCTTGCAATTTGCAAAGGAGCAAGGTTTTCCAGAAGAAAACTTGCTGACCGAAGATTCGGAAAAAGAATGGCGCGAATGGTTGAAGACGGCCAAATACGAACCCGTAGTGAATATCGAAAACCATGATACCATAGGTATGATCGCTTTGGATGCTAACGGCAATCTTTCGGGAGCGTGTACGACAAGCGGGATGGCATTTAAGATGCATGGTCGGGTTGGAGATTCACCAATTATTGGTTCGGGATTGTATGTAGACAACGAAATAGGGGCTGCAACAGCTACTGGACATGGCGAAGAGGTCATCCGCACGGTAGGCAGTCATCTTGTGGTGGAGCTGATGCGACAAGGCAATAGTCCGCAGCAGGCCTGTGAGCAAGCTGTAAAAAGAATCGTTAAGTTCACAAAAAATAGAGGTAAAACGCTGGATAATATTCAAGTCGGCTTTATCGCGTTGAATAAAAAAGGGGAGTACGGTGCATATTGTATTCACGGTGGGTTCAATTATGCAAAATACGACTCCAAAGGAAATGAATTGATCACTGGTAAATCATATTTAAAGGCTAATGGCTAATTTAGAGATAGCTTGTTTCAATACCCAATCCGCGCGGATAGCGCAAGAATTTGGTGCGGATCGAGTAGAATTATGCGCAGGAATGGAGGTTGGGGGGACGACCCCTAGTGTTGCCGATATTCTAGCGGTACGTAGTGATTTGCAAATTCTATTAAATGTTATGATACGGCCTCGCGGAGGAAACTTTGTCTATAGTGGGGAAGAGTTCGAACAGATGAAATCCGATATTATTCACTTCAAAACCTTAGGTATCGACGGTTTTGTATTTGGAATTTTGAATCCAGATGATACAGTGAATCTGGATCAGAATAAAATTCTTGTGGATTTGGCCTCGCCGCTACCTTGTACATTCCATCGCGCCTTCGATGATGTGACTGATTACAATTCCGCATTAGAGGATGTTGTCAATTGCAGATTCTCTACCATACTGACATCAGGATGTGAAAGTAATGTAGATGCGGGGATGAAAAACCTGCGTGAACTGGTGAAATTGGCTGGAGAAAGAATTACGATTATGCCAGGTGGAGGGCTACGGTCTACGAATATTGGCACGATATTGAAAGAGACAGGTGCTCGTTATTACCATTCATCGGCGATTACCGATGGTAGTGATACTGCGGTAGGCGAGGAAGTACAACGATTGAAATCAGCGTTAATATAAGAAGCAAAACTTTACGGCTTTGCTTCTTTTTAAGAGAAATTAATTTTCGGAATCTGTTCGACTACAATGCTTGCTGCCGCAAGGGTTAGCACATTGTCCAAGGCCGATACTTCTATTTGTGTTTGGTCTGATAATCTTGGGATACAATAGAGGTGAATAGAGGACTGTACTTCTTCCAGAATAATATCACCGAATACAATTCCTTTTCCCGCTAAAATAATCTTCTCTGGATTTAATATATGAATGAGCGTGGCAATTCCTTTGCCCAGCATATGACCAATTTTCTTGATTGCTTCTATCGTCAGTGCATCCCCAACATTATAAGCATGCACGAGTTGTTCAAAGGTAATTTCGTTGATTCCTGTCAAAATAGAGTTTACACGGGCAGCTATCTTGTCTTCGATATAGGTTATAGCGGTCTGAAGCGATGCCTCTACTTCCAAACATCCTTTTTTTCCGCATAAGCATTGCGTGTCGTTGTCTGCCAAAGGTATGTGGCTGAATTCGCCCGCAAAACCTTTAAATCCTTTAAAAATACTGTTGTTAATAAGGATGCCAAGTCCTACTCCCCAGGTGAGGTTGATGACCAGTGTAGGATTCGCGCCTTTGGCATTTCCGAAGTACTTTTCTACTAAGGCGATCGCCGTAGAATCATTTTCGATAAAGGTCGGGATGTCCAACTTTTCTTCTATATAAGAGGAAATATTATACAGGGGGGAATCAGCAGCGTATGAGGTGTTGATCCTCTTCTGCGCATCGACAAAGCCCGGCGAAATAATACCAATGCCCATATAGGATTGATCTTCCTTGCTGTTTTTTATGTCCTGTAGTTTCTCGACTAACGTGCTTCGAAGTTCTTCAGGTTGACTGATTGAAATATGTATTTGTATCGTATCAATGACTTTTTCTTTGTCTATATTAAATACGTCTATTTGTGTTTTCTTGCGTTCGATTGCCACGGCAATAATATGGCCCATTTTGTCTTTATCGGCAGTGTAAAGATAGGCTTTGCGGCCTCCGGTTGAATCTGACAGACCAAGGTTGAGCACAAGACCTTTTTTTACCAAATCCTTAACTCCCTTGGTTGTGATGGGCACGCTCTTTCCGACCGCATTGCTCAGTTCGCCTATAGCAGTTGTTCCCAAAAAAAACAGGCTTTTCAAGATACGGGTATTTAGATTCATAGTTTAGCTTCTTTACTACAGTAAATGTATAAATTATAATAGTAAATAATACATATTATGGATGTACAATATTGGTGCTTTCGCAAAATTTAACACCTTGCTTTTTATGGAGTTAAATACCAATCGAGTACGTTCAATAAGTGTGTTTTCTTCTATTTATACTATTATATTTTCTTGATCCATATTCTGTTAAGCCAGAGTGGTTGCTCATTAGACGATCTGAAGCTTACCTTTAGTTTGGATGCGGAGTTAATGTCGATTTGACCCATGTGTATGTCGGTGAATTCCTCCGTGTAATTGTTTTCATTGGGTTCTACGACCATCAGACCATTGGGTTTTAGCAAGCCGTTAATTGATTGGTTGCCGATCTTAATGCTAATACGCAAATCTTTATTTGTCGGATTATGTGCCGAAACCGCTACCGTATACAATCCCTTTTCGGGGAATTCCATCTGCCAAGATAATTCTTGTCCTTTAGAAATGATATGACTTGGGCGTTTTCCATCATAGCGAAGGATCTCGTATTCGCTAGGATTCAATAGATTGTTGCTGCTTAAGGAAAATCCGCCAAAGGTAGACTCTGCAACAACTTCCGAATCATATTCCATTATTTTATCAAACTCAAGTTTGACTAACGAGACAAAGTTATCCGTGGCAGTATGCGGTAAGTCGACATGAATAATCGAACCTTTTTGCTCAAACGACAATTTCACTAATTTTTTCTCTTGCAAAGCATATATAGCTTTGGGTTTTGAACGAACACCAGTAATTCTTAATTTTTTGTCCAAAGGCCAATTGAAAACGTGAGCATAAACATTGTTGTTGTGTGAAGTGAGGTATCCCCAATCAAAGTTTCTGGCGCGCAAAGGAGTTCCTTTTGCTCCATACACGGCTTCTCCATACTTGTTTAACCATTGTCCAATATCGTTTAATCGTGAAATGCTTTCGTAGGGAATCTGACCATTGGCGCGCGGCCCGATATTCAAGGTCAGTCCACCATTAAGACTGACATTCGAAATAAGGGATTCAAATATTTGGCTAGTAGATTTCCATTCTTTTTCATAGCCACTATAGCCCCAAGAATGTGCAATTGTGCCAGGTGTCTCCCAAGGATGGGCAATGTATTCATTCGCGAAGACATTGTCACCTAAGGTCTGGAAATCTACAAATTCTGCATCTGTCGGTAACCCCAGTCTGGAGTTGATGAGACAATTGGGTTGCAATTCGCGGATGAGCTGTACGGCTTGCTCGAGCTGTTCTCTTTTGAAAATCGTCTGTTCATAAGGTATCCACATATCAAACCACATAATGGCGATATCACCATAATTGGTCAGCAGCTCCCGCAATTGGGGAATAGCTTTCTCTTGCCAATATGTGTTGAATTGTTGCGGTGTGACACTTTTTGTCAGTTCAATGTTGTGATCCCACGCGTAAGGGTGTTCCCAATCGATCCAATGCGAATAGTAAAAACCGAGCTTCATGCCATGTTTGCGACATGCTTCGGCGAGCTCCTTAATGACATCCCGATTCGAACCAGAAAGTTTCGGTAAAGAATAATTCCCAACTTTAGTATCCCATATGGCTACCCCGTCGTGATGCTTGGAAGTCATAATGAGGTATTTCATCCCTGCCTTTTTCGCTTGAATAACCCATTCTTCTGGGTGTATTTGTTGCCAATCAAATCGTTGCGCCAATTCCCCATATTCTTCTTTGGAAATACGGTTGCGGTAGCGGATCCATTCTGCATAATTGTTGAGGTATCTTAAATTTTCGCCTTTCCAAATTCCTTCAGCCGCAGAATATAGCCCCCAGTGTATAAACATACCAAATCGAGCCTCCTCAAACCAATCCGTGCGGGAAGCTGTCTGAGCATAGGACAATTGGAGGGTTAATATAAGGATTGATAAAAAGGATGTAAACAATGGTCTCATACGATGTTTATTTAAGAATGACATGTTTGATTGTCTTACGATTCCAGGTGTAAGTAATGTGTATTCGTCTGTCGTCGTCTTGTATAATAGTTGGGTAGGAATATTCGTCACCTTCATTTCCATTCTCCAGAACTAGTTGATCCTTCCAATTTATCCCATCTTTGGAAGTCGCAATGTGTAATTTTGTTCGCCCTTCCCACCAATCTTTTCCCGCAATGTCTGGATTATATACAATTATGAAAAGCCCATTCTGTAGTCGAATGGCATCTGTTGCAGAGTTTGGGTTTTGTAAATTGGTTTTTTGCCAAGGTAGCCATGATTTTCCCTTATCTTTAGAAAAGGCAGTCATTACTATGTTTTCCTTACTACGGCAAAGGACTTGAAGATCTCCATTTGGGTGTTGCAATATACTCGGTTGTATGACTTCAATAGTATCTTGATGGTTAATAGGATAGTTTATCCAGGTTTTCCCGCGATCATTACTAATCTCTACATGAGCTTTCCAAATTTCGTCTAGGGATTCAGTACTAGATGGAGAAATGATTACACCATCCTCCAATGTCAATGGTTTGTTTTTGATCGGTCCCAGTGCATTGCCTTCTAATTCGAAGGGATTGGACCAAGTCAAACCACTATCGGTTGATAATTTCTTGTAGCCTTTCCATTCTCTAGGGTTTTTGCCCACTTTATAGAATAGAATCAATGTGTCGGACTGTGGATATTGATATAATACTGGATTCCAAGTGGGAAATAATTTGTTACCTACATTTCCGTCAGCGACTTTTACTGGTGTACCCCATCTTTCGTTTTGGTATACGGCTGTCCAAATGGCAACATCTGGATTTGATTCATGCGTGCCAGCAAACCAAGTAGCCAAGAATTTGTCATCACCAATTTGGTGAATACTAGATGCATGACATTGGTTGAAAGGGACATCCGCGTTATCGAAGATGTCCACTTTTGCAATCATCATAGGCTTATAAGATGAGCAACTCGTAAATAGAGTTATCAATATCGTTAGTTTGCATGCATGTAATAATAGCTTATTATTGAACATAAATACTCTCCTTCAATGGTAAATTTTTAGATGAATTACCAATCATTATTCTGTATTCTCCTTTTTCAACATTCCAATTCATATCCTCATTTAGGAATGCCAAGTCTTCCATGCTTAGATTGAGAGAGATGACTTTTTCTTCACCAGACTTTAAGTATACTTTTTCAAATCCTTTAAGTTCTATTATTGGTCTTCCCACAGTGGATAACATATCTTTAATATAGAGTTGTACGACTTCTCCACCATCTCTTGTGCCTATATTCTTGACTTTTACTTTGACGTTAAGTGTGTCGGTACTCTTTAAATTCTTTTTGCTCAACTGTAAATCAGATATTTCAAACTGGGTATAACTTAGTCCATAGCCAAATGGATAGAGTGGTTCTCCACTTAAATTGTGGTAATCATCTCCTCTACCTGTAGGATGATGGTTATAAGTCAGCGGCAATTGTCCTTCGTGAATAGGATAAGTGATTGGCAATTTCCCGGAAGGATTATATTCACCAAAGAGCGTTTTTGCAATAGCATTTCCACCTTCTTCTCCAGGGTACCATACGTTTAATATCCCATCTACTTTATCTTTCCAATTTGTCATTGTGATGGCGGAACCACCGACAAGTATAACGGATAGCGGTTTATTTAGTGATGATAGTTCATTAATCATGTTTTCTTGTTCGGTGCCTAATCCCAGGAGTGCACGATCTTGAAATTCTCCTTCATGAATCCCCCCTACAAAGACGATATAATCCGCGGTTTTGGCTGCGGTAATGGCTTTTTGAAATTCGACTGCATAATCAGTTATACCATAATTCCAAATAAGTTTAATTTGAGCGTTTCCTCTAGTTTCTCTAAATTCTACTTTGATTTGATAAGATTTATCCTTTTCAATTTGATAAGGTTTCGTAATCGTAGAGTAGCTGAGTTTTTCCCATTTGTCAATGATGAGTTCATTGTTAATAAATAATCTAAAACCATCGTTACCTTGTAAGCCAATATCAATGGTCCCCGTTTTAGGAGCTTTTATTTCTCCAGTCCAGCGTATACTATAATTGTCAAAATGCAACTTTGAATCATCAGGAGATCCTAAGGTCCAACTGTTATTTATATGTGGTGTAACTTGGGTTTCTACGGGTTGACCAATCAAATTGACATTGTCAAAATACTCTACTTTCAATCCTTGATTTGAATTGTTGTTGAGATATGAAGAAGGTATTATGTCAAAATGTTTGTGATGCCACGAGACTCCCTTGACATAAGTAATATTGACGTCAGGATAACGTTTCTTCAAGTTATTTAATCCATCTATAATACTCACTTTTTTGTTGCCGGGACCTGAATAGCCACCCAATCTTTCTTCTTCGGCATCAGATCCGATTATTACGATGTTTTTGTAAGTCTTGCTATTTATTGGAAGTGTATTGTTTTTGTTCTGTAACAGTACGAATGATTCAGCAGCAGATTTTTCTGCAAGATGTTTGTGATTTAAGTTTACAAGTTGTTTTATTTCTTGTTCATTGATGTATGGTTTTTCGAAAAGCCCAAGCTCAAATTTAGCCCTCAATACGCGAGACACAGCATCATCAATTCGCTCCTGCGATATACGGCCATCATAAAATGGAGGACTGAATAATTTGTAGTGATCATATTCTGTTTGGAATATCACATCCAGTCCGGCATTCATAGCTTGTGCTGCTGCATCAGGATAATCTTTTGCAGTACGATGCAGTACGGTGGGACCACCGACAGCGCTCGCGTCCGAGATAATAAAGCCATTGAATTTCCATTCATTTTTTAGCTTTTCTGTAAGTAGCCAATGATTTGCCGTAGCCGGTCTTCCATCTAAAAAATTATAGGCTGTCATTACGGATCTACTTTTGGCAACTGAGAAAGCTTTTTTGAAGGGATAAAGATGAGTTTCTTCCAAATATCTTTTGCTCCAATGAATAGGGTAGGAGTCTCTACCTCCTTCACCTACATTCGCCAAAAAATGCTTAGGTGTAGTTACGATATTTTGTTTCTCAAATTCCGACATAAAGGCTATGCCCATTTGTGATGTCAGATATGTGTCTTCACCATACGTTTCTTCTGTACGTCCCCAACGGACATCATTAGCAACATTGATGACTGGCGTAAGAATATGGCGAATCCCCCTTAATTTTGTCTCCGTGGCAATTGCGTTAGCTACTTCATGCATTGTTTGTAGATTAAATGTTGAGGCTAAAGCAATAGCTTGAGGGAAAGAAGTAGCTCCTTCGCGCATTAACCCGTGTAAAGCTTCGTCAAAAGGGATTATAGGTATTCCTAATCTCGTTTCTTCAATAAAGAACTTTTGAATACTATTAATTTTTCGTGTTAATTTTTCAGCATCTTCGTTAGCATTATATTGCAATAATTGACCAGCTGCACCACCCCCTTTAGTCCCCGCGCTTACTTGTAATCCAAATATTCCATGCTTATATTGACCTTCTTGAATATTGTCCAGATCTCCAGGGATCATAAAACATTGCCAGAATTTTTCCTCAGGTGTCATTCTTGACAGTAAATCTTTAACCCGCACTTCAACGGGTTGCGATGGGTCTTTATATTTAGGCTTTTGGGCAAATGAACAATTAAATATAAACAGTGTACTTGCTATTAAAAATGTTTTTCTCATGGATCAGGATAGGAATAATTATTTTACAGTTAATTGGAAAACAGCAGCATAATCAGGTGAAGCATTTAAGTCTTTTATAAATATTTTACCGTCTTTCTGGGTCCATTTTATTTTTTCATTACTTCCTAATAATTTAATCGTTTTGATTGAGATGCCGTCGGGTATAGAAAAGTTATATCCAGATTTTGGCTTTAGGTATGAATTTTTGGATTCGGTCGTATGAAAAACATGTATAAGTTTACTATCTTTTGATTTGGTATAGTAATAATCTTCTTCGTGATAAGGTGCTATTGCTCTACTAGCAAACACAGCTGATTCATTTTTATCCATCCAAGAAGATATATCTTTAAGCCTATCGTAAGCTACTTGGTCAAAATCCCCATTAGGCCCAGGCGCAATGTTTAAAAGATAATTGCCACCTCTTGATATAATTTTGATTAATGTTTCTATTATTTTTTTTGATGATTTGTAATTGTCGTTGGGTACATAGCTAAAAGAATTTCCCATAGTAATACAACTTTCCCAAGGAATGTCCAATGTATGATCGGGTACGGATTGTTCGGGAGTTACGTAATTCTCCCATTTACCAGGAACAGTGCGGTCTACAACAATGATTCCAGGTTGATTACTGCGTGCCATTGTACCGATGCGATCCATGTCAATATCTTGTTCTACTTTAATCGTACGTTGCCATTCTACGCTTGGATCTATGGTGCTGAAGGGACGTACCCATCCACCATCTAACCACAGAATGTCTACCTTGCCATATTCAGAGGTCAATTCGTTTATCTGATTGAATGTATAATCTTTATATTTTTGCCAACGGTCCGGATATTTGGTAGGATCATAGTTTACATTTCGATCTTTAGGTGGAAAATATGACCACCAATAGTATTCTGTATTCCAGTCTGGTTTGGAGAAATATGCGCCTATTTTGAAATTATCGCTGCGAAATGCATTGAAAATTTCCTTTGTTATATTTGCCTTAGGATGTATTGAAAATGGGGTGTTGGGTGAGGTAATTTTGTAATCCGATTCTTTTGTGTCAAACATGGCAAAACCATCATGATGTTTTGTTGTAAACACAACATATTTCATGCCTGCTGCTTTTGCTGCTTTTGCCCACTTGGATGGATCAAACTGAGTCGGATTAAAGGTTTTTTGAAGGTTTTTGTAATTTTGTACATATTCATAATAGGTGGCGCCATGTTCGGGTTTTCTTTGTGTCCAGTCTTCATCCTCTGGGCACAGGCTCCAACTTTCTACAATTCCCCACTGACTATAAGTCCCCCAATGCATAAACAATCCAAATTTCATGTCTTGCCATTCCTCTAGATTTTTTAAAACTTGGGGATCTGTGGGTTTTTCATAGCCCGCTGATACATTATGAGCTTGCGCATTAACAGTAATTGCACTCGTGCTAAATAAAATGGAAAAGAATAAGTTTTTTAAGTTCATAGCATTATTGGTGTATAGCGTTTTAGTATTATGTTATAAAATAAAAGCCGCCATTGGCGGCTTTTATTTTATAAATTCTGTTGTATTACTTAATATCCCAAAATAACTTTGTATTAATGTTATCTTGATCCTTAATAGTGTTGTAATTATCCAAATTGTACGCTTGTTCAGATTGTGGTAGATACCATTTCAATGGAGCTGTTTTTTGGATGTCTGAAGATTCAACTCTAAATGTAAATGTAGGGAAATCTAGACGTCTTACCTCAGCCCAGTTTTGAGTAGGCTGAATAATATTGAAGTGTAGCCATTTTTGGTAAGCAATCTTCTCAAGAATGTTTCCTCCCCATCCAATTTTAGTGATATAGTTGTTCACTTCCGCTGTGGTAGGAGCAGCTGGAGCAGCAACAAGAGAATTGTTACTTACGGCTCTTAATCGCTGTAGAAAGTCAATAGATTCTTTGATTCCATTTTCAAAGTGCGTCTTCGCGCCTGCATTATCTCCTGATTTTGATTTTTTTTCAGCCAATAAATATTGCACTTCAGAAGCTGTAACTAAGACACCTGGGAAGTTTTGATTTCTGGAATAAGTAGATCTATTATAAATAGCTATTTTGCTTGGATTGGCTTGTGTACCAGAAATGGCTGCGCTTTGTTCTGCAGAATTTAGACTTTGATCTAATCCTGTGAATACGCCAGCCGCCCCAGCGCCGGGTTCAAACATGAAAGGCAATCTTGGGTCAGCATTGGTAACCATATGGTCAATTATCTTCTTGCCAGCAATATTGTTGTTCCAACTTTCTAAAGCATCCAAAAAGTCGCGCGAATGGATATCTGAAGCATTATTAAATATATCTACTTGTATATTGTCATTATTTGTCAAAATAATAGGATACGTTGTAGAATTGCTGATAATCTCATTGATTTCTTGGGTAGCTCTAGCAGTGAATGAAGGTGCTTCGCTAACACGTGTAAGCATTCTCAGCCTTAGTGAATTACAGTATTTCTTCCATAGATCCACAGATCCACTATTTATTAAATCCTGATTTTTAAAAGATGTCGCAGAAGCTGTCGGTATTGTAATGGAATTTAATTCTGTACTGATAGCCTTTAATTCATCGAGCATAGTGGAATAGATATCTTCGGCCTTATCGTATTTTGGATAAGATATGGAATAATCACCACCATTAGAACTTAACTTACCTGCCTCAGACCAAGGCACGCTGCCATGGATGTCCACATGCTGTTGGGTTTGATCAAAGAAAAATATTTTTGCGGCAATCATAAATATCTTCTTATCATTTTTTTCAGTCTCAGGGAGTGTAGCATAGATTTTTTCAAGCTCACGGAATTGCGCTAATCCTTGGTAATATCTTTCCCAACGATCCGTGATTGCCGCAGCCCCAGGATTTAATTGATTCTCACTATTAGCCCATCCAATTACTTGGATATATCTGTGTATAGTAGGCGCTAATGTCACAAAATAATTTCTGTACGTAGGCACCACCAGTTCTCTAAATGTATATTGCAAACCTGAGAATTGTCTTTCTACTGAAGAGCTAGTGACCTTTGATGGGTCTCTATAAACTTCATCAAAAGATTCTTTTTTACAGGATGTTATAGCTGTAAGTGAAGCAGTACATAGTCCTGCTATCACAAGTAATTTGTTCATTTTCATCGTTTTAAAAACTTGCTCTTAACATTAAACCATAAGTTCTAGTAGCAGGTGATGTACCAGCATTGGAAACATTATTGACCCAATTTGATCCACCGGTCATCTGCTCTGGATCTAAATCTTTAATCGATCTGTATAAGAAGAATAGGTTTCTTCCAAAAGCAGATATTTGTAGATTTTTTGCTCTAAGCTTATTTGCAATTGTACCAGGCAGTTTATATCCCAATGACAATTCTCTCATTTTTATATAATTATTGTCTTGTACATATAAACCGTAATTAGAGTTCGAATATTGTGGACCACCCCAATTATAAGTTTGCGCATAGTAGTAGGCTTGCGAAATAATGTTTGTATTTGGAGTACCGTCTGCTAAGACCCCTTCCATTAACATACCATCTGTAAATACTTTTTCACCATTTGGACCACTTGCACCATTGTGTGGAACACCTTTCCCACCAGATAAGTAATAGCTTAAGCCTCCGTGTTCGGTATCCATCGCATTTAAGGATTCTTCAAGAAGTCCCCGGCTGATCATCCAATTAATACCTGTTGGCATTACTTGGCCTCCCCATCTGAAATCAATCAATGCATCTAATGTGAAATTTTTGTAGTTAAAAGTGTTAATGAAACCGCCCACTGCTTTAGGCATAGCGTTGCCCGCTTTTACCCATGCGTCTTCGTCTAATTTATACAAACCATTCGCTTGTACGATTTTGTTGCCATTGGCATCAGTTGCTATCGGATGTACCATGATATCACCCATTGATTCACCTACTTTAGAAACTAATTGGGCAGCTGCACCATCATAGTCTCTGTGCAAAAGTTCAGTAGCTCCACCTGGTAAGGCTTCCACCACGTTTCTATTCATCGAAAAGTTTAATGTAGTGTTCCACTTAAAGTTTTCATTCTGAATAGGGGCGCCATTGATAGCAAATTCCCATCCTTTATTACGCAAAGTTCCGACGTTAGCAATGATCGAAGAAGAACCCATTGATATTGGCAATGAATAGTTTAAGATTTGGTCTACGATTTTTCCATTGTAATAAGTAATATCGAAACCTAGTCTTCCATTCAACATACGGGTTTCTAATCCAAACTCGATTTCGTGCTTAGTCTCTGGTTTTATTTTTTCATTACCAAAACTTGAAACAGGAATGTTAGTGTATAGTACAGCGGTTCCCGCTCCTTGATTTCCTAGTGTGTTTTGCGTATAACTAAGTGCACTTTGGTAGATACCTGGATAGTTACCTACAATACCCCATGATCCTCTTAGTTTTGCATAATCAAATACTGAAGATAAATCAAATGCATCCGATAATATAAACGAAGAGTTAACTGAAGGATAGAAAAGGACATTATTGTCAGGATGCATTTGAGAAATGCGCTCTCTTCTTAATGTACCTTCTACAAACCAATAGTCTTTTAGATTAAAATTCAAAGTTCCAAAAACCGCATCTCTTAATGAGTTAAGTCTAGAAGTGCTTGTTCTAGCTTGATTGACTGAAGCGTTGATGTCATACCAGTTTCTTACACTTAAGCCGCCATCTGTATAACTATTCATATTCGTGCTTTGAGACTTTGTCGCCGTATAGCCTACCATAGCACCAAGCTTGATGTCTTGATTTACTTGTCTAGAATAGGAAGCTAATAAATCCGTGTAGTAAATGTTGGCTGTTTGATTATGCAGACCATAATAACCTGTGTTTTCTAATGATAAAGGCCTTTCATTAGGTTGTTTATCATCAATCTTACTATTAGTCATGTCTGCAGAGAATCGTCCGCGTAGTGAAAAATCCTCAGTGATTTGCCATGTGTTCGTAAATGAGCTTATTAATCTATTAGAGTACTCATCATAATTGCGGGCTTTAACATTCCATATATAATCTAATACATCTGTTTTATAGCCGTTGTAAGTAAGGTTCTCTTCTGGTGTTAAACTTGGGTTGGATCCTGTTACATATTTGTACCCTAGACTAGTCTGATATCTATCCAAATACCACTCAGGATTATCCCAAGTAGAAATCATCCCTGTAAAATTATTAATCAGACGATCTGTAAGGAATGGACGGTTATGCGTATGCTGATTTATGTAGTTTACAACGATATCAGTTTTGAAATCCTTCCAAAGATTAAATGTTGAATTTAAATTAGCAATGTTTTTCTTATTGTATGAATCTAAAGACGTCATTTGATTGTCTTGGCGAGTCAAAGAAAAACGTGTATTAGAGTTAGCTCCTGTGTGACCCAAAGCCAAGTTAAAGGTTGTATTATTTGGATTGTTAAAGAACTTATTGTACGAGTTTTGAGCTACATATGGTTTTACAGTTCCATCCCATGCAATAGTTGGTTGGCCATCGAATTTGGGACCAAAGTTGATGGAAGCTGGTAAAACTCCTCTTGTTACTCCATTAATAGCTCTAGATTGGTCATAATAAAAGAATTTGTCTTCAGCTTGTCCACCATTTGAATATTCAATGGAATATCCGGGGCCTCTTACATCTTGAAATCTAGGTAAATATGCGATTTGGTCATTTGTGTATGTAGCATTGAAGTTGATTGAAAAACCTTCTCCTCCTTTACCAGATTTAGTAGTTACCAAAACAACACCGTTCATCGCCTCGGATCCATATAGTGCTGCTGCAGATGCGCCCTTCAGTACCGATATCGATTCAATATCCTCAGGGTTTAGATCTTCTAATCCATTACCACGAGCACGTTGATCACCCCAATAGTCAGAATTATTAAAAGATGTTTGACGCATTGGCACACCATCAATAATCACCAACGGTTGAGAGTTGCCGGTAATAGAGTTTGTACCGCGGATGTTGATGTTGATACCCGACGTGGCTCCACCTGGTGCCGCTGAAATACGAACGCCTGGGGCTTTACCGTAAAGTGCCCCAGCAAAGTTTGGGGATCCTGTTTTCGTTAATTCTTCTGCACCCACCGTACTCATCGCATAACCTAATTCCTTAGGTGCTCTTTTAATACCCATCGCTGTTACCACGACTTCGTCGATGCCGCTTGCATCTTCATCAAGAGATACATTCAGGGAAGGCCCTGATACGGTAACTTCTTTAGAAAAATAGCCGATTATGGAGAATCTTAACTTTTCGCCATTGTTAGCTTGAATGGTATAACTACCATTTGTGTTAGATTGAGTTGCTCTGTTGGTCCCTACTACCGTGATAGTAACGCCAGGTAAGCTCTCATTAGCAGCTGTTACTCTCCCTGTAACAGTTTGCTGTGCAAATACTGTTGAAATGCTACAAATTAGCATCAACAGTGAAATGCTCCAGTGTTTGTAATAATTGCTCATAATAGTAAGATATAGTTTGTTTGTTTCATGATGTTGTTAATGATTCAGATTGAGTTACTGCCACACAGGCCGACGCGATGGGTTGGATATGCGCGATATCCGAAATCTCGATGCTCGTGCGTTGCGCCAGTCGCGGTATGCAGTATATATGTATAGAAGATTGAATTTCGTTCAAAAGAATATTGCCGAATACCGATCCTATTCCACTGATGATGACAGAAGCGGGATTGAGAATGTGTATTAACGTAGCGATACCTTTGCCAAGCATATAGCCTATTTTTTTGATGGCATATATGCTGAGTTGATCCCCTTGTTTATAAGATTGTATTAATGCTTCCAGCAGTTCTGACTTGTCACCATTGTCTATATGTTTTGACAGCTGGGATACTTCCCCTTCTTTGAGTTTTTCTTTGATATAATCAATAGAAGATTCCAACGAAGCTTCTACTTCTAGACATCCTTTTTTGCCACATGAACATAATTTGCTTTCATCTGCTAGAGGAATATGGCTAAACTCACCTGCAAATCCATTATTCCCACGAAAAAGCTGCTGATCCACAATGATTCCTAAACCCACACCCCATGTCAGATTAATGACAAGTGCGTGATTGGTTGTCTTCGCTTTGCCGAAATGTTTCTCAGCGATGGCGATAGCGGAAGAATCGTTTTCGATGTACGTGTCGATGTGTAAGTTATCCTTTAAGCGTTTAGCGAGATCATGCAAAGGCGATTTTTTAGGATACGAATTGTTCACACCCAGTTGTGAATCTACAAATCCGGGGGTTGTCACACCGATAGCAAATATTCTAGCATGCTGGTATTCGTCAATAAGTTTTTTGCTATTGGTCAATATAGACTGATAGATCTCCTCATCGTTGAAGTGATCGATATTGGTAGTCAGGATATCGCTAATCAGCTCGTTGGATATATTATATATAGCATATACAATAGAGTACCTATTGATGCTTATCGATAATATATTACCTATTGCTTTTGTATTAAGATTGTAGACGGCTGCTCTTCGTCCTCCTGTGGAGGCGCGTAATCCGCCCGAAACGATATAATTGTTTTCGATGAGCTGCTGAACTGCCTTCGTAGTGACCGGAATGCTTTTACCCAAAAATGCACTTATTTCGGCAATGGATTGTGTGCCCGAAAAGTAAATGGATTTTAGAATTTGAGTTTGAAATTGGCTAGACATAACTAATAGTTATATTACTTAGGTAAAGTTAATAAAACAAAACTATAAACTCCAAATACTTTTTAAATAAAATAAAAAGTATTTGGAGTTTCATTTTTAATGAATAAAATACTTAGCAAGGTTTTGTATCTTCGGCTGCATATAAACTGTTTATCTATTAATATGAAACAACGCTATTATTCCCTCGATGTATTTAGAGGAGCTACAGTTGCTTTTATGATTATGGTTAATAATCCTGGATCGTGGAATTCAATTTTTGCTCCACTAGGTCATGCAGCATGGCATGGATGTACACCTACGGATTTAGTGTTTCCATTTTTCTTGTTTGCCGTGGGTAATGCTATGGCTTTTGTAATGCCAAAATTGCAAGAGGCTGGAGATGCTGTATTTTGGAAAAAGGTTATTAAACGTACTGTACTTATCTTTTTGATAGGTCTGTTTATTATGTGGTGGCCATTTGTGAAATGGGAAGCTAACGAACTCGTCTTTCGTCATTGGGTAGATCCTAATGATCCAGAAAAGGGGATACGTATACTGGGCGTATTGCAACGTATTGCTTTAGCCTACTTTTTTGCATCTATAATGGCCTATTTCTTAAAGCCAAAAAATATTATTTGGGTTTCGGCTGGAATTCTATTTGCTTATTGGGGACTGTGCTACTTCTTGGGGACAGGTGATCCATATAGTTTAGAAGGATGGTTTGGTAATGCTATCGATAAACAAATTATTGGCGTAGCGCATATGTATAAAGGTGAGGGAGTGCCATTTGAACCAGAAGGTTTGGCTAGTACTCTACCTGCTATTGTACAAGTTGTTTTCGGATATTTGACTGGTTTATTTATTCGTAATCAAGGCCAGGTGGATTGGTTATGGTCGAAGGTTCCGCAAGCAAAAGAGCCGCATTTTAAATTGCTTGCTGGTCTTTTCGTGACGGGATTTATCCTGTTAATATTGGGATGGACTTGGTCCTTAGGTTTTCCTATTAACAAAAAGATCTGGACAAGTTCATATGTCTTATATACTGTAGGTTTAGGGATTTTGACTATAGGCACTATGATTTGGTATATCGAAGTACAAGGCGTACGTAATTGGGTGACTAAATTCTTTGATGTATTCGGTAAGAATCCATTATTTATTTATGTGCTGAGTGCTGTCTTAATACGTTTTGTAGGTTTATTTAGAATTCCTAATGGCGTAAATGCTGACGGTATTCAACAATATACTACGGCGTTCTCATGGTATTATAATAATGTTTGTTCAGCTTTACCTGGACCTCCAGAATTGGGATCATTGTTCTATGCTATTACCTATATGTTGCTGATGTGGTCGGTAGGCTATGTCTTGGACAAAAAGGGCATATATGTAAAGGTTTAACTAATAGAAGGATGTAGCGTCTTTAATAGGAAACACGTTCTTATGTTTTAGTACAAGAGATAACTATTATGGTGCGATATTTTTTAGGGACATTAATAATTATGTTTGCATTTACGTCTTGTAAAAAAGATGAGAACGATTCTAGCGACAATTCTTTTGTTGTAACATATGATGGTGCTTTGTTCCATTGTACTGGATTTAAATCTTTTATTGAAATTAAAGATCTTGATCGCTTGAACCTAATTTTAGACCTTGACGACAAATATTCAGGTAATGTTGTTGGTTTGGTTGATTTAAAAGGGGATTATAAAAAAGATGATAAGATTAAAGTTTCTGTAGCAAAATATAACATTACTGGAGATAAAGTCTGTCCTGCTTTTACACCATTTCCATCTGTTGTGGTTCTAAAAGAGGAGCTAATAGATGATTAAAGTATAGATTGAAAACGCTGTGTTGGTTTTATAGTTTTTAATCCTTACCTTTGCAGGCAATTAATTAAATTTTTAACGCTTTAATATTATTCACGAAATGTATTTAAGTAAAGAGTACAAAGCTGGTATCTTCGCAGAATTTGCTGGTGCAGCTGACAACACTGGTTCTGCAGAAGGACAAGTTGCTTTATTCACTAAAAGAATTGCTCACTTAACTGAGCACTTGAAAAAAAACAGAAAAGATTTTAATACACAACGTTCTCTACAAAAATTAGTAGGTAAACGTCGTTCGTTATTAGCTTATTTGTACAAAAAAGATATCAACCGTTACCGTGCGATCATCAAAGGTTTAGGTTTACGTGATATCATCAAGTAAGCTTATATAGTGTAAAGCTTAAAAAGCCATCCATTTTTGGATGGCTTTTTTTATGTATTATGCTTGCGTAGAATAAAAAATAAGTACCTTTGTTTTGAATTTTTAAAGGTCATAAAAATCGATGCATCAGTAGAATAAAGAGGAAAATGCATCCGTATTACAAAACAATGAGTTATAACGAACAAAAAGTAACAATCGATTTAGGTGGCGGTCTTGCGCCTATCGAATTGTCTACAGGCAAATTGGCTAAACAAGCTGATGGTTCTGTAGTGTTGAAACAAGGGAATACCATGCTATTAGCAACGGTAGTATCCTCAAAAGAAGCAAAAGCAGGTGTGGATTTTTTACCACTTTCTGTTGATTATCAAGAAAAATATGCGGCTACAGGTCGTATCCCCGGAGGTTTTCTTCGTCGTGAGGCAAGATTATCAGACTATGAGGTTTTAATCTCTCGTTTGGTCGATAGAGCTTTGCGCCCACTATTCCCAGAGACGTATCACGCAGATACACAAGTGATGATTTCTTTGATCTCTGCGGACAAAGATATTATGCCAGATGCGTTGGCAGGTCTTGCAGCTTCTGCTGCAATTGCTGTTTCGGATATTCCTTTCAATGGTCCTATCTCCGAAGTACGTGTAGCTAAAGTCGATGGACAATTAGTTATCAACCCACGCTTGTCAGAATTAGAAAGAGCTACTTTAGAATTTATTGTAGCGGGTTCTGCTCAAGATATCGTGATGGTAGAAGGTGAAGCAAACGAAATTTCTGAAGCGGAAATGGTAGAGGCTATCGCTTTTGCACACGAAGCTATCAAAAAACAAGTTGCAGCTCAATTAGAATTATCGAGATTAGTAGGTTCGGAAACAAAACGTGAGTTTAACCATGAGCCTTCTAACGAAGAATTGAGAGCGCAAATTTTCAGTGCTACATACGATAGAGTTTATGAAATTGCGAAGTCAGGTTCTGCTAAGCACGAACGTTCGGATAAATTTGCTGCTATCAGCGAAGAAGTATTAGCTTCATTAGGTGAAGACATCGATGATGAAACTAAATTCTTAGCTAAAAAATATTTCCACGACGTACAATACGATGCGGTTCGTAACCTAATATTGGACGAAGGTATCCGTTTGGATGGACGTAATGCACGTACAGTACGTCCTATCTGGTCTGAGGTAGATTATTTACCTGCAGCACACGGATCGGCAGTATTTACGCGTGGTGAGACTCAGTCATTGACTTCAGTTACTTTAGGAGCTAAAGATGATGAGCAAATGATTGATGGTGCTTTCATCAATGGATACAACAAATTCATTTTACACTACAACTTCCCAGGTTTCTCAACAGGTGAAGTAAGACCAAATAGAGGTGCTGGTCGTCGTGAGATTGGTCACGGTAACTTAGCGATGCGCTCTTTGAAAAAAGTATTACCAGCTGACGCTGAAAATCCATACACTATCCGTGTTGTTTCTGATATTTTAGAATCGAATGGTTCTTCATCTATGGCAACAGTTTGTGCAGGTACTTTAGCTTTATTGGATGCAGGGGTGAAATTGAAAGCTCCAGTATCAGGTATTGCAATGGGATTAATCACAGATGAGAAAACAGGTAAATACGCTATCCTTTCAGATATCTTAGGTGATGAAGATCACTTAGGTGATATGGACTTCAAGGTTACAGGTACTGAAAATGGTATCGTAGCTTGTCAAATGGACTTAAAGATCAATGGTCTTAAGTGGGAAGTGTTGACACAAGCATTGGATCAAGCGAAAGAAGCACGTTTACACATCTTAGGTGAGATGAAGAAAACGATTTCTGAACCTCGTGAGGATTACAAACCACATGCTCCACGTATTATCCAATTGACAATCGATAAAGAATTTATTGGTGCTGTTATCGGGCCAGGTGGTAAAATCATTCAAGAGATGCAACGTGAGACTGGTGCGACGATTTCAATTGAAGAAGTTAACAACCAAGGTATCGTTCAGATCTTTGCAGACAATAAAGATGCTATCGATGCAGCGACTACACGTATCAAAAATATCGTAGCTAAACCAGAAATCGGTGCTACATACGAAGGTAAAGTGAAATCTATCATGGCTTTCGGTGCTTTCGTGGAGATTATGCCAGGTAAAGATGGTTTGTTGCACATTTCTGAGATTGATTGGAAACGTATCGAAACTATGGATGGCATCTACAAAGAAGGTGATGTAGTTACCGTAAAATTATTAGATATTGACAAACAAGGTAAAATGAAACTTTCTCGTAAAGCTTTATTGCCTCGTCCTCCAAGAGAAGATAAACCCAAGCGTGAAGACAAACCAGCAGCTCCTGCTACTGACGCTCCTCAAGCTTAATTCTTTTTAGGAAATTATAGTAAAGCCCAACTTTAAAAAGTTGGGCTTTTTTTGTTCTTGTAACAAATAGTATAAGTTTACTGATTCATTCTTTAAGTCTGCTCAGTGAAACTTCTCTTTCACTCATTTTGCAATATTGGATATTGTAAGGGTTGTACTTTGTGAGGTAGTAATCATATTAAAACTTATCTATTATGAATAAGAAATTATTATTAATTTTTTTTACTGATTCTTGTACTTGTGCAGGGGTGTAAAAAAGGAGATACAGGTCCGCAAGGACCTGCTGGACCACAAGGTATACAAGGGGTCAAGGGTGATAATGGATCGATGATTTATAGTGTAATGATG
>NZ_SMBZ01000016.1 GCF_004342685.1 Sphingobacterium alimentarium
ATATTGCGGATATGCTTCAAAATCAACAGACCAACCATCAAGCGGATCGGTTTGGCTGGACGTCCGTTATCCTGGCAATACAGAGGGCTAAATTCAGTCTCAAACAACTGCCAATCAACGCGGTTAGCCAAAATATAAAGAGGGTGTTTGTGACTCAAGGTATCTTCTAAAGTGAAGAAGAAACTGGATTGATTTGTGGTCTTTTTCTTCGCTAGCATAGGGTTGAGTTTGCAAGGTTTCTACACTAAATATACGGAATCTGGTAAATAAAAACAATAGAATATATAATTAAGTATCTGAATTTCAATATAGTAAACTCTTTTTAAGGGCTGACTAATTAATTATTTTTATCCTAAACCTTAAAAAAGTAAACTTTTCCACTATTTTTATGTTATTATTTAAGTATTAATATTTAATAAGTAGATAGACTTAGCTTTGAACAGATTTACTCGCGTTGCTGTACGTATTTTCCTATGGGTCATAGGTTCCATTATTGCTTTATTATTGCTGCTGGTATTTCTTGTACGTCTACCTGCTGTGCAAAACTATATTGCAGGTAAAGTATCAAATTACCTTGAAAACAAAATCGGCACCCCAGTGGATATTGGGTATGTAAACATCACATTTCCGAAGATGCTGGTGTTAGAAAATGTATATTTTGAAGACCAAACGCAGGATACGCTGGTTTCGGGCGAAAAAATAAAAGTGGACATCGATATGTTCAAGATCCTTAAAAACACAATCGAAGTCCAAGAAATACAACTCGAAGGCATTACTGCCAAAATAAAGCGTTCAGCGCCGGATGGTAATTTCAACTTTGACTATATAGTTAAAGCTTTTTCTTCCGAAAAAGAAAGCACTGTAACGGCCCCCGATACCTCATCTGCTCTGATCTTCAAACTCGATAAAATTGGTTTGCAACGTATCCACTTTGTGTATACCGATGATATGATTGGTACTTCAGCGGATTTACGACTGAATAAGTTCGACACCCGGGTCAAAACTTTTGACTTGGCGAGCAACATGACTTTTGATCTGCCCAATATCAATATAGATGGTCTGACAGCTGATGTCAAACAGTGGGCACCGATGACCGAATCCAAAGAGGTAAAACCTGAAGATTTTGGTATCACCGACGCCACAGCCAATACTACTTCGCTCCTACCGAATCTTGGAACCGAAACCATTACGCTCAAAAATATATTCGTGAAGTATGAGGATGCCTCATCCGCCATGAAAACCAAATTTGATATCAAGAATCTTTCTGCTAATGTAGATCGAATTGACTTGAATGAAGAGGTTGTAAAACTCAAAGAGGTTATCTTGGATCAATCGGACTCGTATGTCATATTTGACCCAATAAATAAAACTAAAGAACCAGACACTTCATCTGCACCTGTGAATTGGGTAGTTTCGGCAGACAAAATAGCCGTCGACAAAACAAATTTCATATTCCGAGACAATAATCAAGCACGCACAAAAGGATTTGACTATGGAAATATAGGTATAAAAGACCTCGCTGGATCAATAAAAAGCCTTTACTATTCCAATGATTCCATTTCGGGTGCTGTTCAGAATTTAACCGCCAAGGATCATTCGGGTTTATACCTTAAGCAATTGCAAGCCGATTTTATTTATGGTAATAATGGCGCTGTGATAGAAAATCTATTGGTGCAAACCCCGAAAACTATAATCAGGGATTATATAAAAATCACTTATCCATCGTTGGACGCGGTATCCAAATACCCTCAATTGGTTCAGGTCGATGCGCGTATCCGCAAAAGCCAGATTGATATGACCGACATCAAGTACTTTGCTCCTGATTTGGAGCAGATGGATGTCATGAAGCCACTAATGACACGCAGTTTTTATATCGACGGTCGAGTTGCGGGTCGATTGGATGATTTGAATATCCCAAATATTGAATTCAAAACACTAGATAAAACGCACATTATTGCTTCTGCACGGATTAAAGGTCTGCCAGATACCGATAAATTGGTTATTGACCTCAATCTCAAAAAACTTACTACGGGCAAAGCAGATTTGGAGCGTTTGATAGCTAAATCATTGCTGCCGCAAGATATGGCTTTCGAATATCCTAATTCTATATCCCTCACCGGAACTTTCAAAGGCGGTATGAATGGATTTGACACCAATATGAAGTTGGTGACAGAAAAAGGAAATGCTGCAGTAGATGGATACTTGACTATGGGTAGTCGCGATACCACTTACGATGCGCATATCAGTATCGACAATTTTAATATTGGTCATCTGTTGAAGCAAGATTCTGTATTAGGAATTATCTCTGCTGATGCACAAGTTAAAGGTCGAGGCTTGAATCCTAAAACGATGGATGCTGATGTAAAAGGGACAATCAATCGTTTCGACGCAATGGGATATGGTTACCATGATATCAATCTGGACCTCATGGCGCAAAGCGGAGATATTGCAGGAACTATCAATAGCACGGACCCGAATATTCGATTCAACGCCAATCTGGCTGCCGATATGAGTGCGACCTATCCTAAGGTAAAACTCAACATGATGATTGATTCGGTAAATCTGCAGAATCTAAAATTGATAGATGACAACTTCCGCTATCACGGAAAAATCGATGCGGATTTCGAAACTGCGGATTTAAATTTCCTTAACGGTAGGCTTAATATTACCCAATCCTCGATTGCATACAACGAAGAACGTTATGCCCTAGACACGATATCCCTGATAGCGCGTGCAGACACTTCGCGCAATACGCTGATGCTACGTTCTGAATTCTTGCGTGCGCATCTGGTAGGACAATATAAATTGACGGAGTTGGGTGCTTCGATGCAAGACGTATTACGAGTTTATTATAATCCCAATAATGAACCGCCAAAAGAACTTAAATACGATGCACAGACATTCGAATTTTCAGCTACACTGAGTTATTCGCGATTCTTAAAAGATTTCTTCCCAGACATCGAGAAGATGAGCGACATCACCCTCGATGGTTCCTTCAATAGCCAGCAAAAAAATATTATGGCCAAATTATTGGCCCCTAGTGTCATTTATGGCGGCACAGAGATCAGTAATCTGGGTATGGATATTATCACCGTGGATAGCACCCTCTATTATTCAGCATTAATTGACAAAATCAAGGTCAATCAAATCGAACTGAAAAATACGGTATTAAGTGGTCAGGCCGTAGAGAACAATCTGGATTTTGGACTTTGGATCAAGGATAAAGAAGATAAAGATCGCTATCATTTAGGTGCAAGAATGGGCGTCGAGAAAGGAAATTATATCCTTAGCCTATTGGAAGATGGCCTGATGCTCAATTACGATACTTGGTCGACATCTCCAAGCAATCAATTGAGTTTTGGAAAAGATGGTATTCGTGCGCATGATTTTCTGCTTAGCAATGCGGGTCAGGAATTGCGTATCCAATCTCAGGATTCGACACTCAATTCACCTATAGACATCTTATTTAACAATTTTCGTATTGAAACCTTATCGGACATCCTCGAATCAGATGATTGGCATGTAGGAGGTGGTATTAACGGAGCTGCAACAATCTCGCGCCTTGACACCAAACCAGTCTTCGTATCGGATATCGAAATAAACAAATTCTATTTCGGACAAGATACTGTAGGAACTATTCTGCTCAATGTTCACAATCAAAAAGAAGACACATATACGGCAGACATACGTATTACCGAAAATGGAAATGATGTACAGTTATTGGGTGATTATTTTGCTCCTATTAATGGCAAACCATCATTTAAGGCATCACTCAGCCTAAAACCTTTAAAAATGAAGGCTATTCAAGCCTTCAGCATGGGCTATTTGCAAAATAGCGAAGGTGACTTAAGCGGTGTATTGGACATCAGCGGAGACCTAGAAAACCCTCGGATAGTGGGTGATTTGACATTCAATCAAGCAAAATTAAATGTGGCGATGTTGAATGCTGATTTTCTGATGGACAATCAAAAGATTAGCTTTACCAACCAAGGATTACAGTTCAGACAGTTCTTATTGAGGGATGGCAAAGGTAATGAAGCCAGATTGAATGGTACAATCCTGACAAAAACTTACACCGATTTCGATTTTAATCTCAATCTGACGACCAATAATTTTGCGGTAGTCAATTCTACGCGCGAAGATAATGACCTTTTCTACGGAAAGTTATACGCTACATCCAATATTCGTATCCGAGGTAATATGGATAAGCCGACTATTGATGGTAATGTATCCGCGAATGAAAATACTGATTTTGTATTTATAGTACCTAATGACAATCCAGGTATTGCTGAGCGTGACGGTGTGGTTAAGTTTGTGGACAAAAGCGATACAGCTCGTACCAACGTATTTGCCAAATTAGATTCACTAACCACGGCAACACGATTACAGGGTATGGATCTGTCACTCAACTTGAGTACAGACCGCGATGCAAAGTTCAAAATTATTATTGATGAAGGTTCGCAGGATGCCTTGAATATCCAAGGTGTAGCAGAGTTAACGACTACAATTGATGCAAGTGAGAAAATCACTATGTCAGGAACATTCACCGTCGAAGATGGTAATTATTCATTTAGCTTTGGTCCTATTAAAAAGGAGTTTGATTTTGAAAAAGGCAGTACCATCACCTGGAATGGAGATCCATTGGACGCACGTATGGATATTACAGCATTGTACAAAGGTCGATTCCCTACCTTGGATTTGGTAGCCAATCAAGTGGGAACCGAAAGTGCCAATCTTTACAAACAACGTATTCCATTTAATGTCAAATTATTTTTGACTGGTGAACTATTCAAACCACAAGTGAGTTTTGACATCGATTTGGATGAAAACAATGCTATAGTATCCCAAGATGTCGTATCCAAAGTGAACAATGCTTTAGTCGCGTTACGTGACGATCCCGCAGAATTAAATAAGCAAGTCTTCTCCCTGATTATTATGGGTCGTTTTATGTCTGCCAATCCATTCGAAAGTTTGTCTGGAGGTGGCGGTGTAGAGGGTATTGCACGTAGTTCGGTAAGTTCATTCCTGACCAGCCAACTTAACAATTTGGCTTCTGACCTGATCAAAGGCGTCGAACTGGATTTCAACTTACAGTCCGAACAAGATTACTTATCAGGCTCAGCCCAAAATCGTACCGACTTAAATATTGGATTGTCAAAAATGTTATTTGACGATCGCCTGAAAATCACCATAGGTTCTAATTTTGAGGTGGAAGGAAAAACACGTCCAGGAGAAAAACCTAATAATATCGCTGGAGATATTTCGTTGGATTACCAACTCTCCAAAGATGGCCGATATTTTGCACGTGTGTACCGCAAAAACCAATATCAAGCTACTTTACAAGGTCAATTTGTGGAGACAGGTATAGGTTTCATTATCAACATGAACTATAATCAATTCAAGGAATTATTTATGAATGAAAAGGCCCTAGCGGAATATACAAACACAAATAATAGTGATTTCAGAAAAAGATTTAATGTAGAAAGAATGGAAACGGATTCAGTATATCGTGACAGTGTACGCCTTGTCATTCGTGATAGTATGATGAAACATAATCCTACCTATCGCAAACGAGTGGAAGAACAGCGTCAGAAAGAAGAATTGAACAAAAGTCTACAGGATTCTACGAATAATACAAACGATAGCATACCAAAACCGTCCATAAAAGATACAGCTATTCGCAATGAAGATGAGGAAAGGAGATCGAATGAAAAGTAATAAACTGAGCTTAACACTATGGAGTGTTATCTGCTTTTCCATTATGTCATGTAGCACGACCAAACATCTTCGAGAAGGCGAAAAATTATATGTCGAAGGCGATGTGAAATTGGAAATGGACAGCAATGTCAACGTGGAGCGCAAGGAAGCTTTTGAAGAACATCTTGAGGGCCTTCTCATGCCTAAACCCAACAAAAAAGCTTTAGGTATACGTTGGAAATTATTGTTTTGGAATGCGGGTGGAGGATATGACTCCACTAATAATATTGTAAGAAGATGGCTCAAAAACCGGGGTGAAGAACCTGTGCTTTTAAGTGACGTAAACCGCGAGTACAACGAAAATCTTTTACGCAACAGAATGGAAAATCTTGGATTTTTCAATGCTACCGTAAGTTCCGACACGAGTATTGATGACAAGACAGCAAAAATAATTTATACTGGTATTCCACGTAAAATTTATCGCATCGATTCTGTCGTATTTGATATTGACTCGACAACTAATATTGGCAAGGATATTATCGCCACAAAATCAGAATCCTTATTAAAGAAAAATTCAAACTACAATCTGGATGTCATCGTCAATGAACGTGACAGAATAGATAATGATCTTAAAAATAAAGGCTATTATTATTTCAGCCCCGAAAATATATTGGTAGAGGTGGACAGCACGATCGGTGACCACAAAGTCAACATGTATGTCACCATCAAGCCAGAAACTACACAACAAGCGAAGGAACCGCAAAAAATCGGTGATATCTTTATTTTTCCGAATTACACGCTCACTTCGCAGGGCTACACCCGCAGACCCAATACGGAATATTTAGATTTGTTTGATGACAATTATTATGTAATTGATAGACAAAATACATTCAGACCACGTGTGCTGACGAATCACATATTCTTCGAGCGCGGAAGATTATATGACCGCTACAATCACAATCTGACGATAAATCATTTGGTGAATTTAAATGCGTTCAAGTTTGTAAAAAATAGCTTTGTGCCAAATCCGGATTCGGCAAATACGTTGGATGTATTTTATCACCTCACTCCCCTTCCAAAAAAATCTATTCGGGTAGAATTGTTGGCAAAAACCGCTACCGTGTATAATGGTTCGGAAGCCAATGTGACTTGGACACTTCGCAATGCATTCAAAGGCGCAGAAACGGTCAGTGTGAATGTCTTTGGGGGCTATGAAACCCAAACGGGTGGAAATGTCAATCTAAATTCGTCCTATTATCGCTATGGTGCAGAGGTTGCTATTACTTGGCCGCGCCTGCTCTCTCCTTACAAGTGGACACCAGGAAGGCGTTTTATTCCGAAAACATACTTGAAGTTGGGCTATGAGTTCTTGAATAGGCGTACTGCCTATACCCTCAATTCTTCGAGTCTGAATTATGGTTATATCTGGAAAGAAAATGAGCAAAAGCAGCATGACCTGACCCTTGCCGAAATCATTTACGTGCAGCCTCGCAATATTTCGGAAGCGTATCAAGCTCAAATGGACACCGTGCCTACCCTTCGTCGTATCGTTGAGCCTCAATTCTCTTTTGGTCCGAATTATACCTATACGTTTACCAACACCATGCAAGAAAGCCTAAAAAATACGTTCTATTTTAAAGGTGGATTAAATCTTTCGGGTAATGTACTAGGGCTAATCCAAGGGGCTAGTTATAAAAATGATAATCAAAAAGAACTTTTTGGTACGCGATATAGTCAATTTGTGAAAATTGAAGGCGATGGTCGTCACTACCTGAAATTAGGACAACATTCACAACTTGCATCGCGCATTATGCTGGGTATGAGTTATTCGTATGGTAACTCTAGATCTTTGCCGTACCTCAAACAATACTATTCTGGTGGTCCTAATGGATTGCGTGCATTTAGAGCCCGCGCTGTTGGCCCAGGTTCTTCAATGCCCGAAAATTTGGGTGAAGAAAATTTCTTTGCCGACCAAACTGGAGACTACAAGCTGGAGTTAAATACAGAATATAGAAATCGTCTTGTTGATTTTGGCGTCGGCATTCTTAATTGGGCTGCATTCATTGATGCCGGAAATGTCTGGTTACAAAATCGCGATGATGGCAAACTGGGCGGCAAGCTATCTAAGGAATTTCTTTCTGAATTGGCGGTAGGTGCCGGCGCAGGTTTACGATTTGACTTCACCTTCTTGGTCCTACGTACGGATTTAGCTATCCCTGTCCGTGTTCCATACTTGCCTAAAGGTGATCGTTGGGTCTTTAAAGACATCGATTTCAAAGATTCAGACTGGCGTAGAAATAACTTAGTATTCAATTTGGCTATCGGCTATCCATTTTAACATAAAAATGGTAATTTAAAATTATTGATATATACCAAAAGTCTCTGATTTTGATTATATTTAGCTATAACTAAAACCTGTTTATATATGAAAATAACGGTTATCGGAGCTGGAGCTGTAGGAGCTACTACAGCGGACAATATTGCTAGAAAAAATTTTGCTGAAGAAGTCATTTTATTAGATATCAAAGATGGTTTTGCCGAAGGTAAAGCGCAGGATATGATGCAAACCGCTGCATTATTAGGATTTGATACAAAAATAAAAGGGGTTACAAATGATTATCTACAGACAGCTGGTTCAAGCATTGCGGTGATTACCTCTGGTATCCCAAGAAAGCCCGGGATGACCCGTGAAGAGTTGATTGGTACGAATGCCAATATTGTCAAGGAAGTGGTGGATAATTTGGTGAAATATTCCCCAGATATCATCATTCTGGTTGTTTCCAATCCGATGGATACTATGACATATTTGGCGTACCAAGTAGCAGGGTTACCCAAAAACAGAATAATCGGAATGGGTGGTGCATTGGATTCATCGCGATTCAAATACCAGCTGGCAACCAAATTAAACGCTTCTCCTGCTGATCTAAATGCTATAGTCATTGGTGGACACGGTGATACTACGATGATTCCACTCATCAATAAGGCGACGTGGAATAGTATTCCTGTTAAAGATTTTCTGGAAGAGATAGAAAAAGAAGAAATCGTGCAAAAAACAATGGTGGGCGGAGCGACATTGACAGCATTGATAGGCACATCCGCATGGTATGCTCCAGGTGCAGCCGCAGCAGCGATGGTCGAAAGTATTGCTTTGGATCAAAATAAATTATTTACCGCATCAGTGTACTTGGAAGGTGAATTAGGAGAAAGCGATATTTGTATTGGCGTGCCGGTAGTCATCAACAAAAATGGGTGGGATAAGGTTGTGCCAATTCAATTGGATGAAGAAGAAAGTGCTAAATTTAAGGCAAGTGCTTCCGCGGTACGCGCTATGAATGCTGTACTAAAGGATAGCAATATCCTATAATTCGAAATATAAACTTTCTTTATATTTGAGAGGACTTATTGGGTCCTCTTTTATTTTTATAAGCTGTAACATGAAGATTATTCCGTTTGAAATTTTGCCTTTGCAACAAGAAGGCGTTCATCCTATCCTCCATATTGAAATCCTCGATAAAAAATTCAAAATGGTATTGGATACTGGAGCCTCAAAGACCGTGTTGGATCGAACAACTTTATTAGAATCGGGAATAGATGAGCAAACATTAATCGAAACCAGTATATTATCCTCTGGACTAGGGACTAATGAAATGCAGTCGGCCATGTATGTCCTTCCCTACCTGAAAATTGGCAATTGGATATGCAAAAAATTTGAAGTCGCCGTATTGGATCTCTCCAGCATTAATTATGCTTACTCCCAGATTAACGCAGATCCCGTAGTGGGTGTCCTTGGCGGTGATATTTTATATAAATACGGGGCTGTAATCAATTACAAAAAGCGCACGTTACAATTAAATGAGCGGGCAACCAAAATGAAGTAACTCGCATAACGCCTGCAAATGCGTTAAAACCCTCCACAATTTATGTGGAGGGTTTTTAAAAAATTATTTTATATCGCTAATATTTTCCCATTCGATATTATTCATATCACGAATTTCCTCGTTTTCACCAGAATATGTATTCACAAATACATTTTTAATATTTTCTGATTTTAGAACATAACTTCCCCAAACGAAAGTGAAAATCAAATTTCTAAGTATGTCTGGAATCACCTCTTGAGCAGAAACCTGAGTCGGCATCAATAAATAAGCAAAAGTTGTATCTAATAGAATGAATGAAAGATTCAAAATAAGGACAAATAATACAGTCTGTGGGAAAATATCCCGTTTATTGAAATACAAGACAAGGGTATATATAAACAAGATAACCAATACCGTATTCGCAAAAATCTCAAATACAATAAGTCCTGAATAATACAGTCCATTAATATTTAAATATTTATGAGCAATCCAGACACTCTCCACTAATAAGGAATGATCGGAAAAGAAAAAATATAAAAGTTTAATGGTTGACGCAACGAGTGAAAAACCTAAGAACACAGTCCAGCCATTCATACGCGCATCATATTCAATTCTTTGCGGGAAAACCAAATATTTAGGTGACGTTCTATGATAATATTTGATTATAAATGTCAGCGTAATAATTATAGTAAGGATGACTATGAGATAAGATAACCAGGATGGAGAACCGAAAAAGTCCGCTCCTTCTAGCGTTCCATTCTCCGCAATAAAAAAAGCATTATACAGATAATCATCTCTATCCACAAAATCCTGTTTGAATGCATCTACGTCCTTTTCGTCTATGTAAGAGGAATGAATTGAAAATTGATAAGCGATATTTAAAGTATCCTGATTTGTCATCACATGCTTTCCGTAACTATAAGCTGTTCTTTCTTTGAACATATTGTCTACCGGAAAATCCAAAGAGCTTCCATCGGCGTTCACTATTTTTATAACATGATTAATATCCATCGGGTAGGATAAACTTATTGGTCCCAAATGACTACCTTCTATCTCTGGAATATAATTGTTCACCTGATTGCCATACAGGGGTAATATTCGGTTTCCTGAATCCTTATCTAAAGTACCCAATTCGCTAATGCTATAGCTTTCAAAAACTTTAAAGACATTATGAGCCACATTATCTTCAAATCTTAGATTTTCTTTCTTTTCGGTTTTAGGATATAGGCGCGTATAATAATCTAAATAGGATTTTTGAATCTGATTTTTTGCTGTTGATTTAAAATAATTTCGGATCTCATCGGCACTTCCGCCTTCATAAATCGTTTCCACCAGCAATTGAGCTTTGTATCCCGCTTCCATCTTATAGGTTTCCACTATCTTTATTTTACGATTAGCAACCTTACTCAATCCTAATAGTTCTTTGGGTCTACTCGTACTCAACACTTGCCCATAATAAGGCAGATAACGGTCTTTAATATCTCCTCCTTGGTTACTAATCGTAGGGTCAATAATTTGGCTGCGGCCGTCGATATTAGTTTCCACAATCATATGATTGAAATGTAAAGGAGAGGGCAGTCTATCTCCTAATCCCGTATCAACCGTTGTATTTGCGAGCACCAAATACGCCTGTATACCTTTTGACTGAAGCATAGAAGCCAATAGGACAGACTTATCCTTACAATCACCATATCGCTGCTGAAATACCTTTTCTGGATTGTTGGCCCGATGCGAATATTCTCCTACTTCTACACCCATATAGCGGATGTCATTTTGGACAAACTTTGTTGCAACATCTAGAAAAGCATTCGTATTTCCTTTTGCCTCTTTCCAGAGTTTGTCGACATATTTGCCCAATGAACTATTGGGATTAATGGGTAAAATGGGATTGATGTTGGCAATCCAATCAGAGACTTCTTGCCAGTTGGTATATTCTGAACATTCGATATAATCAACATTTGTATACCAGCTAGGTGTGTTGAACGAATAAGAAGCCTTTTCAGTACCCGTCACATCCCAAGTATACACCTTATCGCTTCCAATATCCGTAACTACGGGATTAGGAGCATTTCTATAGGTTTTAAATTTTACAGTGCGATGATTCGGAATAATATAACGCCCATACACTCGACCTATGGGTTCATAAGACTGCAGGTAATAAGAGTCCGAAAATTTATTTTGAAACACACTATTAAATCCTTGGATAGAATAGGAAGAGATTATTTTATCATCCTTTCGCAGGTCATCAATGATGAAGTAAGCCGATTTCATTCCATTATAAATCGATCTTGTCAAATCATCTTCCAGAGACAACTGCTTTACCTGCTTAATATCTAGCTTATTAATACGATTACCATTGCGGATTACCGCCAATTCATGAAAAATAACCTTTTGATATTCGGGATTAAAATTAATGTTAATTTGACCTGCGCTCTCCGTTCCGGCATTATCAAAAACGACTTTGACATCTCTGTAAAATCGGGTCTTTGACTGAACATTTACTTGATATTCACAGGATTCGAAATAGTAGCCATCACTGATATCTTCCAAGTCCGGAACAATTGGCTTTGAATCTGGTGTAATCACCCAGCTCGGAACCTCGGATTGAGACAATTGGGCATAAACATTACTTATTCCGAGTCCTAAGAAAAGGAATAACAAGGATTTAAATAAAGAGAAATTCATATTTTAAGTTAATTACACGAATGTAATTAACTTTTTGTTCAGAAAAAGAAAATAGCTCCACATTTCTAAAAAATAAATGTGGAGCTACCTTTACACAACCTATCGGACATTATTAATCACTTGAAAACAACAAGTTAGTCATCAAGAAGTCTTAAAGCTGTATACATCATTCCCCCTATTGCCAAATCGAAAGCATCTTCATCAATTTGGAAAGTAGGTGTATGCAATTCGGAGCCAATGCCTTTCTGTTGATTGGCTATGCCTACCAGATAAAATACGGCTGGATAAGTCGTCGTATAATAGGCAAAATCTTCTGCCGCCATCCAAATTTCAGCCTCATGGACAGATTCTTTGCCATGAAATTCTATAAGCGAAGTCGTAATCTCATTCGTCAGCGCCACATGATTAATGAGTGCTGGATAGCCACGTCGGATTTCATATGTTACTGTAGCACCGTATAAAGCGGGCAATTCTTGAATTTGCTTTTCGATGATAGATAGAGCTTTACTACGCCAACTTTCATCCATTGTTCTGAAAGTACCTTCCAAATAGACTTCATTAGGAATGACGTTCGTCGCGCCATTAGCTATAAACTTCTCAATACCGAAGGTATAGCAGGATTAGCTAATCGAGAAACAATCTGTTGTAAAGAAATAACCAATTGGGAGGATATCACAACAGGATCAATATTCAAGTGTGGCTGTGCCCCGTGCCCTCCCTTGCCTTTCACAGTGATGAATATTTCGTCGCTAGAAGCCATAAATTTCCCAGCACGAATGGCTACATTAGCTACTTCGTATTTGGGTGACACGTGGAGCCCTACAACAGCTTTGATGTCGTAGCTATTTAATTTTTGGGATTCCAGAACCGCTTTTGCGCCCCCTGGGATTTTTTCTTCAGCTTCCAAGGCCGAATTCACAATCATTTCTCCTGATTTCAATTGGAATCCAACTAACCGAGCAGGCACACCTCTTACCACCGTAAAGATGTAATCCATTACAGTCTTAGGATCTTTCAAAAAGTGATTTCCTTGTATCGCTGCTGCAAAAACCTGGGGGCCATGATTGGCGAACTGCGCTTTCACTTGCACACTCAATGTCACCGTAAGTGCGAGTACTACTAATTTTTTAAGCATTTTATTTTTGTGTAATATTTAATAAAATGTGTTTCAACACATACATTCCACATCTGTTATAAATAATAGTCATATGACTGTATATCAATTCTTAAACAAGAAATACGACCAACTGTTAACGTTACCGAAATGACTTAATTAAAAAGGATTGTTGGATAATACACATAAATAATAAGTATAAAGTGATTCCTCTCTCATAATTAAGCCAGAAACTTCTAATTAATTGGGTTAGTATAATTTCCTTTATGCAAAGTATACAAAAAAATTAAAAACCCAAAATATTTTTAATTTTCGTAGAATGCATAATTTTCTTTGGTGAGGATATCAATGGGCATAGACTTGAATTCGTTCGAATATTCCTTCAATAGATAATAGCGGTACAAATGATGTAAAGCGAGGTATCCTTGCTTGTCAGGTCGTTGACAAATTAGAAAATCTACATACCCTTTTGCCAAATAATCCACATTCGCACTTAAAAAATCGAAACCAATAATGTATGGCTTTGTCAGCTCTTGATGATCCTGGAAAAACTTTCCTATTATTGATACACGTGAAGTGGTGACAAAAATAACATCCGGATGAAATTCATTCGTCATTCTCCATAGTTCTGGCTCAATCTCATCATAGTTGTTGAATGGAATATCTTTGACCGTCACATCCAAAGTCTTATCCGTGTTGTATAGATAATCAACAAAGCCATCTATTTTGGTCTGTAGGTATTTGTAGTTTTCTAGACCTTTGGCCACACTCAATATCAATACCTTGGCCCTATCTCCTACCAAGTACGAAGTTAAATTGCCGGCTAGTTTTCCGGTACTATATAAGTCTGGACCAATATAGCCCATCGAAGAATGGCCTTTTATATCCGAATTGATAAATAAGGTGTGGATATTTCGAGACTTACATTCCTGTACAAAAATCTTAGTCTCCTCTATAAATATAGGAGCAATAATCACAGCATTGAATTTCTTTGCTAAGATATTTTCGACAGCATCATGAAAAGTCTGTTGCGCTTCTTGATCAAAAAAGAAAACTTCTATGATTATTCCAAATGCACTAAACTCACTGATTCCTTTGTTGATACCATCCAGACACAATTGCCAATAACCTGTCTCCAGCGAAGTCCGAGGTATCAGCACCGCAAAACTCAGATTGTTTTTTACAGATAGCGAACGCGCGTAGAGATTTGGCTGATAATTATGCTCTTTGATGATCTCTTTTATCTTTTGCCTTGTCTTCTCTGATACATCCTTCCTATTATTCAACACGCGGTCTACCGTGGCTATTGATACATTAGCCAAGCGTGCTATATCCTTAATACCAATTTTTTTTTTCTCCTCGTGGTCACTCATAAATGTAAGTCTACTTGATTTTAATAATCACTAATCTATTAATATTTATCGAACCTGTAAAAAATGTATATCAGTTTTTGGTCTATTTTTGAGTTCCACAACTCCTATAAGGCTTCTTCGGAGGCCAACTAACTTCATTCGGCAAAGAAAGATTGATATGCATTGCCGTAAAAATATCTGTAAAAAAAAAGAAGGGAACTCTCACGAGTTCCCTTTATATCTAACAAATTGATAGCGGTTTAAAAACTAAATTATTTTACTGCATCAATAACTGCTTTGAAAGCATCTGGGTTGTTTAAAGCTAAGTCAGCTAAAACCTTACGGTTCAAACCAATGTTTTTAGCGTTTAATTTACCAATCAATTGAGAATATGAAATTCCGTGTTGACGAGCACCAGCGTTGATACGTTGAATCCATAAAGCTCTAAACTCGCGTTTTTTGGTTTTACGATCGCGGTAAGCGTATTGTAAACCTTTTTCTACTGTATTTTTAGCAATAGTATATACTTTGCTACGTGAACCGAAATAGCCTTTAGCTAATTTCATGATTCTTTTTCTTCTTCTTCTCGAAGCTACTGCGTTAACCGAACGTGGCATATTTTTTTAAATTAAATTTGGTATGAGGCGCTGTGTATCTCAACTAGCTTACGACCTGATACCCGGTTATAAAATATTGTTAATTGTGCTTGGAAACGATTATTTACCAATCGCTAACATGCGTTTTACGTTACCTGTATCACCATCAGAAACTAATTGTGAATGTGTCAAGTTACGTTTTTGTTTTGTAGTTTTCTTAGTCAAGATGTGGCTTTTGTAAGCGCTTTTTCTCTTGATTTTACCTGTTCCAGTCAACTTGAAACGTTTCTTAGCGCTGGAATTGGTTTTTACTTTTGGCATAATACTTATTATTTTATATCAATCTGTTAGAATATCTTTTTATTTTTTAGTTCCTTTTGGAGCCAAAGTTAAGAACATACGTTTTCCTTCCAATTTTGGTAATAATTCCACTTTACCATAATCCTCTAGTGCTTGCGCAAAACGTAATAACAAGATTTCACCTTGCTCTTTGAATACGATAGCACGACCTTTGAAGTGAACGTACGCACGTACCTTCTCCCCTGCTTCTAAGAAGCGCATAGCATGCTTTAATTTGAAATCAAAGTCATGTTCGCTGGTATTAGGTCCGAAACGGATTTCCTTAATAATCGTTTGCTTCGCATTCGCTTTGATTTCCTTTTGTTTTTTCTTTTGTTCGTAAATGAATTTGCTATAATCCACAATTTTACAAACAGGCGGTACAGCATTTGGCGAAATCTCTACTAAATCTAACTCCAACTCATCAGCCAATTCCAATGCTTTACGCGTAGGATACACTCCTGGCTCAACATTATCACCCACTAAACGTACTTCAGGCACACGTATAAACTCGTTGATACGGTGCTCTGGTTCTTTCTTTCTCATTGGTGGTCTTGGACCACTAGGTCTTTTTAATGCCAAATGTTTAAATTTTTAAACGGTTATTTCTTTTATTAATAAATCTCTAAATTCGTCTGCGGTCATAGATCCTAAATCCACTGACCCATGTTTGCGCACAGAAACTGTGCCACTTTCCATCTCTTTTTCGCCAACAATCAACATGTAAGGCATTTTTTTCACTTCAGCGTCGCGAATCTTACGTCCTACCTTCTCGTCACGAAGATCGATCAGACCGCGAATATCGGAATTATTTAGCGAATCTAAAAGATTTTGAGCATATTCTTCATATTTTTCTGACACTGGCAAGACTATAAATTGCTCAGGCGCAAGCCATAACGGAAACTGCCCTCCGCAGTGCTCGATCAATACCGCTACGAATCTCTCCAATGAACCGAATGGTGCACGGTGAATCATCACAGGACGGTGTTTTTGATTGTCCGAACCGGTGTATTCTAATTCAAAACGTTCTGGCAAGTTGTAATCCACTTGAATCGTTCCCAATTGCCATTTACGTCCCAAAGCATCTTTCACCATGAAGTCCAATTTAGGACCATAGAAAGCCGCTTCGCCGTATTCTACGACAGTTTTCAAACCTTTCTCTTCAGCTGCTTCGATGATAGCTGATTCAGCCAATGCCCAGTTTTCATCCGAACCAATATACTTAGAACGGTTTTCTGGATCTCTTAGCGACACCTGTGCAGTATAATCTTCAAATCCTAACGCACCGAATACATACAATACCAGGTCAATTACTTTTTTGAACTCGTCTTTCACTTGGTCTGGACGACAGAATAAGTGAGCATCATCTTGTGTAAACCCACGCACACGTGTCAATCCATGCAACTCACCAGACTGCTCATAACGGTAAACTGTACCAAATTCCGCAAAGCGAACTGGCAAGTCTTTGTACGAACGAGGTTTTGTTTTATAAATCTCACAGTGGTGTGGACAGTTCATCGGCTTCAAGAAAAACTCTTCACCTTCTACCGGTGTATGAATCGGTTGGAATGCATCCGCTCCATATTTCTCGTAGTGACCTGATGTGATATACAACTGTTTGTTACCAATATGCGGTGTAATCACAGGCTCATATCCTCCTTTCAACTGTGCTTTTTGTAAGAAATCTTGCAATTTCTGACGCAAAGCAGTCCCTTTTGGCAACCACAACGGCAAACCAGCTCCCACTTTTTCGGAGAAAGCAAATAATTCTAATTCCTTACCCAATTTACGGTGATCACGTTTCTTCGCTTCTTCGATGAATTTCAAATAATCTGTCAATTCAGAAGCTTTTGGGAAAGTCACCCCATAGATACGAGTCAACTGTTTGCGACTTTCATCACCTCTCCAATAGGCACCAGCTACGTTTGTTAATTTGATAGCTTTGATGAATCCTGTATTTGGAATATGTGGACCACGGCACAAATCCGTGAAATTTCCTTGCGTATAAAATGTGATAGAGCCATCTTCAAGATCTTTGATCAAATCTAGTTTGTACTCATCACCTTTTTCTGTGAAATATTCTAGCGCTTCCGCTTTGGAAACTGCTTTACGGGCGAATACTTCTTTTTGCTTCGCCAATGCCAACATCTTGTCTTCGATTTGTTTGAAATCATCGGACGAGAATTCTCTGTCGCCAAAATCTACATCATAGTAAAAACCGGTTTCAATATTTGGTCCAATACCAAATTTGATACCTGGATATAGTGCTTCTAAAGCCTCAGCTAATAAGTGAGCGGATGAATGCCAAAAGGTAGCTTTACCTTTATCGTCGTTCCAGGTCAACAATTTTACAGCGGAATCTTGCTCAATCGCACGTGAAGCATCCCATATTTCACCGTTTACCTCTGCAGCTAATACATTTCTAGCTAAACCTTCGGAGATAGACAACGCCACTTGCATAGCAGTTGTCCCTTTTTCGTACTGACGTACTGAGCCGTCAGGTAGTGTAATGTTAATCATCAACAATTATGATTTAAAATTATTAAAATATGCACCCCAAAAATCCAGATACAATGCTTACAAACACATTGCATATCCTCTAAATTCTAGGAAGTGCAAATTTACTAATATTTTACCCAAATAGAGAACGTATTGAAAAATGAAAAGCTTCTGACGAGCAATTATAATAATAACAGTACCTTTGTAAGGAAAATAATATTACATGCACAATAGAAATAAGCACTTACATGGGTATGATTTGCAAAAACTTAAATCCGCATACAAAGGTTTAAGCACTCATATCATCAAAAATAATGACAAAGACACCATAGACTTTTCGAATCCAAAATCTGTATTGGAATTGAATAAAGCCTTACTAATCGCAGATTACAAATTAAAATATTGGCAGCCGACACCGAATAGCTTGTGTCCTGCTGTACCAGGACGAGCAGATTATGTACACCATGTCGCCGATCTATTAGCAGAATCCAACAACGGCGTCATCCCGAGGGGTAAAAATGTTAAAATTTTGGATATCGGCACGGGATCAAGCATTATTTACCCATTAATCGGTGCGCAAGAATACGAATGGGATTTTGTGGGAACAGAAATCGACAGAAGCTCCATTCACCAAGCAGAAGTAAACGTCAACAAAAATATTTGGTTAAAGAAGAAAATCAAGCTACGTTATCAAGACGAGCGTGAAAGAATCTTGGATGGAATTATTTTTCCGGAGGACAAATTTGACGCCATCATGTGCAATCCGCCATTTTTCAAATCCAGAGAAGAAAATTGGGCTAAAAGCACGAAAAAGTTTCAAAATCTAAAGGGCGGAGAGACTCCAACGGTTCAAAACTTTGCCGGTCATCCCAATGAACTGTGGTGCCCAGGTGGCGAAAAATCGTTTATCACCCAGTTGATTTACGACAGTCAGAAATACAAAAATCAAATCAGATGGACGACTTCATTGGTATCGAGTAAAGATAACTTAAAGCCGCTAATAGCCGTCTTGGAATACCATAAAGCCGCTCAGATCAAAATAATTGATATGGAGCAAGGACAAAAGAAAATGAGAATCCTAGCTTGGCGCTGGGAATAATAGCGAAGCCTTCAAAATTTGAAGGCTTTTTTTGTTAGCATATGTAGCACAATTAAAAAACTTTTCGTTCAAAGATAAAACTAACTAAAAACTTAAAACTATGCGAACACTAACATTCATTCTGATTTTATTTCTTTTTTCCAACTGTAGCAAGAACAAAGAATTGACCACAGACAATCCATGCCATCAAGCCATGAAGGATAGATTCGACAGCGAATTGAAATGCACTGAAAAAGATAAAATGGAAGTAAACCTCTATTCGGGAAAATACGAAGAAAATGATCTCTATTTTCCAATGACCATGTGCCCTTCCTGTAATACTATACCTCCACAATTTGGTTACACCTGCGCTGGTCAAAAAATAAATATTTCTGATTTCAACACAAAAGTCACCGATATAAAACAAATATATAACTCGTGTACAAAGAAATTTGTAGACTAAAATAAAAAGTCTTCAAAATTGTTGAAGAGTTTTTGGTAACGCAATGTAATGGCATTAACACCATTTCGTTTAAAACAAAACCAACTTAAAACGCTTAAAACTATGCGAGCACTAGCATGCATTCTGGTTTTATTTCTTTTTTCCGACTGTAGCAAAAATAAAGAGTTGACGATTGACAGCCCATGTCACCAGGAAATGAAGGAGAGATTCGAAAGCGAATTGAAATGTATTGAAAAGGAACACAAGTCAACAAACCTCTTACACCTGCGGTGGAAGTAAGATTACTATTTTTAAGTTCCACACAACTGTCACAGTTATAAAACCAATTTACGATTCGTGTACAAAGACGTTTACTGAATAATGCAACGAAGCTTTCAAAAATTTCGCAGGCTCCGTTTTTCCCCATTCACTTCTAGAACACTACCCCACCCTGCTACCTCAATCTCTTAAACTTTTCTGGATTTTCAAATTTTGACACATCACACTTTTCAAAATTTACTCTCCCAAAAGATTCTCCACAAACATTATACAGCCAAAACGGATCGGATTTAAAGCGTTCAAAATCCTTTTTCAACTCTTCTTCCAAGAAATCGACCTTCATTTGGCATGCAGATGAAAAATTGCTGTAGTAGGTCGAAGCGTCATCTACTGAATATTTAAGAAGATGAATGTATTTGAGCAAATTATAACAAGTCGTAAACTGCCCACACGCAATTAGCGAAGCCTGGCTTAAATTCCTCTGTGCCATGGTATCAAATCAAAGCGTGGTACGCATCTCGAAAGCAACTTGCGCTACAACTTTCATACTCTTGCTTGCCACCCCTCCTGCTATTTCATCCCTTTTCGAATCGTTGGAGAAGGACAAATCATAGACATGATTTGTCATAATACGATATTGATATCTTTTGCTATTATAAGCCGCATTGTATAATAAATAGCGTATTCGCTTGAGGAATACATCATTATTCAACAGCAGAACGGAACTGATACGATCTTTGAGCATACGCAGAATTACGCCCACTGGAGTTTTGCCAAAGTGATCAAAAAGATTGTTTACGATGGAACCGGAGAAATTCTTATTAAGATCCAGCCCACCAATATTATGCACATTTCCTTTGATATACGAGCGCACAAACAACAATAAACTTAATCCAAGAGCACACAGAAGCGATATGACCGCTCCTGCTAGCACAAAAACTTTTTCGCTGAAGCTCTGTCGCATAATTCGTAAAAAAGCCCACAGCGACACCTGCAAGACCAATCAAGCACAGTACGGAAAGAATCAGCAGCAAAGTATTTATCGTTATCCCTTTTATTCCGGTATAAGATGAGCTATCCTGTGCAGGCTTATAGGGGTCCATAAAATCGCTTCCCACATCGTTTATAAGCATTAAGTCAAAAGGAGAAAAAGATGTTCCCGTTCGCTTAAGCCGTCGCTCCTGCGCATCCAAAATGCTTTCTAGGGCTTGATTATCGGTAATTCCTCCGTCCATCATTCCAAACTTAAATCCATCCACGATTTTTTCCGATGCAAAAGTTCGATTTATTACCTCATAGTCCGGATTTTCCGGAAGATTAAGGATGACGCGGTTGACCACCTCCTTCCCATACAATCGAGTCAATACATTCCGATCCATTTCTCTCAATTGTATATTCATTTTACCCAATAGTTCGCCTGGAGTCAATTTCTTATTATCCTCTTCGGTTAGTGCATTGTTGTAGGTAAAATCATCTGGGAAAATTATGGGCTCAAAACCAGCAGGAAAACAGGAGGAGGCCGCGAGCAAGTCAGAAAGCCTTAATTTCCCAGCTATATCCAAATCCAAATTGATGGCAAAATTACCATACCGAAACGTAACATCATCTTTGGCAGTCATATCCTCCTTCATTTTTATATTCTGCCTAAACAATAGTCCTTTATAAAATTCTGTGGCATTAAAACAGACTTATTCGAGGTGGCTAGGAGAATCTGAGCTATATAATTTACCGAGCAGGCTTCCCTTAAACAAAATAGAATCGTAGGCCAGCGCGAAAGCGTTAATTAAGTTTCTTTTCTTATCAGGACGATTCTCCCAGACACTATCTTCATTTAGGATCTTGAATACATTATCCAACAATACGGTCCCCTGCATATTCTCGAAGAGATTTTTGTAAAATTCCCCAAAAGGCTTACCTGCCACACTATTTTGTGCGTACATCGCATTGGCTATTGTCCCTCCAGAAGCAGAGGAAATAAAAGTGACATTTTCGAGCAAAGAAGTTTGGTTCTCCTGCTGCAGCTGAGGAAGATAGCTCAACACGCCTAACCCGAACGATGAAGCTCTAGAACCTCCTCCTGAAAACGCTAACGCAATATGACCAAAAGGAGTCTCCTCCCTATCAGGTTCCTTTATAGATAGATTTTTCATAAAAATAGGGTTTAAAGTCGTTTGGTTAATTTTAGAAGCTATTTAGTCCGTTCCTCTTCAGGCTTTCCCCACATCCATCAAACCTTACAAATGACAGGAAACGCAGGACTTAAAGTTAGAAAATAATATTTAAACATCTTATAGCAAACGATTTAAAGCTAAATACAGAAGATATCCTTTTCAAAAATATACTCCGCAAGATGCAATCTGCTACACATTTTTTGGAAGGATAGGTTTAAAGGGATCTGATTTACAGAAAAGAATAAGATGAATGAATGACTAAAGTTAGGAAACATGATAAAAGGAAAGCTCAGGGAATGATTCGTAGAAAATCACTAAAAACAAAAAAGCCTTTAGAATTTCTAAAGGCTTTAATTTTGCTCTTCCTCTTGGGCTCGAACCAAGGACCCTCTGATTAACAGTCAGATGCTCTAACCAGCTGAGCTAAGGAAGAATTTGAAACTATACAGTTTCTGGTTAAATCATTATGTCAAGTTTTCACTTGGAAGTCTGACGACATTAGACTTCTTTTTGCTCTTCCTCTTGGGCTCGAACCAAGGACCCTCTGATTAACAGTCAGATGCTCTAACCAGCTGAGCTAAGGAAGAATTCAACCTACTCGTTTCCGTTTCGGTGATGCAATTATCGGAAGTTTTAGAGAGTTCTGCAAACATTTTTTAAAGGTTTTTTACAACTTACTCATTCCCAATAAGAATATTTTACAACAAAACCCCTTGCAAAAGCAATGTAGCGAAGGTAAAGTATATAATTAGCCCTGTGACATCGACCAAAGTTGATACAAATGGTGCGGATGAACTCGCTGGATCGGCACCTAGTCTTCTCAACGCAAAGGGAAGCATGGAACCCACGACAGATCCCCAAAGCACCACACCTACCAGAGAAAAACTGATCACCAAACCAATCAACACCCAATGCTCTCCGTAGTATTCTGAAAAAAGTTGCCAGGTAGCAATTCGAACAAATCCCAAAGTTCCTAAGATCAATCCCAGGATAGAACCCGAAACAAATTCTCGACGCATGACGCGCCACCAATCTGACAGCGTTACTTCGCCCATAGCCATAGCTTGAATAATCAATGTCGAAGCCTGTGATCCACTATTACCACCACTGGACATGATTAGCGGCATCAACGCAAACAACACGATAGCACTCGCCAATTGCGACTCAAAATGATCAATCACGGTGGTGGTCAACAATTGCCCTAAGAAAAGCACAATAAGCCATCCTGCACGCTTCTTGACCAAGTGCATGATCGTCACATCCAGATAAGGCTCATCTAAGGCTTCAGTACCACCGAAACGTTGCATATCCTCCGTATACTCTTCGTTGGCTACCCAAAGGATATCATCAATCGTCACGATACCCAACATGATCCCTTGCTCATCGACTACCGGAAGAGCGACACGATTGTTCATCCGGAAGATGGTCACCGCTTCCTCCTGCGGATCATTTGCATTCAGCGAAATCATTCTATTATCAATCAACTCGCCAACCTGAGAATCCGGCGAAGCCAAAAGAATATCCTTAATCCGAATATCGTCAATAAGTCTACCATCCGAATCCAAGACATACAAAACATCAATCGTCTCGGAAGCACTACCGTATCGACGAATGTGATCCAATATGCGATTGATAGTCCAGTGCTCCTTGACCGTAATGTAATCCGGCGTCATCAGACGACCCACACTATCTTCGGGATATCCAAGCAGCGATAAAGCCTCTTTGCGTTCATCGGGAGTCAGCAACGTGATGAGTCGTTTTACGACATCACCTTTGAGCTCACCAAAGAAAGACGTACGGTCATCGGGAGGCATCTCATTCAATATCTCACGAACCTTATTTGCTGAAAGTTTTTTGAAGATACGTTCCTGTGTGGGGAAGTCCAGGATACGAAACACATTTACTGCGCGATTTAAATCTAAAGTTTCAAGGAAAAGGGAACCGTGTTCGGGAAGCTCATCGATTAACTCTTCGACATCAGAAATGTTTAATTCATTCAAGTAGTCCGCCAGCTCTTGAAGATTTCCTACCTCAATAAGCTGTTCGAGTTTTTCGACATGCATTTCCAATTCTTCCATATAGCTCCTCCAGAAATTATTTCCCTACATTGGTGTCTGACTTTAGTTTGTTGCAAAAGTCGCTTTTTTATCGCATAAAATATAATATTATTTTTTACTAAAAAGCTTCTATTATTACTCCCGAAAAAGACAAAATGTCATTCCAAGGAATTACCAAATCTCTACATATTTGGTAATCGAAAAGCGCCGCATTCATACTTCTTTGACCAGAGACATCACACACCTACATCTATCACCCATCAGCAAAATCACAATTACGAATTTACAATCCGATAAGTTCTGATTAAGAGACAACACGTGTATTATAGTAGACTGCGGTTCCTCAAAACTATCCAGATTAATTTCCGGCTACTCTATATCGAAATCTTCCGAAAATAATGTACTTTAGTATTTCATTATATTAACAATTTTCTATAAGCTCAAATTGTTTATAAATGGATTTTTTCGACCTAAAAATCTAGAAAATTTGAGTGATTAAACAAACATTTATTAATCTAATAATCAAATAATTAAAAACATATAAGTAAAGTTACAATAAATATAAACAACCAATTTATTACTAATTTATTTAGCAAAACACAAATATGAGCAAATATAATAAATATAAAAACATAATAATAAACAACTTAATAGCATCTTGTTTAATATTTTATACACACTATAGTAATGCTCAAATATTTGACAATTCTCAATCCCATTTTCGCGTCAAATGGAACCAAATCAACACCCCACAATTTAGATTAACCTTCCCTGCCGAATTCAAAAACTCAGCTCCTATCCTAGCACAAAACATCCAAAATTACATCCACTTCTCGAGTCTATCGTTGCAGGAGAAGCCACGCAAAATTGATATTATTATCCAGCAAAATCACGTCACACAGAATGGTTTTGTACAGCTAGCACCACGCAAATCGGAGTTGTTCTCCACTCCTTCTGGAGTTGCTGACAATCAAGAATGGCTTCCTAACTTGGCCTTACACGAGATACATCACGTAACCCAATTTGACAAATTGACAGGAAACATCAAACGGCCTTTTGGAGAAATTTTAGCCTTAGGATTCTTCGGGATCAACCTTCCATCCTGGTATTACGAGGGTGACGCCGTACTTCACGAAACACTTTTTTCGAATGGAGGAAGGGGGCGTTTGAGCTCTTGGAATATGGAATTACGAGCTAATATTTTATCCAACAAAGACTATACTTTTAGCAAATACATACATGGTTCTTTTAAAGATATTGTACCCAGTTACTATACAATTGGCTACTTCATGAATAGTCAAATGCGCGAAAAAGACCTGCATATATCAAGCAAAATACTGGAAGAAATGAATGGAAAACTGCTCCGTCCCTTTAACTTTCAGCGTGCCTTAAAGTCAAATTACGGAGGAAAAGCAAGCAAGATTTTTGATGAAACCATCCAAGATTTGAAGCAAAAATGGAGCAATCTACCCATTCAAAAAACACCCGACTACCCAGATTTTGGCGACAAATATCCAACAGATTACTTACTTCCACAGATCGAAAATGGTGCTATTTATACGTTACAAAGAAACAATCAACGCACCGCTCGGATAGTCCAATGGCAAGTAGACAGCATCCAAAAACCGCAAGAAGTATTGCAGTTGGGTATCCAAATCATGCCGTATTTTCACATCAAAAACAACCTCATCGTGTGGGATGAATTCCGCAAAGATGCCCGCTTTTCAAAGCAAACATACAACGTTATTAATCTTTACAACACGCAAACTCGGGTAAAAATAACATTGACAAAAAACACCAGACTGTACACACCGACCCTCTCCCATGACCTAAAAGAAATAGCCTGTATAGAGGTCAATCTCGATAATGAAAGCTCTATAGCCATACTCGATATGGACAGTGGAGACAAAACGGATAGTATCCCTTTGCCGGCTGGAATGCACGTACAACAGCCCTCATACAACAGTGAATCGACTAAACTTATTGCCATAGCGCTGTGCGATAAAGGAACGACTCTTATCGAAATTGACTGTCAAACTAAACAGATCCATCCCTTATTGGAATGGACAAATCTGCAATTTGAAAGGCCCATATACGCGGACAATGCTATTGTTTTTAAGGTCAATCAAAACGGAAAAGACGATATATTTCGCCTCCAAAATGGCGAAATAACTCAATTGACAAAGAGCAATTTCGGCGCTTTCAACCCATTCGTAAGCGAAAAAAAACTATGGTATAATGATTTTACGACAGAAGGATATAAGGTCAACAGCCTCGATTTGTCCAATATTTCGCCCATTCCTGTCGTACTTAAGCCCGCACAGACGCTCTATTCGTCCCAAAATTCTTTCGTATACGCAAATATCGACAGCACAACCAATTACGAAGACAGTATTGAGCCATATAGTGTCCTCAAAAACAGCGTTAATTTTCATAGTTTGACGTTAAGTGCGAATGATTTTGAGAGTTTTGACAACTATAAACCGGGAATATATTGGCTATCGGATGATATTCTTAATACCACACAGCTGCGCTTGGGATATGAACGAGAGGTAGAATTGGCTAAAAACACCTACTTAGCAGAGGTCACGTATCAACGTTACTATCCAAAACTTACAATTGGATATAAAAATTCAGGCAATTTTGGAACGGCTAAGAACTCTTCTGGCAAAGATAGCTTGCGTTTTGATTTCAGATACCACCAGATTACAACCGATATTCAGCTACCATTCAGCGTATACCGAGGCAATAAAGTGTATTCGTATGGATTTAATTTTGGAACTTATTATATCAAACGCTATGATTTAACGGTAAGCAACCTCAAAAATTTTGTCGATCAAATACGTTTTCCACTCAATTATCAAGCTTATTTTAACCGTAATGCGATGATGAGTGCAATGGATTTGGCGCCGCGATGGGGACAGAATTTTAGTTTTATATATAGACATATGCCTTTGCAACAGGGAGAAAATAGTTCGTGGGCATTTCGTACAAATTTCTATTTCCCCGGACTTTTACTAAACCATAGTTTTCAAACCAGATTCAGTTTACAGCGTACCCAGGGTGTATTCAATAATTCATATGATATCCCTTTAGTCGATGGATTCGCTTACTTACCTCACGTGAATCTACGCAATACTTTGTTATTTGATTACAGATTACCACTCCTCTATCCGGATTTATCCGTAAGTCAACTGGCCTATATCAAACGAATTCATGGACAAGTGTCGGCGGATTATCTGAACATTCACCACAGTAGCTTAGCACCAAAAACGATTAGTGCAGCACTTAATTTTGATTTTAACCTTTTTAAATATAATGAACCTTTATTTAACCTAAGCTTGATAGGCACATACCTCATCGATCCAGCAGCCAATAAAAAATTTGTTCCGCGTTTTAGCCTTAGTTACAATTATTAATCAAGTAATTAAAAATCAATATTTTACAAAACAAAATTAATTTGTAAATTGTTATAGAAATTACGCATCAATCTTGAAAATTATGGCTATCATATCAAAAGAAGCAGAAGTTCAAGAAGAATTAATATGCATATATGATCTTCTGTTACAAAAGCGAGCAAGCATACAGAAAGAACTAAAAACTATACGTCTTACCTTTGAGAAACAATGTAATCTGGTTATTCTAAATGGATATGTTGAAGATAAATCACCTATCCTGACGAATAAAATCTATCACAAAAAGTTTCTCGAATATGACACGCATTGTCATATTATTGATATCATAAATGATTTCAAAGACGTATATGGTTACTTTCCAGAGTATGAGGAAATGTATTATACACTGCAGCAGACTATGTTACAATTCGCGGACATAGAAAGTTATGAATGTGCTGCATTTGTCAAGATCTGGGTAGACCGAATACGGCACATTATCTTACAAAAAAATGCTAATTAGCTGCTTCCTGCCGAAAGTGGAGCACTGAAAAAACGATATACAAAACAAAAATCAGAGGAATTGCCAAAATTTCCAACCCGAGAACGAGTAGCAAAGATACGATCAGGAATAAGTATTTGAATTTATTCACTTCCCATCGCAAAGAACTCAATTTCATCGAAAATAATTTCAATTCAGAAACTAATAAGAAGCTTGTGATTATTGTAATTGCTCCTAATACGTACACATTGTATACATATTTGGGATAGATTTCGCCAATGAAAGGTAAGGATACAATCAAAAAAGTATTCATAGGGGTGTTCACACCAATAAAATCCGATGTTTGGCGTTCGTCAATATTAAATTTTGCTAAGCGCAGCGCAGAAAAAACAGTCACCATAAAACCCAAATAAGGCAGATAAGGTGAAGTAGTTACTTCAAGCAACATGCTGTAAAGAATTGCGCCGGGAAGAAAACCAAAACTGATTACATCCGCCAGCGAGTCCAACTCCTTCCCTATTAAGGATTTTACTTTTAACAAACGTGCGACAAGACCATCAAAAAAATCGAATATTCCTGAAGCCAACACGCAATAGAATGCCGCTAGATAATTCCCGCTCAAGACCATCAAAATCCCTATACATCCACTCAATAAATTAAGCGATGTAATAGTATTTGGTATATATTTTTTCATCTACAAAATAAAAAGCCGTCTAAAACTTAGACGGCTTAAAAATATCAATTATATATGAATTATCCATTCATACTTACTAAAAACTCTTCGTTGGAGCGAGTTCCACGCAATTGTTGCAATAAAAACTCCATTGCTTCCGTAGAATTCATGTCCGATAAGTGATTTCTCAATACCCATAAGCGCTGTAACGCTTCGCGGTCCATCAATAGATCGTCACGACGCGTAGATGAAGCTGTCAAATCGATAGCTGGGAACAAACGCTTATTCGCCAACTTGCGATCCAATTGTAGCTCCATGTTACCTGTACCTTTGAATTCTTCGAAGATAACATCATCCATTTTCGATCCTGTATCTGTCAGAGCAGTAGCCAAAATCGTCAATGAACCACCATTCTCAATGTTACGCGCTGCACCAAAGAAACGTTTCGGTTTGTGTAATGCATTCGCATCCACACCACCTGACAATATCTTACCTGAAGCAGGAGCAACTGTATTGTAAGCACGCGCAAGACGAGTGATTGAGTCTAATAAGATAACCACATCATGTCCACACTCTACCATACGTTTTGCTTTTTCCAAAACAATGTTAGCAATTTTCACGTGTCTGTCTGCTGGCTCATCGAATGTCGATGAAACAACTTCTGCACGCACCGATCTCGCCATATCAGTTACCTCTTCCGGACGCTCATCAATTAATAAGATAATCAAATAAACTTCTGGATGGTTCTTTGCAATAGCATTAGCAACCTCTTTTAATAGATTAGTTTTACCAGTTTTCGGTTGTGCTACGATTAGACCACGTTGCCCTTTACCTATTGGTGTAAACATATCCATTATCCGAGTCGAATAATTATTCGATCCTAAGTCAAGGTTTAACTTTTCATCAGGAAATAATGGTGTCAAGAAATCAAATGGCACGCGATCTCTGATCTCAGCTGGATTCTGACCGTTAATAGACTCGATACGTACAAGTGGGAAATATTTTTCACCTTCTTTTGGTGGACGGATACATCCTCTTACATTATCACCCGTTTTCAAACCAAATAATTTGATTTGAGACTGTGACACATATATATCATCTGGAGATGTTAAATAATTGTAATCCGATGAACGCAAGAAACCGTAACCATCAGGCATGATTTCTAATACTCCTTCATTTACAATTACATTATCAAAATCTGCATTGGATGAAGTTGATTCAACTTTTTTAGTTTCAGTGGATTGTTCAGAAGTAGTAGTTGAAGGCTGGGATACGGGAGCTGTAGTGGTAGAATCTGAAGAAAACAAAACGGGTTCGTCTTCTGATTTCGTTCTTTTGGTAACGGCTACTGGCTCGGATTTGATTGTTCTTGTTCTTTTTCTAGGCGATGAATCAGCTGATTCTACGTTTGCTGCTTGTTTCTCTGCTTGGGGTTCTTGTTCTTCACCACCTGATTGCTGAGCTATTTCTGCTATTTTATCGATTAGTTCCTGCTTACGTAGTTTTTCGACGTCTACAATACCTAACACCTTTCCTATCTCGCGCAATTCGGACACGAGCTTTGAATTCAATTCGTTGATATTCATTAATATTGAATTATGATTATATCTTTTTGGATTTTTAATTTGAAATTTAACCTATTTATTAACAATTCTCCCTCAGGAAAGATTGAAAATTTTACTTGTTCATCATTCTACAACTGACTTTCGAAATAGATAATTGATGAACTAGGATAAATTTGAGAATGCACAAAGAAAACTATAAGAAATGAAATATCAAAGAAAAAGTAATAAAAATATCGCTATGCTTATACAGAATCAACAATTATTGCTTACTAAATGGTTTTACTCAATTATTTGAAAAGTTTTTTTTGTAGGTTTATATCACAAAAATATTATGATATACCCTTATATATGAATCAGAATAGTAAACCAACCAATTACCCAGCGTTGTATACCCTCATCGTGGTATTCTTTTTCTGGGGATTTATCGCCGCTGGCAACAGTATTTTTATTCCTTTTTGTAAAAACTACTTTCATCTCGATCAATTTCAGTCTCAGTTGATTGATTTTGCTTTTTACAGTGCCTATTATGTTGGCGCCTTAGCCCTATTTATTTTTGGTACGCTTTCGGGCAGAGATTTGGTAGGTAAATGGGGATACAAGAAAAGTATCGTATATGGATTGCTCTTTTCAGCTTTAGGCGCGGCAGCCATGATTGTAGCCGTAGAGGTCAATGTCTATATGGGCATGCTGATAGGTCTATTCATCGTAGCCCTGGGATTTTCGCTGCAGCAGACTGCGGCCAACCCCTTTGCTGTACTCTTGGGCGATCCAAAGACGGGAGCTTCCCGCGTGAATCTTGGAGGTGCTGTTAATTCTTTCGGCACGACCATAGGACCGCTAGTCATTGGATATGCTTTATTCGGCTCATTCGAACCGATTTCGGATTCAGAGATATCGAATCTTCCCCTTAATAAAGTAGTATACCTATATATAGGAGTAGGATTGCTCTTTATTTTTGCGGCAGCGCTATTCCATTTCTCTAAAAGAGTACCTGCTGGGATTAATAATGAACCGATGGAAGAAGCTTCCAAAGCCAAAAGATTGTTAATCATAATGACTGTTCTTTTGGCGGTATTTTTCATCCCTGTATTCTTAAGCTACAAAAGTGACACCGCTATTATGGTAGAAAATTTGGAAGCACAGATAAATGCTACGACGGATGCCACGACCATCGCCGCGCTGGAAAATCAGGCTAAAAAATTAATCCATCCACTGGAATTACAACGTATGGCTTTATTATTTGGGGCTTTAGTAGCTGTCATTGGTGCGCTGGTATATGGCTACCGCAATGCACAGAAAAATTCGCAAGGATGGGGCGCCATGAAATATCCACAGTTGATATTAGGTATGTTAGCCTTATTTATATATGTAGGTATCGAAGTGGCTATAGGCAGTAATTTGGGCGAACTACTCACCTTAGAAGAATTTGGCAGCTTACAATCTTCTGAAATCACACCTTATATATCTATGTATTGGGGAGGCATGATGATCGGCCGATGGGCAGGAGCTGTTACAGCATTCAACTTTTCGAATGCGACTAAAAAAATCCTTACCGCTGTCGTACCTTTTGTCGCTTTTGGTGTTGTGCTTTCGGTCAATTCTATCGCCGGATTCAACATGTCGCATCTCTATTTCTTTGCTATATGTATTGTTATTCAGGTGGTAGCATTTTTCATTAGTAAAGAGAAACCAGTAGCGACGTTGGTGATTTTCGGAACTTTGGGTCTAGCGGCTATGCTAGTAGGTCTTTTGTCTACAGGAACAGTAGCCATCTATTCCTTCTTGACCGGAGGATTAGCTTGTTCGATTATGTGGGGATCTATATTTGCCTTGTCTATAGTAGGTATTGGAAAATATACCGAACAAGGTTCTGCATTTTTGGTAATGATGATTCTCGGAGGAGGTATCATCCCACCTATTCAAGGAAAATTAGCAGATATAATTGGTATTCACAACTCTTATATAATTCCATTAGTGGGTTTCGCATATATTATCTTGTTTGCTGTTTTGGTCAAAGGTTTCTTAAAGAAACAAAATATAAATATCGATCAAATTGAAGGCTCATCAACGCATTAATCCATAAGCTAATTGTACTTTTTACACTAAGTAGTAAAACAAAAAAACCGCCTTATTTCATCAATAAGATGGTTTTTTTGTTTTTAGCGAAATATTCTATAAAATAAAATGTACAATTGCTATTGTTTTTATGAATAAAAATGTATCTTCGAGAGATATAATTTTGAAAAACTATACTAAAATAAACTAATAATGATCATTATTGCAGATGGAGGATCCACCAAAACCAATTGGTGCCTATTAGATGATAATCACAAAAAAATTTACTTCAATACAGAAGGATATAACCCTTACTTTGTAGATAGCGACTATATTGTAAACTCATTGAAAAAAGGATTGCCAAACGATTTACCTTTAGATAAAATTCAAGAAGTAAATTACTACGGTGCAGGTGTACACAATGATGAAAAAGCTAAAATTGTAGCTGACGCTTTCCGCGAATTATTTCCTAACGCAAAAATCGAAATTGGTCACGACTTATTAGCTGCTGCAAGAGCACTATTGGGTAAAGAAGCTGGTTTTGCAGCTATTCTAGGTACTGGTACAAACACATGTATCTATGATGGTGACAAAATCACACACAATATCAACTCTGCGGCCTATATCTTGGGCGACGAAGGATCAGGTTCATATATTGGTAAGAAATTATTAACAGACTTCGTGCGCGGCTTAATGCCTGAGGATGTGGCAAAAGCATTCTATGATACGTACAAATTGTCTGAAGATGAAATCATGGACAATGTATATACGAAGCCATTAGCAAACCGTTTCTGCGCAAGCTTCAGTAAGTTTGTATACGACAACAATGTTAATATTGAATACACAAGAAAAATCGTTGATGATTCGTTTGAAGCATTCTTCTCTAACTTAGTAAGCAAATACCCGAATTACAAAGAATATACATTCAACTGTATCGGTTCTGTAGGATATAATTTCCGCAACGTATTAGAAGATAAAGCGAATCAATATGGTATGCAAGTAGGTAAAATCTTGCGTTCACCAATTGATGATCTAGTTCAATTCCACATCGACAGATATACGACTTCCAAGTAAACTTGGAAAACCTTATAAAGCAGAGGTCCCAATCAATAGATTGGGACCTCTGCTTTTTTATAATGAGCGAACCTAGAATTATAAGGTAATACTATCTCCTAGCTCTAATAAATGTAAATCAAGTTGCGCTTTTTCAAATACGCTTTTAGCTTCATCTTTGTCAATAGTTACCGGCGGGAAAGTATCGAAATGCATCCCAATAATGTTTTTGCAGTTGATGAATGCTGAAGCTTTCACCGCATCATACATATCCATGGTGTAATGACCTCCGATTGGTAAAAATGCCCAATCCAACTGTAAATCTTCCAATAACATCATCTCATATGTAAGTGCTGTATCCCCTGCAAAGTAAATCTTCTTATCGCCCGTAAAGAACACAAATCCACATGGAACACCTCCATATCCCCCATCTGGCGTAGAATTGGTGTGTAATGCGTATACCATTTTCACTTTACCAAAAGGCAGGGACAATGTACCACCAAAATTAAACTCCAACACCTTATCATCTGGCACACCTTGCTGGCGTACCCAGCCAGCAGTCTCCACGATCGCGGCAACAGTAGCGCCAGACTGTGACTGAATCTTAGCCACATCGGCTACGTGATCCTCATGTCCATGCGATAGAAAGATATAATCGGGCTGGATAGATTCTACTGCGATATCTTTTGCTAACGGATTGTACGTAATGAAAGGATCCAAAAGGACTTTGGTACCATTAAAATTAAACTCAAAACACGCATGTCCTAAATACCTTACCGAAATTTCATTTGCCATATATAATACGTTTATTTTCCAAAAAGATTACCAAGACCTCCAAGTCCACTCAACATATCTTGCGATGCGGCAGCCATTTCTGTCTGGCTCACATTCTCTGCCTGTTGCAAAGCCTTATTGATTGCTACCAATAATAGGTCTTCAATTTGCTCTTTGTCAGCATCCGCAAATAATTCATCACTGATATGAATTTCCTTCACTTCCTTGTTTGCGGTAGCTACGACACGCACTTTACCACCTTCAGCTTCTCCTGATACCGAAATATTATCTAAACGCGATTTGATTTCTTGCGCTTTTTGCTGCGCTTGGAATAATTTGTCAAACATAGTCTCTGTATTTTTTGTAAGACCAAAATACGAAATCATGTTTTGCCCTCAAAATAAGTCATAGAATAAGCTTAATTCTTTAAATTTGTAGCATGACAAAATACCAAGAAATAATCGACTCCTTAAAAAAGCATAACCCTGCGCAGGCGGAATATATCGACGAAGAAATTAATATAATCATCCATAAACTGAAATTTCTCTCGCAGGATAATTTTCCAAAAACGATAGTTCTCAACCAACAAACCAACTTCGAGCCGATGCAAGATGCAATTATTGAAGAAAAAGTGAAGGTTGCGGGTGGCCAGTTTATTAGTCATTGGATCGACAATCCGGATTGCATCATTATCGTTCAATCCAATGAAAGTCTTTATAGTCACATTGCGGACATGTTAAACAACCCTATTGTAACAGCGAGCAGTGCTTATCAACAGAATAATATATACATTATCCAAGAAAACAGCTTTAACACGGACGATACGGTTTACCTTAGAGATGCAGAAATATTAGCCGAAATACTCCAACCTAAGTATTTTGTCTACGGCCATGATGGCTCTGCTTGGGTAAAATTTGACGTTAAATAAAACAAAAAAATCCTGTAAGAACATTACAGGATTTTTTTAACTTATCGATTTATTATTAAACATTAAACTTTTTGCGTAGCAAGGTGTAAAATTTATCTACAGTTTGCGTTTTTTCAGCCCAACCATTTTTGAGCGCATAGTTAGCTTGTAAGAATGCATCCGCCTCAGCAAAGGAATCAAATCTATTCAATAACTCGATGGCTTCGCTATAGGCTAGACTATAGCCGTTGAACAAATCTTTGATATATAATAATTTATCATTCAAACTCACCGCTGTTTTTAAGTCTACGATTTTTTCTTTAGTAGTTGACGTTTGGAATTGCTGCGTGACATTGACTCCGGCTTGCTTTTGCTGCTGGATTAATTCATTAATGGTCAATGGGCGTGCCGATTCTTCAGCTGCAGCTCCCTGAACAGGGATTTCGACTTCTTTTGCCGGAACCGTTACGGGAATTACAGTTTCTTCTTCCGTCACGATTTTCTCCTCAGCAACCGGGGTCTCATCCTCCTTCTGCTCCATGTCTTCTTTAATATCCGCTACATCTTCTGCTGATTCAATCGGGTCTTCCTCTTGAGGCACTTCAGGCGTTATATCCTTAATGTTAAAAGCAAACTCTTCTTGTTGGGTTTCTTCCTTCTCCTCTACTGCATCTTCAGGCAATTCTTCTTTGATTTCTTCAAATATTTCTTGCTTGTCAGTAGGTTTATTGATGGGTGTAGCTGGTGTAAAGATGGTGGCCGAAGCAGCCTCTTTTGCTATACTGCCTGTACCAGCAAGTTGCCCATGTACTTTTAGAGCTTCGATATGCTTAGCCAGAGAAGCCAGATTAGCTTCTAGTAAGGTAACCTCTACGCTGTCTATTTCACTGGATCTTTTTATTTCATTATATTGAGAATGAATATCAGCTAATAAAAAATCAATTTTTGAAAGTAATTGCCCTTTAGTTTTTGCCATGGATATATTTTTTGAATCGTCGTCGACATTGTGCGGTGGAAAACAAAATCGTCTGATAATGACTTGATTTTGGTCTACATCCGCTTTTCATACTGTAAAAATAAGATATAATTTCGATATTCGTATCGTCTAACAAGGGTTGATTTATAATTATTTTTGATAATTATACAATCTTCACACACAACAAAGAATATGCTTTTTTCAGAACAATACTTTAGCCAAAGAGATCGGCAAGTGGGTAGTATAGAGGTCATTTGCGGCTCAATGTTTTCAGGTAAAACAGAGGAGCTGATACGCCGCATGAGAAGAGCACAATTTGCAAAATTACCGGTTGAAATTTTTAAGCCTGCTATTGACATCCGCTACGCGGAGAAGGAAGTGGTATCGCATGATAGCAACAGCATCCCTTCTACGCCTGTAGAGCATTCTTCCGCTATCTTATTATTAAGCGGCGACGCGAAAGTAATCGGTATTGACGAAGCACAATTTTTTGATGAAGATTTGCCGAATGTCTGCATACAATTGGCTAATAAAGGTGTGCGCGTAATTGTTGCAGGTTTAGACATGGATTATCAAGGAAGGCCATTCGGACCTATGCCCAATATCATGGCAGTGGCCGAAGATGTATACAAAGTACATGCTGTATGCGTCAAATGTGGTGCTCCCGCGAATTATTCCTACCGATTTACAAAAGAAAAGAGTGTCGTACTATTGGGCGAAAAAGAAAGTTATGAACCGCGATGTAGACATTGTTATTATTGCGATGAGAATAAATAGAACAAAAAAAGACTTCGAAAATTTCGAAGTCTTTTTTTGTTTTCTACAATTGGTTCACAATAACAGGATCCAATGGTTTTATCTTTGATCTGTAACGGTGGATTAATTTCCCGTTTTCATCAATCAGAAATTTTTCAAAATTCCAATTTATATCTCCTGTGAAATCAGGGTTAGGCTGCTCGGTCAAATATTTGAATAATGGATCGATTTTTTCACCTTTGACTTCCACCTTTTCAGCAATCAAAAAAGTAACTCCATAGTTCTCTTCGCAGAATGCAGCAATATCTTCGTTGCTACCCGGCTCTTGATTTCCAAAATTGTTAGCCGGAAACCCGATCACAACCAGGTTTTTACCGTATTGCTTGTGCAGTTGCTCCAACTCTTTATATTGTGGCGTATAACCACATTTAGATGCTGTATTGACCAAGAGTATTTTTTTTCCTTTGAATTGAGCCATTTGAATTTCCTTTCCATCTATGGTAGTGAATGAAAAATCATGCACCGATGATGGATTTATTAGCATATTCAATAGCATTAATAATGTAATCATAGTCTTGAATTATAATGAAAGATTAGATGTTTCGCGTTCGATGACGTAGTCGAATAAATCGTAAATAGGACTAGCAAGAATTTTGCCAACTTTGACCCCATGCATCTGGCATACCTGACGCAAGTGCAGATCAAATGTATAGGCTACTCGACCTACGAAATTACAGGAGTATTCCCAATAATTGGGATATGTCATAATATTTGTGCGTACAAATTCGTCAAAACCCTCAGCGAGCAGCTTGTCGATATAAGGATGCAATCGATTATCGGCGATAAACGGAAGAAAAGACGCCAAATAAGAATTCGGACGATCTTTTTGGTATACATTCTTTATCACGTTATCTTTTGTCAGTCTATACCTTTCGCCGAATACCTTTGCGATATCGCGAGGCATAGTGCCATACAGATAGTTCGTAATTAGCCGCTTTCCAAACCAAGCTCCTGAACCTTCATCGCCCAGCACATAGCCAATACCATGATGGCTCTGCAATAGATTCTGACCATCATAAAAACTTATATCCGAACCGGTTCCCAAAGTGGCTACTAGCCCTTTGTCGTTTTTCAACGTCGCATATGCTGCACCCAGTAAATCAGATTCTACCGATATAAAAGCATTAGGGAATAATGTAGTCAGTGCATTCGATACGATTTCTCGTCTGTCGGGAGTAATACTCCCTGCTCCGAAGAAGTAAACTTCTTTGATCTCATTCGAATAAGGAATGATTTCGGGAACATCCTTCATCACCTTCTCGATTTCTTTTTCACTCACAAAGAAAGGATTAAGGCCTTTAGTTTTGAAAAACAAAGGTTTACTATCGGGAAGGTTTAACATCCAATCCGAACTCGAAGAACCGCTATCAGCAACTAGTATCATTATTCTTTTACGTTATATCTTTGCATACCAAATATAACAAATCCCTAGAGAGTTTAGGACTTTGGCTCTTGTATTATTATTAATATTTTGAAGTCCATAGCGATAATTCTACCTTTGGTTAAATTTCAGTAACCCAAGCATACATGAAAAAATCGATATTTTTCGAATTATCATTTTCTGAACCGCAGGCACACTATGTAGATGTACGTATGAGCATCTCCGGATTTCAGGAAAAAGAATATATTGACATTAAAATGCCCGTATGGGCTCCCGGCTCTTACTTAATACGTGAGTACGCTAAAAATGTAGAAAAAATAAAATTCAGCAGTCCTGCTAGAGCAGTCACAGCGGAAAAAATCGCTAAAAATACCTGGAGAATCTACAATCCCAGCGAACATATCGAAGTATCGTACGCCGTTTATGGGTTCGAAGTCTCTGTCCGTACATCTTTTATCGATGCTTCACGAGCATTTCTAAGTCCGGTAGGCACTTTCATGTATATCGACGGCTATTTGGATTTGGAAACTTCGGTACACATTGATTTGTTCCCAAGCTGGAACAAGATTTCGACTGGCCTACAAAAGACTTCGGAAACAAACACATTCTACGCGCCGAATTTTGATATTCTTTTTGATTCTCCGATTGAAATAGGTACACAAGATACATGGACCTTTGACGTGGATGGCATTCTGCATGAATGTGCTATGGTGGGCGAAGCTGACTATGATAAAGAGCGTTTGACAGAGGATATTACAACCATTGTAAGGGAAGAAAATAAGATCTGGGGATCAAATCCCAATTATTATTACCTCATCATAACGCACAATTACCAAAATAGCAACGGGGGATTAGAACATCTGAACTCGACAGTCTTGTCGACCTCACGCTTTAATTATGCTCAGCCCACGGCTTACAAAAACTACCTGAGTTTAGTAGCGCATGAATATTTCCACTTGTGGCACGTGAAACGTCTTCGCCCGAAAGCTTTAGGACCGTTCAATTACGACGCCGAAAATTATACCACAGGTTTGTGGATTATTGAGGGTTTTACATCGTATTACGATAATTTGATCATCCGTCGCTGTGGGATATTTGATGAATATGAATATTTACAAAAACTCGCTGTAGACTTTAACACTGTCTACAATCGTCCCGGCTATTTGTTGCAGAGCGCGGCAGCTTCAAGTTTTGACACATGGATCAAACAATACCGTCCGGATGAGAATTCACACAATGTCGCTATCTCCTATTACAATAAAGGAGCCATGCATGCCGTTGCTATGGATATAAAGATTATTGCAGCTTCACAGGGAACCAAATGCTTGGATGATGTGATGCGTGCTGCATACGAGCATTTCTACTTAATCGAAAATAGAGGATTTGAGGAAGACGAGTTCCAAGCCTTGGCAGAAAGAGTAACAGGTGTGGATCTAAGTGATATATTCACCGCTGCACATCATGCCGAAGAGGTGGATTACAACCAGTATTTTCACCTCGTGGGCTATGAAATCATAGATAAGGCTGAAGAACAAAATTATCTAACTCTGGGCATTAAGGTGGGAAGTAATGAGGGGCATACCGTGATCAAGAATGTAGATCGCGACTCTGCTGCATGGATATCGGGCCTAAATGTTGGCGATGAGCTCATTGCAATTAACAATCACCGTATTGAGATTAATGGCAAGGCTATTGAATATGTATTGGCTCATGCCTCAGCCGGAGATACAGTTAATATACTTATTTCAAGAGATGGACTCATAAAAGAAATCCCAGTTAAACTGATTGCCTCCGACAAAAAGTCTTACAGCATACAACGCAGGGAAATTGCTACAGACGAAGAACGCCGACTCGGTAACATCTGGCTATCTATAAAAGACTATTTAGTACATGACAAAAAATATAACCACCTAATTATCAGGTGATTATTTCATAATAAATTTGTTTAAAAGACTGATATTCAGTATATTAAGGTATTATTTCCAACGTAATGCTCTTAAACACGAATACCAGTCAGTGCGATAAGTATACGGATTTATTAACCGTATTTACAGCCCATCTAAGCAAGGATCTCAATCTTTCCAGCATCCGCCAGGTCTGTCTTTTTATAACTGCTCTATGCAAAGTTAAGTCAGTAAACTATTCCAAATTGTCTCCAGGATTTGATTCTCCATCCGCTGCCAGCAGTTGTTTTAGGAGAATCCAGCGCTTCATGGCGCAAGTGGATCTGCCAATGCGACTTATCAGTGCACTTATATTCAATCTTTTACAAAACAACAGCCCCGTTATTCTAGTCATGGATAGGACAAACTGGAAATTTGGACAGCAAAACATCAATATACTCATGTTGGGTATCAGTTATAAGTCTGTTGCCATTCCAATCATGTTTAAGATGCTGGACAAGCGAGGGAACTCTAATTCACAGGAACGAATTACATTGGTCCAGAATTTCATCGATTGGTTTGGACTGGATTCCATCGACTGTATATTAGCTGATCGTGAATTTATCGGAGAGAAATGGTTAGGATTCTTAAATGAACATAGCATCCAGTATCATATCAGGATCCGGAATAACTTTAAGGTGTTCTTGGCTAGAAAACAAAAAGAAATAACGGTATGTCACTTGTTTAACAACCTTAATAGCAGGGTATTCAGACATTACCAGCATATTGTAGAAATGCACGGTCAATTATGTTAGCTATCAGCTACTAAAACTGTTATCGATGGAAAAGTTGAATTTTAATACTGGTATCATTCTATGAATCACAGCAGGCACTGGAATATTATAGGCGGAGCTGGGATATCGAGACACTATTCAAATTTATGAAATCTAGCGGGTTCAATATAGAAGATACCCATGTTACTGACTTGGACCGCCTTGAAAAATTGTTCATGCTTACGATGATAGCATGCCTGTGGTGCTACAAAGTTGGAGAATATATTCATACCCAGATTCGACCCATTAAAATCAAGAAACATCAAAGAAAAGCCGTGTCAATAATCAAATATGGCCTTGATTATATCACAGAATGTTTATTGTCAGGATTCAACAAGTTAAACATCAATTTATTACAATTTTTGCCATGTACATAGAAAAGACTAATAAAAACAGAAAAGCTTTTCAATATTTGAAAAGCTTTTCTGTTTTAGAATTTATAACGAATTGAGAATCCTATTGGATCAAATAATTTGATCGAAGACTCTTGTACGAAATCAAAATAAGGCTTGACATCCAAGGAAAGTGAAATCGGTGCGGTAGGTAAGCTATATTCAATCCCCACTATACCATCAATACTTAACAATAATTCAGAATTTTTTGGAATATGTTCGCCATTGCTGTTGGTATAAGCTTTATAAGTATAATTCCCTATACTTCCACCAAAACCATAATACCAAGAAAAATTGTTTAACGGCAATTCTTTGTGGTATTCATACAAACCTACGACTCTGAATCGGTTGCTCGTCGAATTACTCTGTACACTCAAAATACCTTCAATCGCCCTATCCTGACTCAACGTATAGCGATAGTTGATACCCGAAGCAGAACCAAAACGTGCGCCTATAGCATGCTGACTCGTTAACTGAGCAGAAGCATCATTTGCTAAAAATATACCGGCAGCCAATAAAAAAATATTACGTATCACTTTTTGCATATCAATAAATATCTGAGTTCCAAAAATAACATATTTTCAATGCTATAGGCAAAAAAAATCGTTAACGTTTGTTAATTAAGCGTTTTTAATTCAACTATTCTTTTTTTCTAAACATATTTTCAGTAAATTTATTATGCTAACATAGCGTTATTATAACCACTTATAAAAAAATAAATTGTAAACCATGAGCAAACCTACTCGATTATTTGATTATTTAAAAAGTAACATAGATACCGCCGGGCGCGTCCTAAAGCTATCAAAAAGAGACCAAGGTGGTTGGAAATCATATGATAAAAATGAAATCATTGATATCGTAGACAACATCAGTAAAGGACTCATAGCCAAAGGAATAAAAAAAGGCGACCGTATAGGACTCATGTCCGGTAATAGACCGGAATGGAACTTTGTAGATTTTGCATGTAATCAATTAGGTGTGGCATTAGTGCCATTATACCCTACATTGTCCGCTCAAGATTTATCTTATATAGTAAAAGATGCGGAGGCCAAATTAATCTTTGTGAGCAACAAGGAGCTTGCAGAAAAAGTAGAAAAAGCATTGGCTAATAATGATCTTCATTTGGATATTTATACGCTGGATGAAGTACCAAACCACATGCATTATAACCAATTAATAGAACAAGGAAAACTACAGAACATAGACTTACAACAGTATAACGATGCTGTACATGAAGATGATTTATTAACACTCATCTATACTTCAGGTACCACGGGCAAGCCTAAGGGGGTCTATTTGACCCACAAAAATATTATAAGTAATGTAGGTGCGTGTTCGCATTTATTGACGGATGATATTAAAAAATCATTAAGCTTTCTCCCGCTCTGCCATATTTTCGAACGTATGGTGGTGTACATGTATATATCCAAGGGTGTGAATGTTTATTATGCCGAAAATCTAGATAATATCGTCGTGGATATCAATGATGTGAAACCACAAGTGTTCACCACGGTGCCGCGTGTCTTAGAAAAAGTATATGACAAAATCATTGAAAAAGGAAAAGCACTTACTGGAATTAAAAAATCCCTGTTCTTCTGGGCTGTGGATCTTGGCCATCAATTCCAAGAGCCTAAATCCAATAATGCTTGGTACAACCTAAGGCTTTCTATCGCCCGAAAACTGATATTTTCGAAATGGCAAGATGCGTTGGGTGGTGAAATTAAGTTTATCATATCAGGTGGTGCAGCTTTGCAACAACGACTTGCGCGTATCTTTTGGGCCGCTGACATAAAAGTTTTGGAGGGCTATGGCTTGACTGAGACATCACCCGTAATAGCGGTCAACTCATGGGATGAAAATGATGTTAAATTTGGTTCTGTCGGACGGGTTCTGAAAAATCTGCACGTAAAAATTGCTGAGGATAGAGAAATCCTTGTTAAGGGTCCTTCGATTACGTCGGGATATTATAATAACCCCGTAGCTACAGCCGAGACGATCGATGATGAGGGCTACTTGCACACAGGCGATATAGGCGAACTGACAGCTGATGGATTTTTGAAAATTACGGATCGTAAGAAAGAAATATTCAAAACTGCAGGTGGTAAATACATCGCACCACAAGTGATGGAAAACAAACTGATGGAATCCGTGTTAATTGGTCAGGTAATGATTATTGGTGAAAACAAGAAATTCCCATCGGCGCTGATCGTTCCGGCTTTTGAAGAACTGGAAAAATACTGTAAAGTAAAAGGCATAACATTCGGTTCAAAAGAGTCTATAGTGCAAAATCCACAGGTAATAGCAAAGTACCAAAGAGAGATAGATAAGGCCAACGAAAATTTTGGAAACTGGGAAATGGTCAAAAAATTTGTATTATTGCCTAAGGAATGGACGATTGATAATGGAGAACTCACTCCAAAACTTTCGTTAAAAAGAAAGATTATTCTTCAAAAACATGATGAAGATATCAACAAGATATATGCAGAATAATGTAAATAATAATACAGACAAAGAAAAAGAGCCTTTTATCCAAAAGATAAAAGGCTTTGGCAAATTATTACTTGACAGTGGCAATGGGTTTGCGGAGGACAATTGCATGAAACTCAGCGCCTCCCTCGCCTACTACACCGTCTTTTCTATAGGACCTCTTATTATTATTCTAATATGGGCTTTGGGATTTTTTTATGGCAGTCAGCTGGAAGGTCCAGATGGCGCAAAACATAAAGTCATCAGCGAACTCAACGATATTTTTGGGCCAGAAATCACTAGGCTTCTTGATAATGCTATCAAACAGATTTCATTAGAAAATAAATCCAGCATCGGGTTGATGATAGGTATTGTAACCTTAATCATGACCTCTACCACGATCTTTGTCGATATTCAAAATTCCATTAATACCATTTGGAAGGTAAAAGCTAAGCCGAAAAAAGGCTGGTTAAAAATCATTATCAACAGACTGATATCCTTTTCTATGATATTAGGATTGAGCTTTTTGTTGATGGCTTCACTTTTGATTAGTAGTGTCATCGGCCTTATAACTAAAAATATTGAACTGCTTTTGGATCGATTTCAAATTCAGCATTTTGATATTCAATTCTGGGGCTGGGTCAACAATGGCATTACATTTTTAGTTATTGTGACCTTATTTGGCTTTATATTTACTTTTCTTCCAGACGCCAAAGTTCGATTTAAAGATATTTTGGGAGGTGCTATATTTACGACCATATTATTTATGATAGGTAAGTATGGTATATCATTATATCTATCCTATAATGCCACCGCCACCGCCTATGGTGCTGCAGGCTCTATTATCATTTTGCTGGGCTTTGTATATTATTCGGCAGCTATACTGTATTTCGGGGCAGAATTTACTAAAGAGTACGCTATTAGGTATGGGAAAGGCATTACGCCAGCTTCCTATGCTGTTTTGGTCAAACAGACAGAGCTCGAAATAGACCCTGAAACCGGTAAACGCGAGCTTGTCAAAAAACACAATGACCCCGTAAATTAGTGAAAGACCAAAGCGTAAAATACATGTTGATGGCTGGATTTTTCTTCGCCATCATGAATGTCTGTGTCAAGTTCGTATCACATCTTCCGACATTGGAAGTAGTTTTATTCCGAAGTATCTTTAGCTTTGTTGTGACCTATTACTATTTGCGGAAAAATAATATCCCACCTCTAGGTAACAATATACCAGTGCTCACTCTGCGCGGGATCGCGGGTTGTCTGGGGTTGATAGGTTCTTTTTATACGCTGCAGCATATACCTTTGGCTTCTGCGGTAACTATCAATTACCTGTCGCCATTCTTTACAGCGATTTTGGGCATATTTATAGTAAAGCAATCCGTGCGACCGGTTCAATTTTTATATTTTGCACTCGCCATTGCAGGTGTATTTCTACTAAAAGGTTTTGATTTCCGAATTTCTACGCTGGATGTTATTATTGGTTTAAGTGCCGCCTTATTCGCTGGTATAGCCTACAATATGATAGCGAGAAGCAAAGGCAACGAACATCCACTTGTAGTCATATTTTATTTTCCTTTATTGACAATACCTGTGGTAGGGATATATACCTTGTTTGACTGGAAGACACCAATCGGCATAGACTGGCTGTATTTATTATTGATTGGAATATGCACCCAAGTGGCACAGTATTATATGACCCTGTCCTACCAAAGTGCTAATTTAGCGAAAGTAGCCAGCTTAAATTATCTGGGCGTGCTCTATGCATTGGGGTTTGGCTATATATTTTATCAAGAAACATTTAATACCATGAGTTTGATTGGTATTCTTGTTATTTTGATTGGCGTATTTTTGAATCTGTACGATCGCCAAGTGTATAAATTCTTTAAAAAATAATTCTGTATTTCTTAGGTGGAGATTAATCATCTACCATAACACTTAACAAAAAATGTCTGCTTCATGCAGACATTTTTTGTTATCTATCGGTATTTACAATACCACACAACAATTGCTAAAATACGCTTCGTTGAACAAGGATTTTAGTTGACATTGTAATGGAAAACTGTGCGTCCAATTCGGCCTACACTATCTCTTCCCTCTACGACGACTTTGTACTTACCATTTCCATCCGCATTATAGAAATCCAGGGTTGTCTTACCTGTTTCATCAAGCTCAACAGTTGGATTCCAGTACACGGTAGTACGGTAATCATTTACTGCTTTTTGCTGATCCGTTACATATTGCGGAGAATAGAATTTACGCTCCTTAATATAGCCCAATGGGAACAGATCAATCACATTTGATTTTGGAAGCATAGCCTCAATCTGCGCTAAAGTCATTCGCGGACCTTTTGGTTTTTCTTTCTTGGTGATAATGGAAACGACCCCGTCGTTTTGGTAAAGGCGGCTTACTGTTCCCAAATCATCACGGTTAAAAATCTCAATGGCTTCGATTTCCATCGGATTGATAGAATTAAGTGTATTCTCATCAATAGGCATACCATTTAAGAAAAACTGAACCGGAACTCTACTCCCTTGATTATAACTGCGGGTCAAATAATATTTTAACGTATTGACATCATAAGTTACTCCTGTGAGCATCGTATTTAGACACATCGTCAACACATTACAACCATTCAATCGTTCGCCCTCAATGCGATGATCCGCCATGGACAATCCCGATAAAGCGGAGAATTCCTTACTGGTTCTGTTTTCTTTACGCGAGGCTGTTACAGTGACTTCATCAATCAATATCGAAGTCCTAAATTCATTCTTACTATTCGCAAGGTAGCTCGACATCTCCTTATCAATATTGAGGATTTCGTTAGCCTTGTAAGGATTATTTGGATCTACAGAAGCATAAAACGATTGATCCATATTGATTATGATATTGCGGTAATTCTCATTGCTACGTGCATTGATTGTCACTTTTACCGAATCCGGGAAATTTAAATTTTCAAATGCAAAACGCCCATTATTATCGGTGTACGTGTCTTTGCGATACGCCCGTGCGGGAATTGACAGCAAAAGTCCTCCATTCGGATAAACACGTCCTGTATTCAGGCGCATCGTTCCCGATAATGTAATACCCTGTTCAGGCATAAAATTGACTGCTGGATATTTTTCTGCTAATAGATCATCATACGAAAATCTTCTAAATCCTTGTGTCAACAACAGCGCATTGAGTGCTTCTTTGCGATTGCTGACCTTCTCATCAAAATAAAAGTTAGGTTTTTCAATATATCCTGTCAAATCGGATGTCAACAACAAGTTACTTAATATAGTATTTTCTTGATGGTCATCAAATGGTGTTTTTGTCTCATCAATCACAGAAATAGACAAGTTAGCTGCTGCTTTTTCGCTCGTCATATTCGCCAAATCCAGAATAACTTTGTCCTTTTTTCGGTAGTTTGCCTTATCGGTGCTGACTTGGATTTTTAAATTCTCCGCAAAATCGTGGAAAATCAACCTTTCGCTGACAGCCTTTCCTTGTGAGGTCATCAATGTGAATTGCATAATACCATTAGGTAGATCTTTGATCGGGATATTAATGGATGAGGTAGCATTTTTTATAGTCACCTGCGCTCCATAAATCAAATGTCCGTTCATCTGTCCAAAAATATAGTAAGGTTGATTCTGTACTTGGCTCAGATATGCCTCATTGGTAAGAATTTCCATCTGCACGGCTTGAGCGTCAATCATTTTCAAGCTAAGACTTAATCCGTCCTTTTTTACTTCCGGCAGATCGTAGGTCAATTCTTGCCCATTTATAGTTACTACGGCTTTATATTTTTCTCCTTCGGCAGGTGTAAAATCAACATATCCCATGCCCAATCCAAAATCTTCAAATTCCGCGATAGTTGCCTTTTTTGAATTAATAATTTTCCCTTTTAGTTGCACGCCTTTTCCTTGCGAATCTATGGCTTTGAAAGCTATGGGTTTCTTAACATCTGCCAAAAGTTCACCTCCTTCTGGGAAAAACTGCACATCGTAGCTTGTCAGGGCATTTTTTAATGGGAAGTCACCTACCATCGCTGTTTCTCCTTCGAGTTTTACGATAAGGCGTCCATTCTTGTACAGTTCTCTTTCTTTAGCAGAAAATGTAATATTAGCCCGTCCCATATCATCAGTTTCTCCCTTTCCTTTATCGAAAGGATCCCACCCATCGATAGTTTCCCAAGTCAATTTCCTACGGCTCAACAATGTACCCTTTGCATCCCTAAACTGTATGTTTGCTTTGGTTTTATTTCCCTCATTGATATAGGTCACTTCGGAAGCCAATTTCTTATTAATCGCATCTCCTACCGTCACTACTTTATTGTAGAAATAATCCATACTGAAGTTCATCATCCACTTCGTATAGGCTCTGAAACGATAATTGTCTTGTTTGATAAATTGCGGATCCAATACAAAATATCCCTCACCCCCGTGGTTTTTCAAAGGAATACGTAATGTCTGAATTAAGGAATCACGACCATTAATAATATCTACATAGGCAATTTTGCTGGGTTCATATTCCAATTGATTGGTGTACAAATAGGTTTTAAACCAAAGTGTATCCCCAACCGCATAATAGGGTTTGTCAAAATGTAAATGGACCTTTTCTACGGGATATACGCCTAAGTATTTTTGAATACGTTCGACCACCGTATTAATAGGAATACGAGGTATCTCTTGTGCGGCAAGGTAATTGGATTGGAAGAAAATTAAAAAGTATACGGAAAATAAAATAGCTATTTTTTTCATCTATGTACGGTATTTAGCTAAAAATACAAATTTTTGTAATTAGAAGACAAATAGATATGAATATCTGACCTTATTTAACACTTTTTAGAGTAGTGGAGCCAGGAGTCTACAAGCCGAATCAGCAGCCCGTTGCCACCGCGGACGTTTTTTCCATGCTCTAAGCGTCAGCAATTCGGATTCTTCTTTGTCTATTTCAAACTGTTGGGATAGATTTCGGGACAATATGGGATCGGAAATTACCGTAGCTATTTCGTAGTTGATATAAAAACTGCGTATGTCCAGATTTACTGTGCCTATAAAAGATAACTTCTCGTCAAAAACTGCAGTCTTGGCGTGTAAAAATCCTTTTTTGTATAAATATACTTTGACACCTCTTTCTAATAAAGGCTTGAGAAAAGAATAAGATGCATGATGCACCAATATAGAATCCGAAGCTTTCGGAACCATTAATTCGACCTCGACACCGGAGGATGCCGCAATTATCAAGGCACGCTCCAATTCTTCACCCGGGATATAATACGGAGTGCACAACTGTATTTTGTGATTGGCCTCTCCGATAGCAATGAGCAATGCTTCCATATTATAAGGCCCTAGGGATGCTGGATCACTGGAAATAAATCCAACACTCGCATCGCCTTTCACTTCTTTATTATCTTGCAAGGCTTGCAAATACCCGTCCTCCAGATAAAAGGATTTCCCATCGGTTTGATTCCAAGAATTCCAGAAGGAAACCTGCAGAAGATTAATAGCTAAACCTTTGACACGAACTGATGTATCTCTCCAGTATAACTTTTGTTCCGATTGCGAATCATTGACGTATCGATCCGAAATATTAATTCCGCCGACATAGCCCACCCTTCCATCGATGACACAAACTTTGCGATGGTTTCGGTAATTTGAATTGGCTAGCGAAGTAAATGTCACGGGTAGAAAAGCATGAAAATCGATTTTGCTCTCCTTCTGCCTGCGCATATATTTCACTAAATTGGGAGAACCAAAACTGTCCACTATCAGTCTTACCACTACTCCTCCTGCCGCTTTCTCTTCGAGTAGGTTTAATATCTTCGTTCCAATATTATCCATTTCGAAAATGTAATATTCCATATGGATAGAGTGCTTAGCCTGCGCAAGATCTTCAAGGAGATAGCGAAATTTTACTTCCCCATTAATGAGTAATTCGACGTCATTATTTAACGTGGGCGAAGAAAGCCGCTCTTTTTTCATTAAACGGAAGACCTTCGATAAACCGCCAATGTCATCTTTTATATCGCGAATGAAGGATTCAATAATAGGATCAAGTTCTTTCCATTTCTGTTCAAGACGTAAGGCTTGCTGTCGATTGAGGCGTTTTAGTTTTTTGACTTTAACAAATTTCTGTCCGAAAAAATAGTATAATATAATCCCCACAAAAGGCAAGAAAACAATGACTAGAATCCATGCTACAGTCTTGGTCGGATTGCGATTTTCAATGAGTATCGCACTAATTATGCCTGCATAAAGAATCAAAAGAGGTACCCAATACCAATTGATAACAAAATCAAAAAATGGCTTAAATTGTTCTAAATGCATTCTTATTCTTCTATTAGGTAGCTAATCAACAACGTACACAATAAAAAACCGTCAATCTGAAAAGAAATAAGTCATACAGAACGTTCGATTATTCTGCCCTACTTTCCCACCTCAAATTGACGGTCCGAACGAAAATTTATTGAACTTCTGTATAATATACTAAATAATACGGTCTTTATCCCAATTTTCAAGATAATCACCCACACGTCTTAAAAAAGTACCGCCCAAGGCGCCATCTATCACACGGTGATCATAGGACATCGTTAAATACATCATATGTCGAATGGCAATAACATCTCCATCTTCAGTCTCGAGCACTGCTGGCTTCTTGGTAATAGATCCTACCGCCAGAATTGCTGCCTGCGGTTGATTAATAATAGGCATACCGAAAATATTTCCGAAAGCTCCAATATTGGTAAATGTAAAAGTACCACCCTGCGTATCATCAGGTTGCAACTTATTGGCACGAGCACGATTTGCTAAGTCGTTCACGGCTTTACTTATGCCCACCAGACTTAGCTGATCTGCATCCTTGATAACTGGCACGATTAGGTTGCCCGAAGGCAATGCTGCTGCCATTCCGATGTTAATGTGCTTACGCTTGATGATATTGTATCCATCGACTGACACGTTTATCATTGGAAAATCTTTTAGCGCTTTACTTATCGCCTCTATGATTAGCGGAGTGAAAGTAATATTCTCCCCTTCGCGTTTTTTGTAAGAATCTTTAATTTTATTTCTCCAGTTCACCAAATTCGTCACATCAGCTTCTACAACAGAAAATACGTGAGGTGAGGTGTGGATACTTTGCACCATATGATCCGCAATAAGACGGCGCATACGATCCATCTCTACGATTTCATCTCCATTCATGCTTTTTACGACTTGAGCTGGAGCAGCAGGTACGCTTGCCGGTTGTGGTTTTGCAACTGTTGATTGAGGAGTAGAAACTGTCGCCGTTGGTTTAGAAACAGTAGTCGTACCGCGCGAAGCAATATAGTCCAATACATCTTGTTTGGTCACTCTTCCGTCGGCTCCCGAACCCACTATCAGGTCCAGCTCCGCTTGCGAAACTTGCTCTTGCTGCGCTATGCTACGTACCAATGGTGAATAGAAACGTCCTTCTGAAAGTGCTGCCACGGATTCACGCTCTTCCATATGATTGAGTTCGTCCATTCCGGGAATAGTTATTTCATGCACTGTCGGTTCTGCTTCTTCTTGATGTGTAGAAGATACCTCCTCCACAGCGGCTGTGGGAGCTGTGTTCTCACCTTCTCTTTCAATCTCAATCAATGCAATCACATCGCCCACTTGCGCAACCGATCCTTCTTCAAAAAGAAATTCTTTCAACACGCCTTGGACTGGAGATGGCACTTCCGAATCGACTTTATCTGTAGCGATTTCTGCAATAGTATCATCTTCTCCGATAGACTCACCGATAGATTTTACCCATTTGGTAATAGTCGCTTCCGATACACTCTCACCCATTTTAGGAAGAACCAACTTATATATTGACATATTAATTTCGTTTTTTGATGTTACTAAATTAAATAATTAGGAATACAATCCCTAAAAACCAAATATAATATTTTGTTTTACCATTTTTCCAGAAGTATATTTTTAATTGTCTAATTCTTCAATATACAAATTCCATAACATAGCCAATGCCTGAGCTATACTACGCTCAATATTAATCTCCCGGCTATTTTGAAAATTAAAAAGTCGCGAAATAGTTTTGTTTTTGCCGCTTACAGCTATCCATACCGTTCCTACAGGCTTTTCGGGAGTTCCACCACCGGGACCTGCAATACCACTGCTCGCAATCGCATAATCCGCATGAGACAATTTCTTGACACCCTCTGCCATCTGAATTACCGTCTGTTCACTTACTGCGCCATATTGGTCCAGCACCTTTGGGTCTACGCCGAGAAGATTTTGTTTGATAGTATTATGATAGGCAACTATGCCACAATCAAAAATGCAACTGGCACCCGGAACCGACGTAATACTACTTGCAATACCGCCTCCGGTACAGCTTTCTGCAGTCGCTAATTTTAATCCCTTTTGGGTAAAGGATTCCACGATAGCCTGCTCTAAAGAGATGTCCGAGGTACTAACCACATGACGGCCTAAGCGTTCTACCAGCAGATTATGGAAGTAATCGATGCTGCTTTCTGACTCTCCGATTTGTGTCAGACGAAGCCGCACCAACCCTAATTTTGGCAGATATGCTAATTTGATAGACTCAGGAAGGCTTTCTTCTATATCGGTAATTTCGCGCGCTAGGAAAGATTCGCCTAGTCCTATGGTGATAATATGCCTATGGGCTACTGCCTCCCGTTGCCCATCCCTAAGTTTTGGAAGTATACGATTCGTTGTCAAAAATTTCATTTCGAAAGGTACCCCCGGCAAAAAGACATATTTGATCTGCTGATGCTCTATCCACATACCCGGTGCTGTACCCACATCATTGAAAAGCACCTCACAGCCATCCAATACATCAGCTTGAGCTTTATTTATTTCGGGCATCATGCGGTCGGGAGCAAACCTTTTAAATAAGGTCTCCACATGCTTCAATACCGCAGCATCACGAACCAATGGTTTATTAAAATATGTGGAAATCGTCTGTCGAGTGACATCATCTTTGGTCGGTCCCAGCCCACCTGTTACTATAATTAATTCAGCACGGGATGACGCGAGGGAAAGACTCTGCGTAATATCTTGCGCTTTGTCTGCAATAGAAGTGATTTGTCGAACACGAATATTCAACAAATTCAGTTGTTGACCTATCCAAGCCGAATTACTATCGACAATTTGGCCTAAGAGTATTTCGTCACCTATGGTTATGATTTCAGCATTCATAACACATAGTTACCAAAAATATTCTAATAAGAATAATGGCTATTACGTTTTGTTAATTTCAAATCTTGTAGTACGGATGCCTTAGCTCGAATTGTAATATTGTAGGATTGATAGCGACCAAAAGGAACCCATCCCACGGACATATCCCAACAGTGTAAATCACGATAAATAGAAAAATTCGTCATTGCAATTTCGCGCTGCTTGATATCATACCCCGAATTAAATTGAATTTTCCACTTTGGAGTGACATTTATATCCCCATGTACATTGACTGTCGCTGTATAATCACTGCGCTCACGACGAACCTGCGAATCCCACCGATTGAAATATTGCAAACTGAAAGATCCTGCCAAATTCCATGGAATATTGAAATCCACAAACGCATTAGGATCTCTACTGATGCGTGAAAGTGCCTGCGCTTGTTCTTGGGTCATATTTGGCATCTGATTTTTCATCGAATCAATATTATTGCTCCGACTACGTGATGCATCTGGATTAAAGCTATAATCAAAAGAAACCCCAAATTGTGTCAAGCGTGCTAACTTACCGTTCTCAATAGCAAATTTATTTATAGGTTGACCTTGGTTATCAAGTTGATAAGGATCCAACGTACCATTAAAGTTTAAATTGATCTTTTTGTCGAATAAACTTGTACGTCCCGAAAAGGAAATAATGGACAATTTGAGTGAATCCGCTGCGAAATTATAGTCCCCACTAAAAGTTAAACCTTGCAGAATAGGAATTTTCTTAAATGCACTATTGTCCGTGGAATCACCTTTATTGCGAACCTTAGCCTCGATATTATTATCGACGGAGAAACCAATTCCCATAGATTTACCTGAAGAAGGTCCTCCAAAAATTGCGCCTTCGAAAATAGAGTAATTGGAAAGTCTACCTTTCTCATCTATCCAATCTCGGTAGTATCCGTAGCGTGAATCAGCAAAATCGGGTCTGTAATTAAAATTGATAGACGGTGTTACCACATGACGGATAGCTTCTATTTTACCAATCTTCGGATACATTCCGTATATCTTGGTGGACAATCCACTGGATACACCATAATCATAAGCCCGGCGGAAACCCGGTACAGTATCGCGGGCATTGATATATCCATTTATTTCATTAGCACGATACCTACGGATACTTTGCAAATACCAACGCTCTGTATAGTTTACCGAAGTATTAAATTGGAAATACTTAAAAGCATTCAAGCTTAAACTTACAGGAATATTATGTTGGAATCCATTAGTAAACTGCTGAAGCGTCTGTTTTGAAAATATAGTGGAGTCGCCCGTAGATAGGGAGTTTCTACCTTGTAAACTGTAACCTACCGTAATGCGCTGATACCATTTTTGCTCACCTACACGATCTTTCGAATCGAAAGGATTGAAAGTTGAAACGTTGAGAGAAAATGTTGGCAACTCGATATCAACTTTTCCAGTGCTCATATCCTGACGGTGCGTGGCACTCGATGTGAAGTTCACCTTGCCATCGGCAAATACTTTACCATAACTGATGGAAGAGGACATATTGTTACGCGTCAACTCTTGATAGTTGTAGGTACTTCCTGCTCCCGAATTTTGGAAATAAGAGGAAGTACCAAAATTCACCGAAGCTGAGAAGGATGTTCCCGGATTAGCCTCTTGACGTTGTGTATGCGTCCAAGTGACGTTAAAATCTTTTGCTCTTTTATAATTATCAGAGCCCTCTACACCCGTTGGTGTCGAGGCGAAACGGATATTAAAACCACCACTATACTTGTAATTGACAAGATAATTTGTACGGATAGATGATTCCCATGCTCCTTTGGAGTAAAAGGAACCTCGTAGCTCCGAATCCCAATAATCATTGAATGTCAAATACCAACCAAAATCCCGTAAACCAAAACCACGAGTGACATCATCACCAAATGAAGGAAATAAAAAGCCCGATTGCTTTTTATTGGTCTTCGGAAAGAAGCCAAATGGAACGGTTATAAACTTAAAAGGAATACCCTGCACGACCAAATGTGGCCACGAAGCAATGACTTGCTTTGAGGTAATTAATCCTTTGGGAATAGCAATTCCAAAGTGCGTATGCGGAAAAGGCAAATCACAGGTACTGTACATTGCATTTTGTATGGACATTTCATCATACAAATTTTTGCGCAGCACACGCGCCTGAATATATCCACCGTCTTCTTCGGTCATGATCCCAAACGTCTTACCTTCTTGGGTTTTGTAATTATACAATAGCGAATCGACCGCTTTGGGTGTTTCATTCGGAAATAGTACGACAGGTCGACCGACATATTTACCGGTGTGATCTGTCACCCCACTGGCATAAAGCATATTCGTATTACGGTCCAGTCGGATATAGTCTGCCGAAAGTTCAAAATCCTGGTACTTGACCTTCGCACCGCTATATAGGTGAATTATATTTTTGTTTACTTCATTCCACGAAGAGTCATTGGCTACGATAGTAACTACAGTTTCTAATCCACTCTCGCCTTTCATGACGACAGTGTCCTGACCATTGGTCACTTTAAGATGATTTTTGGAAGTATCTGCTGCTGCGCGACTCGTATCGGGTACGGTTATATTCGAAGATTGAGGACGAATAACCTGTGAATTACCAACACTTATTCCTAGGAAAAGGAATACCATTACACATAAAAAACTTGTTACCGTCTTCAAATCGAAAATCTTATAATTAATTTAGCGCAAAAATAAACTATTAAGGTCAAAAATAGTCAAAAAAGAAATAGATAAAGGTCATATTTTTTTGATTAAAATATTATGCTTTATCTTTGTCACTGAACAATTTTTGATTCACCATACAAAAATGTCAAAATTATAAAGATGAAATTTATAAATAGTGTTAAATATATAAGCTTCCACGTATTAGCCATTATTCTTATTACAACGACATCCTCGTTTCAGACTAACCCTTCTACGAACTCCAATCCTCCTAAAAAAACTTTCACGGTAGTCATTGACCCAGGTCATGGAGGTGACAAATTTGGTGCTGTCGGAAGGCGCTCCAAAGAAAAAGAGATCGTGCTTGAAGTATCCCAAAAATTAAAAAAAGAACTTGAAGATAAATTGGCCATCAGCGTTATCTTAACCCGAAATACAGATGTGGATGTACCATTTCGCACACGTTCGGAGATCGCAAACAAAAATCACGCAGACATCTTTATATCTATACATGCTAACTCCGCAAATTCGGAGCGCAGAAAAAACCCGCAAGTGACTGGAACAGAAACATTGGTTTTGGGTTTTCACCGCATGAATGAGCAAGATGTGGCTATCCGTGAGAATGCTGACATGTTATTGGAAGACAATTATGAAGAGAATAATGCCGATTTAGTGGGCTTTGATCCAAAAGATCCTTCATCGTACATTGTCTTCAAAGTCATGAAACGTCAGTATCGTGACCGTAGTATTCGCTTGGCCTCCTTGATTCAAAATGAATATGTCACTTCCCAAAGACCTAATCGTGGTGTGAAAGAACAAGGATTAGCGGTATTGGCTCGTGCTAGTATGCCGGCTGTATTGACTGAGATTGGATTTATTTCCAGCCCGACGGAAGAGGATTATATGCTATCTGAAGCGGGACAAACAGAGATTGTAAAAAATCTTTTTGACGCCATCAAAAATTATAAATCTGCCGTAGAGCGTTAATCTCTCATTAGAGAGATACGAAAACAAAGTGAAAAACATCAGTATGTTGAAAAATAAGGAATACACGAAAAATAGGATTATAAAGATAAGTCATCTCTTATTCGGTTTATGTTTATTCACCGTAATTAGCAGCTTTACCACCATTGATAGCCCAACTCCTAACCCCAAACAACGGATAATCGTGTTGGATGCAGGGCACGGAGGACGCGACCCAGGAGCCGTAGGCAAAAGCTCCAAAGAAAAGGATATTGCTCTAAAAATTACCTTAAAGCTTGGAAAGCGTTTGGAAGAAGAACTTCCCAACACAAAAGTCATATACACACGTAAAACAGATATTTACCCCAATCTTTACGAACGCCCACAATTAGCAAACAAACACCATGCTGATCTCTTTATATCCATTCACCTGAATGCCGGAGGCACAACCACGCGTCGTGTCAAAAATAAACAAGGTAAATGGGTCACTCAAAAAGTAGCCAACTCTTCGGCAAGGGGAACAGAGACATTGGTATTGGGATACAATAGCATGGGAAATCAAGATGTAGCTATCCGTGAAAATGCTTCCATATTATTGGAAGAAAATCACGAGGAAAACTACGGGGGATTTGACCCAAAAGATCCTTCCTCCTATATTGTCTTCAAGGTGCTAAAAAGAAAATACAGAGACCGCAGCATTCATTTGGCCAAACTCATACAGGCGGAATATGCTAAAGCAGGTCGTGTCAACCGAGGGATAAAAGAGCAACCATTAGCCGTGTTGAAAACTGCGGGCATGCCTGCTGTACTGACGGAGGTGGGTTTTATCAGTAATTCGGAAGAAGAAAAATACTTAATGTCTGCGAAAGGTCAAGATGCAATAGTTAATAGCTTATTTAACGCTATAAAAAAATTCTAAATGCAGGGGATATATAAACATTTTATATATTTAAGATGTTATGCATATATCAGGTAGAATCTAAACGTAGTAAAATTGAAATTATCTAACGAAACTAAAGTTGGCGTATTAACATCTATCGCCCTAGCATTATTATTTATTGGTTACAGTTTTTTGAAAGGAAATGATGTTTTCAGTTCCGAAAATATGTTTTATACGGACTATGATAATGTCGATGGGTTATCTGTATCCAATCCTGTACTAGTCAATGGATTCAAAATAGGTCGAGTATCCAACACGACATTGATGGACAACGGAAAAATACGAACAGAATTTAAAATCAAAAAAGACTATAAAATCCCTTCTAATACCATTGCACGTATATCCAATGATGGATTTTTGGGCGGAAAAGTTATCGTATTTGACATAGGGAATAGCAAGACATTTGCCAGCGATGGTGATCCTTTACAATCGGATGTACAAGCCAACCTTTTACAAAAAGTAGAGCCGCTACAAAAGAAAGTGGAAGATTTAGTAGTCAAACTGGACTCCGTTTTATCCGCAGTCAATACGGCCTTGGATGAGGAGTTTCAACGGGATTTCAAGACGAGTTTACGTAGTATCTCTATCTCCTTAAAAAATGTAGAAAAAATCACCACGGATGTGGAAGGTCTAATGGGATCCGAAAGAATACGTTTGGCGAAGATCATGCAAAATCTGGAATCGATTACCAATAATTTCAAGGAGAACAGCTCCCGCATAAATCAAATCATGGCAAACCTTGATAATCTATCCTCCGATCTGTCCAAAACAGAGATAAGAGCGACTGTAGAGAATGCCAACAAAGCGATGAAAGATGTACAAGCTATTACGGACAAAATCAACAAGGGAGAAGGTTCTATAGGTTTATTGGTGAATGACGATAAACTATACAATAATCTGAATAACGCCTCCGAAAATCTCGACGAACTCATGCAGGATTTGAAAACCAATCCGGGCAGATATTTAAAAATATCCATCTTCGGGAAGAAAGATACGAAATAGAAAAAAATAGCCTTGAACATTCATTCAAGGCTATTTTTTTGTTATTATGTCATCATAATGTTGGGAAAATGTTAAACAAGTGTTAAAACAGTTAACATACACAACAAAATGAAATAGATGACCGTTATAGTAGTAAATTCATAATTTAGGTTAATAATTGGTTAGTTTAAAATGTCTGGAGTTCCCCGCTTCAGACATTTTGTTTATAATACAATTTATGTTGAACTTAAATCTTCCAAATAGAAAAAATAAATCAACTAGAGCACCGAAATGTTAAACAATTGTTAAAACAACATTTGATTATACAATTGGCACAAAAATAGACGTTATACTAGTAATTCATAATTTAGGTTAATAATTGGTTAGTTAAAAAAAGTCTGAAGTTCCCCGCTTCAGACTTTTTTATTTATAAGTATTTAAAAATTATATACTGGACGCTATAAATAGGTATACTAAATAAACAGCTATATTAACAGCGATTACTTTACCATATGTTATTAGCTTATTTACCTTATCCATTTTTTGCATAATGGAAAGATTTAGGCCCGTTGCTCCCCCTCCTATTACTGCACCTAGTAATCCCGCTATAAATATTAGGCTTAGAGGAACTATACACAGCAAATAATTATACCATTTAATAGATGAGACAATATCTTGTCGAACTCCATTAACCATTAAATATATTCCTGAAGGAAAACTTTCCTTAATTTGTAAATTCACTTCATCACCATTCTCCATTTGAAGAATATAAAGTTTGTTCTTAACATCATAAGGTTCTAATATTTCTTCATCTCTATGAAGAAATATATTTCCATTCCAAACAGACTTTTGAAGTTCAAATATAGAATTTGGATATTGTATAAGTTCAAAAGGATACGTTGTCACAATTATAATGTTTCCTTCAACCAACCAAAAAATTCACGTTGCCACACTTGCGCATTATGACCAGATAATACCCAATGATTTTCTTCTGGTAAAAACACGAAACGACTTTTAATTCCTTTCAGTTGTGCAACCTGAAAAGCTTCTTGTCCCTGACCGATAGGCACACGGTAATCCTTACCACCTTGGAAAATTAAAATCGGTGTGTTCCACTTGTCAATATGTTTGATGGGATTAAAATCCTTATAAGTTTTCGCATTGGCTTTGTCCCAATAAGGTCCTCCCAAATCGTAATTCGCAAAAAACAGTTCTTCAGTCGTGCCATACCAAGATTCCATATTGAATAATCCACAGTGCGATATGAAAGACTTGAAACGTCCCTCATGCATGCCCGCCAACATAAACACAGAATATCCGCCGTAGCTCGCACCAATCGCTCCTATTCTATCGTGATCAATATAAGGCTCTTTTTTGAGGTCATCTATTGCTGACAAATAATCACGTATCGGTTGTCCACCCCAATCTTTGGAAATATCTTCATTCCATTTTGTGCCCCATCCTGGCATTCCACGTCTATTTGGTAGAATGATAATATAACCTTGTGAAGCCATAAGCTGGAAATTCCATCTAAAAGAATACCCTTGTGTGGTAGCGGATTGCGGACCTCCTTGACAAAACAACAGGGTAGGATATTTTTTTGTAGGATCAAAATCCGGCGGATAAATAACCCACGAAAACAAGTCCTCTCCATCCGACGCTTTAGTAAATCTTCCTTCTACCTTCGTTTCTTTGAACTGTACGTATTTCGAATCATTTACTGTCGTGATCGGATTTAGTTTTTTTGATTTAAGGTTATAAACATAGATTTCGGCAGCTTGCGTCATCTTGGTAGAGGTTACGACCAAACCATCCTTAGTTTCTCCCACTATTCCCGAAATATCAAACTGTCCTTCACTCAGTTGTTGAATATTTGGCAATGAGCGAACTTGAAGATTTGCAGGCACATCTATGGCAAACAACTGAACTGTTCCACGTGTCGGAGCTACAAAATAAATTTTCTTACCATCGTTGCTCCATACGAAAGCATTCACTGTTTCATCCCAATGTCCTGTCAAGTTTACTTTCTGACCTGTGGCCATATCTTGAAGGATGATATCATTTTTGTCCGCTTCGTAACCATCGGTTTTCATACTCAGCCAAGCCAATCTATTCCCCTGCTTATTGAAGGTAGGATGCGTATCATAACCCATCATTCCTTCAGTCAGATTTTTCGTTTGCTTAGTGCCTAATGCATATTGGTAAATATCCGTATTGGTGCTCGTTGCATATTCGGTTCCCGCTTTTTTCTTACAGACATACAACACGGATTTGCTGTCCGGTGACCAGGCAAAATCCTCTGCCCCACCAAATGGTGCTGTAGGACTATAAAATGGCTGACCTTCCAATAAATCTATAGCCTCCCCGATTTTTCCATTATCATAAGTCGCTACAAAAGGATGATTAAATCGTCCATCATTGTCTGTATCCCAATGCCGATAATCCAAGTTGTCATAGATATAAACATTGGACTTGGGTAAGTCTGCGTATTTATCTTTACTATGATTTTTGGTGATTAGGACCGATTGGCTAAAAAGAATATGTTTCTTGTCAGGCGATAGCTTGACATTCGAAAGTCCGCCTTCATAATTCGTTAACTGCGTAGCCGCTCCTCCTTTCAAGTTTTTGGTCCAAAGCTGTCCTTTGTACAAATAGATGACGTCATTGTTAGCAGTTACTTCTACGACAGATTCCCCTCCGGGCTCCGTAGTAAAATTTTGCGCTACGCCTCCTTTGACAGAGATTGTGTATAGATTTTTCTCCGATTTATTCTCCTCAAAAGAATAATTGGATACGCCGTATATTACGGTGTTGCCATCCGCACTTAATCCTTCCGTAGATACGCGACCTAATTTCCACAAATCCTCAGCAGTCATCGGTCTTTTGTCCAAATAATTATTGATCTTATCTGTCAATACCGACTTCTCGATATTTTTTTCTGGCACTTTTTGTGCCATCGCCGATGCACCCATAAGTAATAAAGCAGTTAGTATTGAAACTCTATTCATCATCAAATATTTTTAAAATGCAAGATAAGAAAAAAGGAAAAGGGAATAAAATGTTATCATACTTAACCGCTTATACCAAGATTTTGAATACTACTTCCATATAAGTATCAAGATGTACGTTACGTACATCTTGACACCTTCAATTCCTAATTTCATGACTTTTTTTCAAATTGATTCCAGTTCACTTTTGTCGATACACGCATCAGTACCGCTAAGATTATGAAAATGCCTATTGTACCTGCTATGAGCGAATAATCTCTTAATTGCATCAATACATATATAAAAAGATAAAATAAGCTGAGAATACCGGCAAATAGCAATGCAGTAGTTTTATGCTTGGTGATCATCAGAATAAAAGAAGCAATGAGTCCTGTAGTCGCGCATGCTGCTATGAAATACGCCAAATTGAATCCTAAATGTTCTGATATGGCCAAAAGCAAGGAATAAAATAGAACCATCGCTGCAGCGATCAAAATGTACTGTATTATATGAATACGTTGTTTTTTGATAATTTCGGTGAAAAATAAAGAGGCAAAAGTCAGCATAATTACTAAAATACCATATTTGGCTACACGAGTAGTTTTTTGATAATTATTTACTTCTGGCAGAAAATTGACCTGCACCATATCCCTATCCGTAGCAATATGATTTCTGACTGTGCCTGAGGCTCCACTCTCTTCGGGAATATAATCGATTGTTTCTTCAGATAGATCTGCATTTTGAAAATGATAAATTTCTCGCTGCCCAACCCAATAGGATGCTAATTTCCTGCCGAAGCTCGGAATATTCCATACCGCACTGAAAGCGGAATCTTGGACCTCTCTATGATCGGGCAAATAACCACCATTGAAACTAGGATGTCCCCAATTCCCTTTTATATCCAGTTTATTCTGATTAGCCAAAGGTAAAAAGTTAAAAGATTTCGAACCTTTCAGTTCGTACGAGATGGCGTAAGGCGCGTTTAGATCTTCTTCCTTGGTCAATTTGAGGTCCGCTATAATATTATTGGGGAAAAGATTAAATAGTTGCCCATTTATCTGCACGCCATAATCCTGATTGGCAAAGTTTATTTTGGGTGGCACCGACAGACCCTTGACGTCCAATACGCCTACTATCAATTTAACCTGCGACCAATTTATAGCTTCCGGATTGACGTTGATATTATCCCAATTAATCTTTCCAAATGCCCCACGAATCTGCATTTTCGAATTATAAACTACCGACTGATAAATCCCACGCTGCAGATATTCGGGATTGACATCCACCTTAGCGTCCGCCATTTCGGGTAATATAAATACCCAATCCTCCACCTGCGTATGTACGATAAAATCTTTGCCGGTCGCATCCTTTTTGACTGACTCCTCTATGAATTTATAAGGTAAAGCAAGTATAGGACTGGATACGACCTGAGCACTTCCCCATTTAGAAGATATATCCCTCGTCACCCGCTCTTCCCTGTTTTTACGTTCAGCGATAAGATCATTCACCAGAGATAAAGGAATTAAAGTCATTAAAGTCAAGATGAATATCACGCCCAATTTTAGCACAAATGAATTCACCATGCGGTCATACCAGGATAGCGGAGTGGCTTGGCCTGCCAGCTCGTGAGGATTTTGATTATTTGTCTCCATAAAAAATAAATTAAAAGTACTTTGAATTACAAAGTGAAAGTATAAAAAAATTATCCGTATTGTTGTTTGATTAAATTTTCTAATGCTGCTAAGTGATTTTCAAAAGATTTTTTACCTTTTTCTGTTCTACGATATTTAGTATTGGGCTTACGGTCTACAAATGACTTCTCAACAGTGATATAGCCTTCCTTTTCCAAACTTTTGAGGTTCGAAGCTAAGTTACCGTCAGTCACATCCAACAATTCCTTCAGCGAATTGAAATCATAATGTTCGTTTGCGACCAAAATGCTCATGATCTGCAAACGCACACGATTCTCTAATACTTTGTCATATAACGATAAATCTAAACTCACTTCTCGTAACGCTGATGAACGATTAAACCATAAATAATGTGTAAAACTCCAAACCCTGCAGCCCAAAAGTAGATGCCATATCCGGGGAAGCACAAAGCTAATAATCCTAACACAATATCCAAAACACCCAACCAACGCAATTCTCGAAACGAAAAACTGGAAGCAGCACTCAATGAAAGACCGTAGAAAATCAGTAATGTGGAAGCAATCATCCCAACGTTTTGCTGGTATAATAAAATAAGCGCCAATACTCCTCCTGTCAGTAAGGGTATTGCCATGGCTTGGAATAAAGCTTTACTCGTAGGATTCCAAATAGACTGCCCTGCTTTTTTAGCTTTTTGCTGGGCCATATAATAACCCGTGCCGATCGACACGATCAATACGGCAAAGGCAATAAATAGCAACGCAGGTATCGATTCCCTATTCACATAATGATCTCGATAGCCAAATTGACTATTAAATCCATACAGCATAATATAGGCCACAGCAGCTCCGATCAATGCATAGCTACCAATCAATACCCCCGAAAGTCCACTTATGGACATAAATTTGGAGGATTTTTCCATTAAAGAGCGGATCTGCCCTATCTGATTTATTAAGTCTTTTTGATTCATAAAAGTACTTTGATATCCAAAGTTAAATATAAATCCTAAACATCCAAATATTTTTCATCAAAAGCTGAAAAATTAATAGTCTTGCTGTTAACGATTTACAAAAAAGGACAAAAAATAAATAGATTTTTTTCGTGTCAGGGCTTGACAAGTATGCAAAATGATTCTATCTTTGTGTCACAATAAAAAAATCCTAACTGCGGAAGTGGCGTAATTGGTAGCCGCACCAGACTTAGGATCTGGCGCCGCGAGGCGTGGGGGTTCGAGTCCCTTCTTCCGCACTTGATATCCTCCCGAACTAAAATGAATCGGGAGGATTTTTTTTTATAATGCGAAAAATAACGCTTAACAAGTATGAATATTTCACATCAGAAAATCGACGACATCAACGCTAAAATTACCGTTGATTTAGCACCAGAAGATTATAATCCGGCAGTTGACAAAGCGATTAAAGATCAAGCTAAAAAAGCAAAATTACCTGGATTCCGTCCTGGAATGGTTCCAGTAGGTCATATTAGACGTACATTTGGTAAGTCCATCCTTTTCGACGAAATCAATCGCGTAGTAAACGAAAAAATATCCGCATATATCACAGAACAAAAATTGGAAGTATTGGGTCAACCTCTTCCTGTTGATGAAGATGATGCAAAATACAACTGGGATTTCAAAGATACTTTTAGCTTCAATTACGAGATCGGTTTAGCACCAGAATTCGAAATTCCTTTTGCTGCTGACTCTGAATTCACGGAGTATGACATCAAAGCTGATGCAGCTACTCTTGAGGAGCGTATCAAAAACTTGCGTCGTAGCTATGGCAAAATGACAAACCCTGAAGTATCTGAAGAAGGTGATGTATTATATGCTGAACTGAAACAAGATAAAGAAGAAGGTATTGAAAAAACAACTTCAGTACGTACGGACATCATCGAAGATGCGAAGATTAAAAAATCTTTAGCAGGTCTTAAAAAAGATGACGCAGTAAAAATCGATGTTAAAAAAGCATTCAATGTTGCTGATTTAGCGCGTATCCTTGGTGTAACAGAAGAAGAAGCTGAAAACTTAGATGTAACAAACTTCCAATTGACTGTTAAAAACATCAATCGTCTTGAAGAAGCTGATTTGAACCAAGAATTCTTCGATAAATTATTCGCTGCAAATGAAGTTACGACTGAAGAGCAATTCAATGCGAAAGTAAAAGAAGAAGTTGAAAACTTGTTCAAACAAAATTCAGCTCAAAAATTACGCAACGATATGTATACTTTCGGTATGGATAAAGTTGATGTAAAATTCCCTGAAGAATTCTTAAAAAGATGGTTAAAGGCTACAAACCCGAACTTGTCTGCTGAGGAAATCGAAGAAGGTTTTGCTGATTTCTTGAACAACTTGAAATGGACTATCATCGAAAACCGTATCGTAACAGCTAACAATTTGGAAGTGAAATACGATGAGGTTGTAGATTTGGCTAAAGAACGCATCTATGCGCAAATCAAGATGTACAACATCAATGAGGAGCCTACTGAAGAGCAATTAAGTCAATTCGCTATGCAGTTGTTATCAGATAGAGACCAAGCAAACCGTTTGTTCGAAGAAGTGAAAGCTTTGAAAGTATACGATCACTTAAAAACTACAGTGAAAATTAATACTGAAGCTATCGATTACGATAAATTTCAAGAATTAGAAAAATAATATTTTTATTGATTTTTAGAATGTAAAAGGTTAGCAAAGTATTTTGCTAACCTTTTTTAATACACTCACTTATGATAATCCGATCAGCTCAAAAATTGGAGGCTAAGCAAATTGCTGAATTGATGAATCTGGCGATGCTCGAGATTACTTATCAGTTTATTGCGGAGGAAAATTCAGAGAAAGCAAATGACTTTTTAGCCTATTTCATAGCGCAAGAAGACAATCAATATTCCTATCAAAACATTTTTGTAGCCGAAGAAAATGATCAGATTGTGGGACAAATCTCGTTATATGATGGTGCGGATCTGCATGGGTTGAGAAAACCTATTTGGGAAAAAATCAAAGCAGACCGAAAGGTGGAGTATTGGGCAGAAGATGAAACACAAGCTGGTGAGATTTATTTGGACACACTCGCGGTTAGTTCTTCGGCACAGGGTAAAGGTGTGGGTAAACTATTGCTCCAATATGCAATTGATGAATACGTTCATCACCAACAAAAAATAATTGGACTTCTGGTAGACAAGGATAATCCTAACGCTAAGAGATTATACGAAAGAATAGGATTTAAGGTTGTCAGGGAGATACAGATATTTGGCAAAATCATGGAGCATATGCAATATGCATAAGCTCCTCCCCTTCAATTATTCTTATTCTAAAACCGAATATTATAGCCTAAAGATATTCTCCCAAAAGGGTAATCCCTATTGAAATCCTGATATTGTTCATCTTCAAAATGGCCTTCCAAGGCGAAATAGCCTGATGCTACATTCAGCGAAAAGCGGTTGAATAGACGTAAACTGACTTCCAATGATGCCGCATGCAGAATATAATAGGATTCATTACCGCTAATGGTATGAAAATATCCTCCGTTATAATCCCCATTGATCATAAATCGGTTCAGTAAACTCAGTTCGCCGCGGAATCTATACGATGCCCCCGATCCATAATTATAATTCCGACTATTGCCATACAACAAATAAGGATCTGGTACCGCAGCCAATACCACCGCTCCAGCGCCCACACTTAGATTTAATCGATTCTCATCTTTATAGGTAAATTGAGAGTTCCAATTGTATACCAAACTCTGGGCTCCATAGAAAAATGCATCATTATTGTAAAAATCATAATGCGCATTCAGTGTCCCAAAATGCTGCCCGCGTTTGGATTTGAAGAACTGCGCTCCACTGAGCAGTGCGTGTACATTCACCGCATTGATAAATGTGCTATCGCCACTACCAACCTCCAGATTTACGTGAAATTCGTCGAAAGGACGTTTGTAATTATGATCACCATTGCTATAATGGAAACGTAATCTACTATAAATGGAATTTTTGCCTTTTTCGAGAAAATCACCTTCGCGGGCATCGAAACGTCTAAAGCCCATATCAAACTCCGCACTAATGTGAGACGAATCCACCGCGTAGTAATCATCAATTTTCTTACCCCACTTACCATCCAATAAGCGATTCAGACTATTTACTGGATTGACTAGCAGAGCGACAATTTCATTACCGATTATATTGTGGCCATTTTTACTTCTTGACAGAATATTACGAGATACCCGATGTGTCATTTCACCCAAAATAATTCCTCCAAAAGTCGTATTCACCAAATCATTAATAGATGGGTGCTGCGTCTCCCCTGCTGTCTCCCAAATATAACTCCCAAAGACAGTGGCTATACTGGATTCGTAAAAGTTGTAACCATTACTTCTAAAGGCATTGAAATATAATTGACCATGATAGGGATGGTCAAATTGATTGGTCGTAAATTGGTTATCATCCCAATCCCAAGCACTTAAACGCTGATGATCAATGAAATTTTGAAACGAAATAAAAGAATAGGGATCCACCGTGATGAAGCGATTGAATGTGGCGGGAAAGGCCTGTGCTAAAAACCATTCAGCTCCTGCACGCCAAAAATGCTTTTTGCGGGTGGGCATCAGTTCCACTTCACTACTATCAGCTTGAGCTAAAACAATAGGTTTCCAAAATTTACGTTGAAAATGAGAATGAGCGCTTGAATCTATTTGTACAGCAATGGAATCAGATTTCGTAATCCGCAAATCATTAGCCTGTAAAAAAGATGGCAATAAAAGAACAACTAATAGGATCTTCAGAAAATTCAGCATAAGCAACAAAAATATAAATTTTAGAAGAAGAAAAATTTTTCACTTTACATTTGGACGCAATTATTACAAATTTCTATCCTTCCTCAAACTATAATCGAGTAGGAAGATAGGGATTATTTCCCTATCTGTCCTCTCACACCACCCGGCATACGGATCCGTACCAAGGCGGTTTGTTAGAATAACGT
>NZ_SMBZ01000017.1 GCF_004342685.1 Sphingobacterium alimentarium
CAACACTTGCGGCCTTGTATGTAGTTTCTGTTCGTCGGACCGAGGTTTTGCCTCAGACTTCCTTCAGATTCCACCTCGCGGTGGACACCCTTGTCATAAGCTAACACTTCCCACTGTAAAGGCGTGTTCGGGACTTACACCCTAGAGTTATTGCACATGCTGGGCACACAAAAAGAAGAAGCCGTATTGAAATCAATACGGCTTCTTCTTTTTTATATGAGCAGGTATTATTTAATACCTTTAAAAATTCTATTCCAACGGATTTTGGATAAGAAAGAACCATCTTTGTCATAGCTCAACCAAGTGAATAGAGCCTTGCCGACGATATGATCTTCAGGCACAAATCCCCAACCGCGTGAATCGTATGAATTGTGACGGTTGTCGCCCATCATCCAATAATAATCCATTTTAAAAGTATATGAATCCGTTTTTTCACCGTTAATGAAAATTTCATTACCGCGTATCTCGAGTGTATTGCCTTCGTATACAGTTATGGCACGTTGATAAAGAGGCAATGTACGATCATCCAATTGTACGGTCCACCCTTTTGCCGGCACTTTTATCGGTCCAAAATTGTCATACGACCATTGTACACTATCCCAATCGTAATTCGGGAAGGAAGCGTAATTAGAATCGTCAGTACCAAAAATAACTTCGCGCACTTCTTTGACATTAGACCAAGAGCGTACGTCTTCGGCCTCCGCCTCCGTAATATGCAACACATAAATTCCTTGAGAAGGATCCGTATTTTCTAAATCTACATCATAACGTTTCTTAACTAAAATATCTTCGGACAATCCAAAAGGCTCGGCTACGACAATATAAGAGGTCTGTAAATCGTCTGAATTGTATTGTAGAGTACCATTTACGGTGAGCTTACCATCTTTCATGATCAATTCATCACCAGGGATACCTACTGCACGCTTAATATAATTTTCGCGCTTGTCAACCGGTCTATTGAATGGCGCATCTGCTTCCATTGGATAATTGAACACCACGACATCATTTCGCTCGATATTTTGAAAGCCCGGTAATCTTTTGTATGGTATATTAATGATTTCTGAATAGGCTTTGCCACCTGTCAACGGCATCGTATGATGTGCAAAAGGAAATGCTAAAGGAGTATTAGGAATACGTGGGCCATAATTTAATTTACTGACAAACAAGAAATCACCCACCAATAATCTACGTTCCATAGATCCCGTCGGAATCATATAGGCTTCAATCAAGAAACCACGAATCAATGATGCCGCTATCGTTGCAAAAATAATGGCATCTGCCCATTCGCGAGCCGTTGATTTTTTGTAAGGGTATTTCTTTTTAAATTCTTCAGTCGCGGATTGACCTCTGTAGACCACCTTAGGATCATTACCCCACATGGGCAATACGATAAAAGGAACTAGAACCGCAGCCACCGTTTCCCAAAAACGCTGCTTGCCAAATGCCTTTAGCAAGTCTAAATAGAGGCTATAGAAAATGAAAATATTGACGATAGGCACTAACAATAAAACTACCCACCAAGCAGGACGCCCCACCAATTGGGTCATCACATATTCCCTGTAGAAAGGTACAATAGCTTCCCAGCCTTGTTTTCCGGCTTTTTTAAATAATAAGTATAAGCCATAAAGTGCTACAACCGTTAAAACTCCAAAAATAATATACCACATATTTGTATCGTTTTAGCATAGAAAAAACTTGTCAATGACAAGTTTGCATGCGTTATTTATTAAAATCAAAAATTTCTGTTACTTGATAAAATCCTTTTTTGCCATACAACCATTCCGCCGCAATGACCGCACCTAAGGCAAAACCTTCACGATTGTGTGCTGTATGTTTAAATTCAATTTGATCCACTTCGGAGCTGTACAATACGGTATGTGTACCCGGCACTTCCTCGATACGGAGACTTTCGATCAATAATTCATGGGGCTGATTTACAATTTCCTCCTCCGCTCCCACCACTTGATTAACCCAAGTTTTTTTAATTTCACTATTATCGATAATGCCTTCAGCAATCGTAATTGCCGTACCGCTTGGTGCATCCAGCTTGTGAATATGATGAATCTCTTCGACCTGCACATCGTACTGTTGGTATGGTGCTATAGCTTTGGCCAGTAGCTTATTGATATGAAAGAATAAGTTGACGCCTATACTGAAATTAGAACCGTACAATAGAGATTGGTCGGCCTCCAAGCAAGTCTCCTTGACCTCTTCAATGTGGTCATACCAGCCCGTGGTACCGACTACCAAAGGCAGATTTGCTTCAAAACATAGACTGATATTGCCTAATGCAGCTTCGGGAGTACTAAAATCTATAGCTATATCAGCATCTACTAAGTTCTCGGCGATAAGGCCATCTCGATTTTCTGAATCAACGATTAGTGCTATTTCATGGCCTCTTTTGAGTGCAAATTTTTCTATCATTTGCCCCATTTTACCATAACCTAGTATAACTATTTTCATATTTAAGGTTTATCTATTTAAAACTAAATGTCAGTTTTACTCCCGGTACATAGGGTCGACCTAAATTCATATTGGTATAGGCCAATCCCGAGGTAGGCAATAATGTTGGCGTCACTTTAAAACCTAAATCATCGCCGATATCGTACCTAAAACGTAGCATAGAGTCCGTATAGGCTTCCAATACATTCAATCCCCACCAGCCTACTGTCACCAGAATAGTCATATCGCGATTTCGACGATAGTTGTCCTTGGCACGAATCAACCCATCCAAAGTTTGAAAACCCTGCAAATCTGGATCACTCCAATCTCCATTATTATCAATACGATATGCCGCTTCTTTCACAAACTTTTTATAATGCCAGTTCCAAAAGTCGAAAACCAATGCGCTTGTCACAAAACCGCCATAGATAATTGGCAATTTGACCCACACAAACCTACCACCGTTTGTAATCTGCCCCCATCCGGGCAAAATCAATGAACGCCTCCATGCTACATTCGAAAGCCTTTCGATTTCGAGACGCGTGGAATCCTTTAATATATCTTTGTAATAATATTTTTCGCGTTCCTTTTCTGCCTTTTCACGGGCTTTACGCTGGGCACGTGTTTCTTTCTTCACTGTATCTTGCGCCGCCTTTGTACTATCCACCAAATTTATTGTAGAATCCAGCACGATTCTTTTTGTCGTATCCACCTGAGCGACACCAACAAAAGAATACAAAACAAAGAATATAAGAAATAAGTATTTCGGCATTACCAATCCAACAATTCTAAAATTCGGCTCAAATCATCTTCCGATTCAAAAGGAATTTCAATAGCTCCTTTTCCACGCGAATTCTTTAAATTCAAGCGTACGCGAGTTGAAAATTTTGATGCCAGATCATCTTCTATTTTTTGATATTGAAAATCCAATTGCTTGCCTACTCCTTTACCTTTTTTAGGTTTGAGTTGCTCTTGAATATTACGCACCAATATCTCGGCCATACGAACAGACAAATCTTTGTCAATGATTTCTTGATACACAAACAGTTGTTTATCAATATCACCCACATTGATTAATGCACGGGCATGTCCCATTGTAATTTTACCATCACGGATACCCACTTGAATGACAGGAGGAAGCTTCAACAATCGTAGATAGTTGGTCACTGTAGAGCGATTTTTAGAAACTCTATCACCCAACTCTTCTTGCTTCAAATTACATTCTTCGATCATACGCTGAAAACTCAAGGCCACCTCGATAGCATTCAGGTTCTCACGTTGTATATTCTCGATCAATGCCATTTCCAACATTTGTTGGTCATTGGCTGTACGTACGTATGCTGGAATTTCTGTAATTCCCGCGAGTATAGACGCACGTAGACGGCGTTCACCACTGATCAGTTGGTATTGATTTTTGCTAACTTGTCTTACTGTGATAGGCTGTATTAATCCTTGCAAACGGATAGATTCTGAAAGCTCTCTCAAAGCACCTTCGTCAAAATCTGTACGTGGCTGAAATGGATTGACAGCTATTTGTTCAATTTTTATGAAATTAATACTGCCCGCAGAAGGAGCAGATGTGTCGCCAATATCACGCGAGGTAGTATTAGGAGATACTTTCAAATCATCCTGCAATAGCGCACCGAGTCCTTTTCCTAATCCTGTTTTACGTTGTAATGCTGCCATTATACGATTGCTTTTTCTTCTTTATTATGTTCTACCAGACCGTTTTTTTGTAATATTTCACGAGCTAGATTCAAATAATTAATCGCTCCCTTACATGAAGCATCATGCATAATCACCGAAATACCAAAGCTTGGCGCCTCACTAAGTCGTGTATTTCGCTGTATGATCGTCTCAAATACCAAATCCGTAAAGTGTGTACGCACCTCTTCTACCACTTGATTTGACAGACGTAGACGAACATCATACATGGTCAATAGAATGCCTTCAATTTCTAAATTTGTATTTAACCTATTCTGAACGATTTTAATGGTATTTAGTAATTTACCTAAGCCTTCAAGCGCAAAATATTCACACTGCACCGGAATAATTACAGAATCCGAAGCCGTCAAGGCATTGATCGTAATCAAACCCAAAGATGGAGAACAGTCGATGATAATGAAATCATAATCATCTTTGATCTCATCCAGCATCTTCTTCATTTTATACTCACGCTCATTGAGGTTGATCATCTCAATCTCCGCACCTACCAAATCAATATGCGCTGGCAATAAATCCAAATGAGGTGTTTCGGTTGCTTTGATAGCCTCTCGCGGATCCAAATCATTCACCAAGCATTCGTAAACGCTGGCTTTGATACCTCGGGGGTCGAATCCAATTCCCGAAGTAGAGTTTGCCTGTGGATCTGCATCCACGAGCAAAGTTTTATATTCTAATACCGCCAAACTAGCGGCCAAGTTGATCGAAGTTGTTGTTTTCCCTACACCGCCCTTTTGATTTGCTATAGCAATTATTTTTCCCATGAGATACCGAACCTTTACAATTATCTATTTTCAATTGTTGTTCTCTTATCAAATTTACATTTTGTTCACCCACAAAATGTTTAAATGATGTTAAATTTACTAATTTTGAGAACTTCCTGACACTATTACTCAGGATGCTAAGATACAAAAAAATTGGTTCACGATTCGACAAATCGTGTATCGATTATGATAAGTTGCAACATCACAATGAATTTAATTATATCAGGAACAAATAGGCTGGGTAGTAACTCTTTAAAAGTAGCAAACTATTACAAAGATGAACTAATACACAAGGGGCAGGAATGGGAAATACTCTCTTTGGAAGACTTGCCGCAGGACATCTTGTTCTCGGATCTGTATGGCAAACGTTCGGATGCATTCGCGTCCATACAAGCTAAAGTTTCCGAGGCTCAAAAATTTATTTTTGTAATACCAGAATACAACGGCAGCTATCCGGGCGCACTAAAAATATTCATAGACGCATGCTCTTATCCTACCTCTTTTTACCACAAAAAAGCCGCATTAGTAGGCGTTGCAACAGGGAAATATGGCAACATACGCGGGGTCGATCACTTCACTGGGGTATGCAATTATTTGCGCATGCAAGTTCTTTCTTTAAAAATACATGTTCCACATATCAAAGATGAAATTGATAGCGAGGGTCTATTTGTAGAGCCCATCACGCGGGCTTTCATAGACGAACAAATTGAAGAAATCATTAGATTTTAGCATAAACTAAATCGAGTAGGAAGATAGGGATTATTTCCCTATCTGTCCTCTCACACCCGGCATACGGATCCGTACCAAGGCGGTTTGTTAGAATAACTTCGTTTGATGTGTTGTTCTCCAGTAATAGTATTATGCAAATCCTTCGTAACCTAATTTAGTAAAGTATGAGTTTGTTAGCCTTGTTTGAAGGGTAGGACTTGTCCCTGTTCGCGTATAGGATTTACGGGTGTTCGCATGTTGATAGGCAAGCCAGCTTTTGGCTCCCAGTTTCATTAAGTTACGAATTCGATTACCTGTGGTCTTCCATTGTTTCCAAAGCAGAACACGCAAGCGTCTTCGCACTAGTTTATCCAGTTCTACCATCACCTTCTTATTCGTTGCTATACGAAAGAATTCACCCAGCCCTGAGTAATTTGCCGTAGTTTAGTCAGTCGCTCATGCATAGGAGTAACTGTATTACGTCGAGTATTTTGACGTAACTTCTCTCGGATTCGTTCGATACTCTTTGCAGAGATACGAATCTGCCAGTATCCTTGAGTTTTGAAGAAACTAAAGCCCAGTAAACTACTTTGGGAAGGTCTGCTTACCTTACTCTTTTCACGGTTCACCTTCAGCTTTAGTGTAGATTCGATGTAGCTGGTGATGTTGCCCATAATACGAGTCGCGGATTTATTACTCTTCGTGTAGATACTAGCGTCATCTGCATAGCGTACAAATCGATGTCCACGGAAGCTGAGTTCCCTGTCCAGTTCGTCCAGGATGATGTTTGACAAAAGTGGACTTAAAGGACTGCCCTGGGGGGTGCCCTTGGTTCGCTTTTGTTCAAGACCATGATCCATAATCCCACAACGAAGGTATTTCCCGATCAGGGCTAGGACTCGATGATCCGTAATCTTCTTGCTCAGAAGATGCATCACTTTGTCGCGTGGTTCACTTGATCGAAGAATTGCTCCAGATCAAGTTCAACGACCCACGTGTAGCCCAAGTTCAGATACTCTTGCGCTTTAATGACGGCCTGATGAGCATTACGATTCGGACGGAAGCCGTAGCTGTTATCGTGAAAATCACCCTCATACTTTAACCCAAGCCATTGGGAAATGCTTTGCTGAATAACACGGTCGATGACCGTTGGAATACCCAGCATACGCTTGCCGCCACTTGCTTTGGGAATCTCTACTTTCCGAACAGCTTGTGGGCGGTAAGTGCCAGAGAGAATATCCGATCGCAGGGATTGCCAGTGCGTGTTAAGGTAGTCACGAAGATTATCGATCTGCATACCATCAACTCCGCTAGCACCTCCATTAGAGATGACACGATCAACTGCGTGTTTGACATTTCGGATGTGTAATATCTCTTCCAACATAGTATTACTAAAAAAAAACCTCAGGCATTGTGTCCACTTCGTTGCACGACTCAGCTAAGCTCCTCTTGCATTTTACTATCAGTTTCCGACCTATCCTCATGCAAGCAGTTCTCTTAAGTGGTTCGGCTTTTAACGCTTCGTCATAAACTTATTGGTTCCTTTGCCATTCTAACATTCAGACCTTCCCCTGTATAAAGTAGAGAAACAGGGTGCTATGTCCTCTGCTGACTTCTGACTAAAGCATAATAGCATTATTATTCTGCTAGATGTTTCTTCGCGGGTATTCGCCTATACCTTTGACAGAGTTTAGACAGATCTCCCCAGGTAAGAACAATAACTTTCACCTCATATATCCGCTACATTTACCATAGTGTTTCCGTACAGTTTAGGGCTTCGGCTTGTGGTGCAGCCTCACCCAACACTTGCGGCCATGTATGTAGTTTCTGTTCGTCGGACCGAGGTTTTGCCTCAGGCTTCCTTCAGATTCCACCTCGCCGTGGACACCCTTGTCATAAGCTAACACTTCCCACTGTAAAGACGTGTTCGGGACTTACACCCTAGAGTTATTGAACATGCTGGGCACACAAAAAGAACGGAAGTCCAAAAATAGGCAGCCTCTTTTTTATATTTTATCACTTATATTGTTTGTTTTAATCATCTGCTCTAGGAGCGGACACAGAACGAATTTTGCGCATACTATGAGCGTCACCTGCAATTCTTTCTGAAGGAGAACGAAGAAGCGACCGAAACCGAATTTTTCACGCACTTGAACGATATCGTCAGCGACGAACTGGGTAAGCTCATAGCGGATGATAAACGGGAATCCAAATCAAAGCACAAGAGCATCGTACAGCAGAAAAAGATGCTAAGATCATTCCTTGACCATCTCACTTCGATAGACCAATGGGATTTCAGCAGGACAAAAGACGAGATTATAGCGAAAAAGGAAAGCGAGATTAAGGAGTTAAAGGAAATCGTGGTGCAACTTACCAAAGAACTCAAAGAGGCCGATAACTCGAAACGGGTTGGTTTATTGATATCCCCAAAGGCTACGCTTTAACTGTAGTTGACCTTATTTCATAAGTTTTTGAACCAAATAATAAAGCCTGAAAAACTTAAATGAGCTACATTTGTTAAAAAAATGTTTAATTTAAAAAAAATAAAAGATATGAAAAAATTAGGATTATTAGTTCGGCTAGAAGCAAAAGCTGGTAAAGAAAAGAACGTTGAAGAGTTTATTACAAGTGCGTTGCCACTTGCTAAGGAAGAAGCCGGCACTATTAGTTGGTATGCGTTCCGTATTGACTCTTCTACATTTGGCATTTATGACACATTTTCAGATGAAGAAGGCAGACAAGCACATCTTGGTGGTAAGATAGCAAAGGCGCTTATGGAAAATGCACCTGAATTGTTAGCCAATCCGCCATATATTGAGAAATTGGACATTTTAGCCGCTAAATAAACTACCACAATTATTCTAAAATGGAAGTCTGTCAAAGTTCGGTAAATGAATTTGGACAGGCTTCATTTGTTTACAAAACAGCTTAATGGTCTATCTGCTGTGCTTGGTCTCAATGTTCCAGACGGGTTATTGTGCGCTACAGCAATCCTTGTTGAATTGCACACAAGTGCGGAGGAAATAATCAATCGCATATCTACCATAACTGTATCTAATCCACCATCCGCTATTTTCCGGCAACCTACAACATCCAGTTTTGTGTTGAAATATAAAGCATAATAGCCTTCTCTAATTATAAGTTCATCTGTACGGACTTATATTATAACAGTTCATTATAGAACAATTAATATTTTATACATGTCTTCGTTGTTATCCAAAGAAATAAAAACCAAGTTCCAAAAGCTACACAGAATCCTATCCAAGGAGTTTTCATACTTAGAGCAGCAAAGAAAACAGTATAGGACTTTAGCATCACCTTGTTCTCCTGATCAATAGCTTCCCATCGATATTCAATACGAAGCTGCTGAACAGCATCTCCTGCCAGCTGCTGGACGTGAAAACGATCAGACACCAATTTGGCATAAGGAAATGTGCGACGGGCAATTCTTTCCATCGTTGGTGCCAGATCTAGAGTAACTTCCTTTACCTTTTTGCGAATTCGAATGGGCACCTGCTCTAGTATTGATATAACCTTCTCGCTTACAGTTCCTTTAACCATAGCTAACAGAGCACCTTTTTTTCCTTTGGCCTCCCTGTTGGTCAGTACAGTATAGAGTTCTCCTTGAGAGAGACAAACCTCATCAAGGCTTAAATATTCCCCGATATTTTCAGGAAAGAGCTCCAGTCTTCAGCATGTTCTAGTTGGTCCCAGCTCATGAAACCGCTTAAATATCGAATATATTGCTCTTGGAGGCGTTTACCATCCAATTGAAAAAGTCGGCTCAAGAGTTTACAGCTAACCGGATTATTATCGATGACCTCCTTTTAAAAAAGCAGCGAATTCCGCTATCAACCGTGTACCCTTTGCTACCGAATCTCAAGAACTTTAGACTGGTTTACATGTATAGTGATCCCACCATTTGCGGCGTTTGAGATGCAAAAAAACAGGCTTTGCCACGCAACGGGAAATCACGAAGAGTCACCTCATCAATATAACCCTTAGACTCAAGTCGGTGTTCTTTAAACTCTACAGGGGATATATTACGTTGGGATAAATTCTGCTTGATCCCCTAAACACTGACAAATTACTGTCAAACTAAAATAGGCCGCCTCAATTATTTTGAGACGGCCTATTTCATGTGTAGTGTGGAGGCTACTGGATTCGAACCAGTGACCCTCTGCTTGTAAGGCAGATGCTCTGAACCAGCTGAGCTAAGCCTCCGAAGAATGATTGGTGGAGAATACTGGATTCGAACCAGTGACCCTCTGCTTGTAAGGCAGATGCTCTGAACCAGCTGAGCTAATTCTCCATAAAATGTTTGGTGGAGGCTACTGGATTCGAACCAGTGACCCTCTGCTTGTAAGGCAGATGCTCTGAACCAGCTGAGCTAAGCCTCCAAACATTGGATTATTCTTTATTAGAACGATGCAACCTTTATCCGATTGCGTGTGCAAATATAGCCCTAATTTTTAAGTTTCAAAATGTTTTTTCAACTTTTTTAGGCCTCTCAAGTGTAATTTCCTAAGGAAAAGAGAGATAATTTTTAATCGTAAAACTTCCATGATGCTCCAAACCTAAAGTTTGCAGGATTCATTGGATAGCGTCGTACGGAATAATAACCTTTTGGATATATATACTGATTGGTAAAATTGTTGCTGATGAAAAGATTCACACGCTTAATATTCATGGTTGCCCACACATCTACTATTGGATACGTGGAAAATTCAAGACTATGATTCGTATTATAGAATTGACCCGTGTTAATGGAATAAGATGGCGTCACAAAAGGTGTATTAAATCTAACATCAGTACCAATACGTAAATTGAGCACGTCAAACCATCTCGAATCGTAATAGAAGCTATGCCAAGTGTATAATTCAGGTGTGGCTATCACGTCCATAGCATCTGATTTTTGGTAAACCACACGATTATCCAAATGAAACTTACCGAATTTAAAATTCTGTTCCACCGTAGCCTTTAAAAAGTTTAGTTTCCCATATTGAGCTGCTTCAATAACCTTGCTTAATCGTCCATCTTCATTCGGATTATCCACCTCCTTGAAGTACAGGTAATTATCAATTAAAAAGTACTCAATTCGTCCTCTAAAGCCTAACTTTGGATTAGCATACACAAAAGAAACGTTCTGCGTCTTGGTTTTGTCCATGTTGTTACTCCATTGGTGATAGGTATAATTCATTCGGTTGAAAACGATTTCAGGCGATTTATTTTGCGAATAAGCGCCTAAGGAAATCTTTCCTACCCGTTCTCCAATCAAAATGTCCGCTTTGGCTTCATATAAGTAATCGCCAAAATTGTGTCCCACCACAATTTGGTTTACACCAACATTGAGATCTATCCTATTCGAAAATTTATAACTTAAATCACCTTTTACGGATGAATTTTGATAAAAATCATTCGAAATACTATCGGCAAACCAGATTAAATCATTCTGAAAGCCGAGATTAAGCTTCGCTTCATTTTTGAGGAAAGACTTGGGACGCAAGTAGAAAGCATACGTAAACTCATTAGAAATCGTCGTTACTTTCGTGGTGTCATGCACCTCTACAAAATTGCCAAATGGAAAAGCATTTCCATCATCAGCTTCGTTTTTGTAAAACACAAAGCGTTGCTGTCTGATATGGGTATTGTGTGCGATAGCATTAGTAGGATGTATTTCCATCTCTGGAAGCCCCTTATTTATCGTGTCCAGACGTCCTATAAAATAGGATTGACGAAGAAACAAACTATTGTCATTCCATTTGTTGTAAGGCCTATTCTGACGCTGTCCCCGTAGACGTGTAATGACCGAGTACAAAGAACTTACTTGATCATCCCTAAATATCGTATCGTTTCTTATGGAGCCATTCTCCGTAGCATCCAACTTATTGAAAGTCACATTAGCAAGAAGATTGTAGCGCTTACTTGGTGATTCATACCAGGTATGTACGGCCCCCTTTCGGTCGGAATAATCCTGATTGAAATAGTAACCATCGGTATTAGTCGCATGATAGTCTATACCAATATTCCAATTGGGATTGATATTTTGCGCCAGCTTAGCCTTGAAAACTTGGTCTGCAAAAAAGAAACCTACCGCATACAGCTCTGAATAACGTGCTCTAGCGCGATAGTATAACACAGAATCTGACGTCAATAGGTAACGCTCGAGCGCATGGAAACCAGGTTGAAAGCCGATTTTTTTGCTTGGTGTAAATAACAAATCCCGTGTAGCTAATCCATAAGAACCTAAATTGATACTAGGATTCCACGGCAGATTTTGATTATTATAATAGTGAAAGTTGTGATGTGTCGTATCTATTTGCTTCGTATGCGTAGCATATTTGAGCATATTCAATGTAGCATAACGTACATATTTCGAAGAGAATATCACCGAATCTTTTTTATTATCCTCCTTGGCTCTAGCAGAATCTAATGCCGAACTGAATTCATCGTTAACTTGTGCTTGGAGCGCAAAAGTAAATGCGAAAAAGAATAAAAAACTTAATAAGTTACGCAAAAAATATCTACTCATCTAGACTCAAAATATACAGGCAAAAATAAGGATAAAATTAGTGTTATTGCATGGCAATTAACTCTTTTAACACCTGAGTCATCTTAGGTTCAACTTCAGAAGCCACTCTGACTATCTCCTGCAGCGATACAGGCTGCAAGTCCGCATGAAAACCTTCATCCGTAACTACCGAAATCGCAAAAACAGGTAACTGCATATGATTGGCCACAATAACTTCTGGGACTGTACTCATACCTACGATATCACCACCTATCAGGCGCATATAGCGGTACTCAGCACGCGTTTCGAGATTTGGTCCCAGAGTAGACACATAGACTACCCGCTGTGCACGAACATCTAGATTAGAAGCAATTTGAAGCGCTTGCTCTTGCATCACTTTATCGTATGGCGCACTCATGTCGGGAAAACGGTCCCCATAGCGGTCATCGTTAGGACCACGAAGCGGATTATCAGGTAGCAAGTTGATATGATCATCTATGATGCAAATATCGCCTTTCTTGATATTTTCATTTAACGAGCCTGAAGCATTGGATACAAACAACTTTTTAATCCCTAAATCCTTCATTACTCGAACTGGAAAAGTTATTTCTTGCATATTATAGCCTTCGTAGTAATGCAACCTTCCTTGCATAGCAACTACATTACGGCCATTGAGCACCCCAAAAATAAGCTTGCCCGTGTGAAATTCTACTGTCGAAATAGGAAAATTTGGAATATTAACATACATGATTTGATACGCGATATCAATCTCGTTTACTAGCTTACCTAAGCCTGTGCCTAGAATAATACCAAATTCGGGAGTGAATTCGCCTATGCGTTGGCGAATGAAGGAAACGGTGTCTTCTACTAAGTGATACATGTGTACAAAAAACTAATATTCAAACTTAATGTTAATTTTTTGTACACACAAATCACTGAATCGCAATTCCTAATTAGATAGCTCTTTCTCAGAAGCTCTTCCTGGAGAAGTAATGAGCAACAATAGATAAGTAATTAATCCGTTGTAAACAATTAATTCAAATCCGATTTTATAAGAAGTGTAAGGCAATACATACATGGTCAATAACCAAATAAATAGAGGAGCCAACACACAAATATAAGGCACAAGGTTATCATTGACGCGGCGTTTGGTCAATATGCCAAAAGCAAATAAGCCTAACAATGGACCATATGTATATCCAGCGATCTTGAAGATAGCCGAAACAACTGAATCATCATTAATGACGTGGAATAGCAAAATAACCAATAACATTACCACAGAGAATGCCATGTGTACGATATTTCTTTGTTTCACTAATTTAGGGTCATTAGGGTTTTCCTTTTTATTGAATCCTAAGAAATCCACACAGTAAGACGTAGTTAATGCCGTCAATGCAGAGTCGGTTGTAGCAAAGGTGGCCGCAGTCAGTCCCATCATAAACACTATACCAGGCAATAAACCCAGGTGTCTCAACGCAATTTCGGGATACAGGTAGTCTGACTTACCTAAATCAGCGATATTAATGCCATTGGCATCTGCGTAGAAATATAACAAAGCGCCTACACACAAGAAAAAGATATTAATCACAATAAAAATAGATGTGAAAGTCATCATATTTTTCTGTGCTTCGCCGATCGTTTTCATGCTCAAATTCTTTTGCATCAAATCCTGATCAAGACCAGTCATCGCTATAGTCACGAATGCACCACCGATCACATGCTTCCAGAAGTGTCTTGTATCACCCAATAAATTCTCCCAGATAAACACTTTCGAATAGGAGCTGTCTTTCACTTTCTCAAAAGCTTCAATTACAGTAATTCCTAGTCCATCAGCCATAAAATAAATAGATAGGATAACGGCAAGAACGAGGAAAGTCGTCTGTAATGTATCCGTAATAATGATAGTCTTAAGACCACCTTTGTTTGTGTAAAGCCAAATTAAAAGCAAACATGCAGATACAGTCACGAAAAATGGAATATTCCAAGCATCAAATATATAACGTTGCAATACAATGGCTACAAGATAAAGTCTGAATGCTGATCCAATAGTACGAGAAACTAAGAAAATCATCGCACCGGATTTATAACTTTTATAGCCTAATCTTTCTTCCAGATACGTATAGATCGAAGTAAGATTCATGCGGTAGTATAATGGCAATAGCACATAGGCTATAATGACAAAACCCAACGCATTACCCAACACAAATTGGAAATAACTGAAATTATTGGGTTCTAGACCTGCTGGCGCATTACCGATGTCTCCGGGCACCGAAATAAATGTAACTCCAGAGAGCGCCGTACCAATCATTCCGAAAGCAACTAAATACCATTTTGAATTACGGTTAGCAACAAAGAAGGTAGAGTTATCTGCCGAGCCTTTAGAAGTGAAATAGGATACCCCGAGAAGTATCACGAAGTAAACCACTAAAAATGATAGTAATATAATAGGTGACATATAGTCTATTGTTTAGTATTGTTTCTGATTAAATGCTTCAATTGCCTTACGCACGTTGCCAAATTTTTCCAACAATTCTGTTGCTACACTTTCTTCAGCACCAGTTTCGGTCATGACCATACGTACACCGCGTCCTACCAGCTTGTGGTTGGATAGTTGCATATCTACCATTTTGTTTCCTTTGACACGGCCCAATTGAATCATTACAGACGTACTAATCATATTCAACACCAATTTTTGTGCTGTACCCGACTTCATACGTGTAGAACCAGTTACGAACTCCGGACCTACGATTACTTCAACTGGATATTTTGCGATAGCAGCAATTGGTGAGCCACCATTACATACTACACATCCTGTAGCTATTCCTCTCGCATTAGCTTCTTTCAATCCACCGATTACATACGGCGTAGTACCTGAAGCTGCAATACCTATAATAATATCGTTCGGAGTGATCACATATTCATCAAGGTCTTTCCATGCTTGTTCCATGTCATCTTCCGCAAATTCCACTGCTTTACGTATAGCAGTATCCCCTCCAGCGATAAGACCAATTACCCAATCAAATGGCACACCATACGTTGGAGGACACTCAGAGGCATCCAATATCCCTAAACGACCGCTTGTCCCAGCGCCAATATAGAAAATACGTCCACCCTGCTTCATGCCTTCTACCGCTTGCTTTACTAAAGCCTCAATCTGAGGAATAGCACGCTCTACGGCATCTGGCACCGTTTTATCTTCTTTATTGATATTCGTAAGTAACTCTAGGACAGACATTTTGTCCAGATCCTGGTAATTAGAATCTTTCTCTGTTGTATTAACCATCTAAAACAAATTCTTTAAATAATCTATAATATCGTAAATATGCGACTTTTTTGCAAAACACGCAAAAAAACGCATTTATAATTTTTTAAGCGGAACGAAAATATAATTTTTTAACTGCAATCTTTGTATGATTTCTTCAATCTTATGATAAAACTTATCCTTACGACGAGGATCTGTTCCCAAATGTATCAAAATAACGTAGCCATGCAAGCCATTAACCTCTTCATAATCAAACAATTGCTTCAAAATCTTCTCTGATGACATATACCGATTCTCCATCTCGGGATACGTGTAATCTGCAGCAGTTCGCAATCCAGGTGTGAAATTATATACCTCAAAACCTTTTTGCGCAGACCAATCCACTATTTTTTCATTATACCATTCGTATGGCGGAATAAACATATCACCGCGACTAATCCCCCATTCACTTAATCGCTCCACATTATCCTCTAGGTCCTTTTCAAAAACTGCCTGAGTAATCAAGAGACTATCCCTATTTTCCCAAGGCGCGTACAAAAGATGCTGGTCCGAATGTGGACCTACATAATGTCCGTCCTTATATAATTTCTTAAGTAACTTCGCCGACTTTTTGTCTTCCAAGAATTTTCCTGTAACAAAAAAAGCTCCTTTTACTTTATTCTTCTTCAAGGTAGCAGCGATATGTGGCAAACCATCTCTAAATTCATCCCCCGTAAACACCAAGCTAATATGAGGGGTCTGTGGATTGCCACGTACTATTGCTCCAAATTTATCTTTTACTTTTTTTTTTGACCTTCCGCCTCTTTGGCTGAAAGCAAGTAGATTAATGATGCTGTACCATCCATGGTAGGCTCATTCGTGCTATAGTCGCCAAAATCATCATGATACACGACTAAATCACTTTGAAACTTCGCATATTCATCTTCAGCCAATAGCTGTATACCAATGAGATTGTTATAAATTGATGCGTATACCGGACCATCTACCAATCCTCCATCCAATGGATAATTATGCAAATAAGTAAGCGATGAATGCGGATGTACTGGTGTGTCCCCATCTGCCGGCAATCCGAAAACCATACTTGTACCCCAAGGATTAACCCCAAACAACCAATCAAAATTCGCTTGTTCTAACTCTTCATAAGCTGTGCTGCCCGTCAATTGTTTATACCAGTACGTTTGTATAGCAAAAGAAGTCGTCAGGTTATTGCTACACCAGATATAAGGCACACCGCGATAAAACATATTGTCCTTAGCTCTATTCCACACATATTCAATCCCCTCTTTATAATACTTTATAACTTCCTCACGTTCTTTGCCTTTGGTATGCTTCGCGAGCTCATAATGACCTAAATTGATAAAAGGATAGTATTGGTAATGATTGGCCGTGTCTCGAATCATCCACGGAGTAACGGGCTCTTGACGTGCATAATTCAGTCCTTTGTCCAAATAAGCTGGATCCTGCTTCAAAGAATACATCATGGCTTCAGCAAGTTCCATATCATCCACCCAATTATCTTCGGCATAGATATACGGAGACTTGACAGACACGGTTTGTGTCACACCGGGTTTGATATAAGCATAATCATAAGCAGATTTAGCTTTTTCTTTCAGCAATGCCGCATAGTCTTGATCTTTATCTTTTAGTAAATGATAGCCCAATGAAAAAGCACTGGTGAATTTCGCAGCTGTCGAACTTGTACCCGTCGTGTTATTCATAAATTTGCCACGCTGTTGTGGATTACCATCGATGAAATATACAGGTCTTTCATGTCCACGTCCATACAAGGAGTCCAATCCTGGCAAGCGGTATCCCGAATGATCACGGTCGTCCGCTATTTGATTGAACATCATATTAGGCTTTGGATGCATTTTTAACAACCAATCCAATCCCCATTTGGCTTCGTCTAGAACATCAGCAATGCCATTCTTACCATCCAAGCCATTAGCTTGTTTTTCGTCTCCAAAAACCTCTGGAAAATCCCGATAAGCAGCTAATAAGTGAAAGGCAGCATTGGCTGAGGTCGTCGAATATTGTAAATAATCCGAAGCGTCATGCCATCCACCACCAGCATCTATATGCGTGCTGTCTGGCAAACCAACTGAGGAGGCATACATGGTAAAACCATCATGCGTATGACAGCTATCCTGAAGATAAGGATTAAATAATGTCCGCTGCTGACGCATGTAGCGCAAGGTAAAATCTGCAGCACCCTTGTACACATCAGAATTGATTTTAAAAACCGGCGACTGTGTACCATCATCTGTTTTTACATAATATCTACCGGATTTTTGCACCCGAGATATATCTAGTCGTGCGCCACGCTCAAAAGGTCCATATTTTCCAAATATTTTATTGACTTTACCTTTGTAGGCTACTTTGTTGTTGTCTGCATCATATACCTCAAAAGATTTGATGGATTGATTTCCTTTTGAAACCCAGACCATTACTTTTTTACCTTCAGGAAGGTAGCCAAGTTGATTGATCCGAATCCAAGATTGTTGCTGAGCCCACAGAATAGTACTAGAAATAAATAAGAATAAAATAGTTGCGAAAACTTTCATAAAAAAATTAGGTATAGGAATATATATTGAATTTGTAAAAGTATAAAATTCCCCAATAAATGACAGGAAACGCCATCATTTATTGGGGAAATAAATTACCAACCCGTGGTTTGGTTGAGTGTAAAACCTCTGTCTTTATATTCGTCAATAAGCAATTGACTGATTGGTGCTAGGTAATTGCGATCTTGCACAGCCAAACGGTTAGCAAAATTTCTTACCACATAATAGCCCACCATTTCTGCGTCATTTGTGCCATTGTACGTAATGATTTGCCCTGCTGCATTCTTCACCTGCAATACATTTCTATAGCTTGGAGCGATCTTTCCAGGATTTGCGCGATCGCGTAGATCTACATTTCCGATTATCCAAGGGCCCAATCGGTAATCTTCCGACGTGAAGTTGAGATAATGCAATTTCTTCCATCTTCTAATATCTTGAATCCGCGCATATTCAAACACAAATTCCATACGTCTCTCTCGTCTGATCTCCCACATCAGTGGCGACACATCACTCTCGCGCTCCGGATCATTTGGCAAGCTAGCTAAGATCAAAGGTGCCGTTTTGGTCACACCCTTAGCAGTAGCCACATTATCTAATGGTCTATTACGGATAGCATTGATCGATCGGTCTAAATCTGATTGCGTCACCGCAACACCTCCATAAAACTCAGCGAGTATTTGTTTCGCTTCAATCCAGTTTAACACGACTTCAGCGAGACGCACAATTGGCGCATCATTTGTATTGGTGTTGGATCCCCATTTAGGAGGATAACTTGATCCGATATAGCTCAATGCTTCTCTGCCTGCAAATTTGTGTGCATACACAAAAGTACCTGAGGCAGAAGCATTCACAGTATCCATAAATGTGGCTTCAAATCGGGGATCTCTTGTTTTTGCTAAATCTTGTAGACGGAAGCTATTTGCATTCGTTACTGCCGAATTTTGCCATACTTTACCATCTACACTGATAAAATCCTTCAACAAGTCCAAATTCGCGGATCTCGCTTGGGATTCCGTACCATTGCTGTACGATCCCACCGCATGCCTTACCGCTAACCCGTCATCGTAGGTTCTGTGAAAGATTACTTCCGGATTACCCGCTAAGCTTTCGGATGCAAAAAGACTTTTAAAATCTGCCGAGAAAGACCATTTACCACTTTCCATCACATATTGTGCAGCATCACGCGCCATTTCCAAATATTTCTTTGCCCGTGTACCATCTAGATTATGATATTTCTGCCATGACCCTTCAAATAACATCAAGTTGGATATCAAGGCTGCTGCTGCATAACGATTGACATAGCCATTGCCGTCACTCTCCCGCATATTATCCAACACAAATCTAAAATCGTCATAGACTTTGTCCATCACTTCACCTCTTGGGTCACGTGTTTTGTACATATCATCCGGATTACTTACGGATACTTCTTGATCATAATAGGGAATGTCGCCAAAATTACTCACCAAGCGGGAATACTCGTATCCTCTAAAAAATCGGCCTACCGCAGTCCAGTGCTTAAAAGCTTCTTCGGAAATATTATTTTTGGCCGTTGTCTCAATTCTTGAAAGGAGTAAATTAGCCTTTCTTACCCAATAAAAATTCCAGTTAGGTCCTGGGTGTTCGAGACGAAGTACAGAAATAGCTGCGGACGAAGAACCCCCAGTTCCGGTAGGTACCGTACCCAGCAGATTCGCTTGCGCTCCTTGTGAAGTAAAATCATCAGCAAAATTATATCCCGTCAGCGGTGCATAGGCGGTACCAAACGCTGTATTATATCCTACAAAATAATTGGGATAGAAGTCGTTGGCAAATAATCTCAAATCGTTTTCATTGCGCCAATAATTGCCTTCCGAATCGGTTATTTTTGTTAACTCTGGACGGTCTAATAAACTGTCACAACTCATCATGCTGAGCGTGGAGCCTAGTAGTATATATATTATCTTTTTCATGTTGATATCATTTAGAATGTTAATTGTAATCCAAAAGAAGCACTTTTAAATGTTGGTACTCCTACCCCTGTTCTTCCTGAATTATAATTAGAAGTATTGAATATCGAATACCCAGAAACTTCCTCTGGGTCGATAGGCAAGCCATTCAACTTATCCCAGGTGAAGAAGTTTTCTAACGAAGTGTATATTCTCACTCTACTTAATTTAGCTTTTTGCGTTAACTCAAGAGGCAATGTATAACCAAGGGAAATATTTTTGATACGCAAATAAGACATATCCAACAAATATCTGCTCTGCACCTGCATATTGTTAATATCTGCTGTACCGCCATTACTGTAAGCCGCTGGATAGAAAGCTCCAGTATTATCAGGCGTCCAATAATCATTAACAAAAGTAGCCGGCATCGCACCGTCAGATACGTGCCATCCTGCCTGTGCTAGGAATCCTTGACCCCACACCTCACGTTTGCCCACACCTTGGAAGAAAATCGCAAAATCAATTCCTTTGTAATCCGCACCAAATCTGAATCCATAATTAAAACGAGGAGTCGTATTACCGATTATTGTTCTGTCACCCGGATTATCCACCGTACCATCACCATTATCGATTTCGCCATCACCATTCAAATCTTTGAATTTCACATCACCGGGACCAAAATCAAAATTTGCAGAATTCTCTAATCTTGGCTGATAGATAGGTTTACTTCCATCAGGGTTATTTTTTAGCAAATAGGCTTTTCCGCCACCGCTGGTGTTATATTTTGTCATATCTGGTGTCAGTGTCACTAATTGAGGTTTACCATCAGTACCCAAAATAAAATCATCCATTTGGTAAAGTCTATCTGTTACATAGCCCCAGATATCTCCATACACAGATCCATCATATAATGCACCTGTTACGCGAGATGGCGTATACCCGTAGACACGAGATTTGGCATCATCAAAATTGGCTCTAAGATTTATACCTAGACCATTTTCAAAACGATGATTATAATCTATCGCTATCTCAAGGCCTTTAGTCACAAGGGAGCCCCTATTCAACACTGGCGCAGATCCACCGATAGTCCAAGTCGTCCCGTCCAAAAGACCAAACATATTAGTAGTCGAACGCTTGTACCATTCAACAGTCAAACCTAATTTATTATTCAAAAAACGGGCATCCATACCTCCATTGAGTGTTTCAATATTTTCCCAGAATACTTCTGGATAGCTCAATGCTGGTGATCCTACAGATACAACTTTGGCATTATTTGCGATCCATGAACTTTCTGAAGTTTGCATATTAGAAACATATAAATCTGAAGGAACTGCCTGATTTCCAATCACACCCCATGAACCTCTGAATTTCAGGAAACTAACGACTGGATTAAGGGCCTGCATGAAGGATTCTTCTGAAACCACCCAACCTGCTGACATAGACGGAAACCATCGCCATTTTAAATCTTTAGGGAACTTTGACGAACCATCATAACGGAGGTTTCCTTCGAATAAGTATTTGTTTTTGAATGCATAATTGATACGTCCAAAGTATCCTAACTGTGCATCCCAATATTCTCCACCGCTACCCGTTATTTCACCTACAGCGAGGTCAAACTGTGGGTTGGTAATATCCAATAAATTGGTGCGTTGAGTCCAATGAAATTTACCATGACCAGTGACTAGGTTTGTACCTAAGATAAATTTGAAGTCGTGATCTGTATTTAAGTTTAGGTTATAGGTTGTAAATGCATTAAGCGTATGTTTGAATTCATCTTCCGAACGTTGATAGATATGGTCTGGATTGGATCCATTTGCCGTATATGTCTCATTGATTAAATCATACGCCAACATTGCTCCTGGACTTCCTGCCGCCACTACTTGACCATCAGAATTTACATATACCGGGTTTCCATTGACATCCTTACGCTCTCGCGGTGCTACCCAACTGTTCGCACCTGTAAATCGTGTACCGTTTCTATTCCATTTGTAATCTTCATTGGTAAAGGTATAATCCACATCTACTTTCCAATTACTTTTGAGCTGTAACGTAGTTCCCACATTCGCATTGATGTAGTTACGCTTCATTGCAGCCTTATTTGCAAATTCATTTTCACTCCACGGGCTACGAATCGGATTTCCTAATTCATCATATCCCATAGGATAAAGGGAGCTCCAGCGGTAAATGTATAACCATGGATCGGCCGTTGTAGAATTGGTCGCATAAGGATAAGATTTAATCCGTTGCGAATAAAGCATTCCTCCACGTACTGTTAGAAAATCGGTGAGGTCCGTAGATAATCTGAGACCGGCATTATATCTTGTAAAATTATCTGCATTGCCTGGTTTAATCATCCCGCTTTGATCTACTGCCGCGAAAGATGTACTATATTTTGTTTTGCCCGAAGTACCATTCACGGAGAAATTATGGGTTTTCGTAGGCGCCCATTCTCTGATCATGTACTCATAGGGATCATAGGTTCTTAGACCATACTTTCTGCCTGGAAATGCGGGGTCCACAAACCAATCTCTACCGTAGACAGTAGGATCGTTAGGACCTAATTTACCGCCATATTTATTTTCCCACTCTAATGCTTTCTCATAGCTCGCCTTATCCAATGCGTAGAAGGCTCCATACACTGTACCACCCACACGTTCTAGTGCATCCACAGAATACTTCAATGCATTAATGGTACCCATTTCAAATTTTTTGTATGGGTTTTGGAATGAGAAGTTATTCGAATAATTTATACTAGGTTTTCCTGCCGCTCCTGTCTTGGTGGTAATCAATACCACCCCTGTCGCAGCTTTAGCACCATAAATGGATGAGGCTGCAGCATCCTTGAGGACCGTAATGGATTCTACATCGTCGGGATTGACATATAAGATACTCGGTATCTCGACATTGTCCAACAATATTAAAGGCGAGCTACTTCCTGTTATTGACGCTACTGCTCCCCGGATTTTGATAACCGGATCAGAGCCGACCTCTCCACTTGGGATGGTAACGTTCAGTCCCGGGGTAGTACCTTGGATGGCACGCCCCACGTCCGTTACCGTTCGCCCTTCCAGATTCTCCTTGATATTGACAGTAGATACCGCGCCCGTCACATTACCCCTTCTCTGGGTACCGTAACCAACTACTACCACTTCATCTAATGATGTTCCTTCATCCTCTAGCACGATATTCAGACTAGAAGAAGTTACCACCACTTCTTTTGTTGCATAGCCGACAATGGAGACTCGTAGTTTGGCTCCCACATTGGCAGAAATCGAGAACTTACCGCTCCCATCTGTCTGTGTTGAAGCTCCACCCACTACGGAAACCGTTGCTCCTTCTATAGGACCCGACTTACCTGTTACAGTTCCTTGAACTGTTTGTTGGTTTGTGGATGAAAGAGTGGTGAAGGAAAGGCTCGATGGGTTGCCTCCGAAATCATTTTTTGCAGCAAATGAATAGGTCGGTAAAGACATCCCCAGAGCAATTGAAAATAGTACAAATTTTCGCATAGCCTTTTTGTATTTAAGTTTATTTTACTAGGTCAGTAACAAGAAGTTATATTAACTTCCGTTTAAAATTAGACATAAGAAAGCATTAAATCAAAATAATTATTCAAGTTTATGCGCAAAACCAATAAGAACATGAAAAAATCTGCAAAGACTCGAATACAAAAAAAAAGCAAATGAAAAATCATTCGCTTTTTGTATCAAAAATAAGGATTCAGCTAGTAGCTCAACTTAACGATTTTGCCGTCCATTGTACTGGTGATAATATAATTTTTGGCGACTAACGGTGGGTTGACCATGCCATTGGATATTTTGTATTGCCAGAGCACTTCTCCCGACTTAGGATGTACTGCAGACACTAATCCCGAATTATTCGGCACGACGATAATATCCTTATTGCTGTAGATCGCAGATGGTGTCAATTCATAAGGCAGCTTCAACGCGGACTTCCACCTTACATCCATGAAGCTCGAAGTGACAGGAACGCCTATCAGCTCCCCATCCATGGTTTTAGCATACACATGTTTTTTATCAAACGATAATCCCATAGACTCGCGCACACGGTATTCATCTTTCTTCTCTCTCCAGATCACTTGGCCTGTTTTCAAATCCAACGCCGTCATATAACGGTCCGGAGCTACAATGAATACTCGATTGTTAGCCACTACAGGATAACAAGCGGCGGCAGAGAACATCCGATTAGCATGTCCATTGTTCCACTCCCACACTAATTGGCCATTATTCACATCCAACGCATAGAAACCATTCCCCCAAGATCCAAATATGACTTTATCATCTGCAATGGTAGGCAACGTAGACACATAATTCTTCACTTGATCAAAAGTCCAAACGTCATTTCCGGTACGCAGGTCCAAACATCTGAAAATTCCATCCGACGCCCCAATATAGACCTTACCTTTATAGATATTGGGAGAGCCCAATACGGCTTTGTTCGCTTGTGCTTTCCAAATTTCTTTACCAGACTTACTATCAACTCCATAAATAAAGTTGTCTGTCGAGCCGACTACGACTATACCATTAGCAACCGCTGGGGTAGAATATATTTTTCCTTGCGTCTGGTACGCCCATACACGTTTACCGGTTCTTAAATCCAAAGCAAAAAGTTCCCCGATTGTATTGGCTGTAAACGCCAATTTCCCATCTGTACTGAAGCCAGCTCCCAAATCGCCGTCATTAATGTATTCCCACTCGACCTTGGCTTTGGTGGAATTATTAACACTAAAATCTGGACGTTTATATGCTCCTGAAAAAGTTAATTTTCCAAGAGGAAGTTTCAACCATGCTTCTTGGGTGCGGATTCCGGGATTACGTTCGTGAAAGAAGACTGAATCTGGAGTCAAGGAAATGATATTATATCCACCCACATCTGCTTTGGCACGAAGGTTCGATCTAACCATTACCCCCGGAATACCATCCCAATCGTATAATTTATTACTATGACCATGGCCACACAAAGCAAATTGAATATTGCGATCTTGCAATCTATCGACTAATTCGTACCAATTATTTAATGAAGAATCCAAAGGATAGTGATTGATCGAAATCAACGGAACATTGACATCCGGATTCGCTTTAAATATAGAGTCTATCCACACTAAATTTTCGCGCGGAATCTGACCTGGACTCATGCGCATATTCGGCCCTGAAGTAGTTCCCACAAATTGATAACCTTTGTGTTCGAAAAAGAAGGTCTCTCCGCCAAATATTTTGCGGAAGGAGTTTGCGCCGCTCTCTGACCAATTGCTGTCATGATTACCTGGAACGATATATAAAGGTTTGTTTAGACCATTGAGAATAGATTTGGCAAGCTGGAGCTCCTCATCTGACCCAAATTCGGTTACATCACCTGATAAAATAACAAAATCAATATCCTTTAGTTGGTTGATATCCGCTACCGTTCTCCGCAAATCCTCCTCACCAGAATGACCACCAATATGTGTGTCCGTGATTTGAGCAAATTTAAATGGTGTCTGTGCAAAAGTTGCGAAGAAGAAAAAACTAAGAATTAGTGCTAATAATATTCTTTTCATAAGTAAAAAAAATTAAAGGGTACCCAAAGATACCCTTTTCATTAATGATTTGTTTACTTCTTCTCTATTGTATTAGAAGCTTTACTTTCTACATGATCCACATTCACTGCCGTCACACAATAGTACCCATTTTTGGATACGGTGAGTTTATTTGAAGTCGTCACTCCTACTAATTCTCCCTCCGCTTTTAGGTTACTAAAGTAGTAAACAGCAAAGCGAATATTAGATCCAGAACCTGTCCAGCTCAATTCACTTCCACTTAATGAAAGATTACTCGGAACAGCAGGAGCAGATGCTACAGCACGACCTGCGAATGGCATAAGCACATCTTTAGCATACAGTTCAGCAAGCTTGTCTGTGATACCAATCCGGTTTGCCAAAATATCCCGAGCCGAATAAATTGCTGAACCTACTGTAAAACGGTTATTGCGTACTAAATCGAACTGGTTAACTAGCTCTTGCACGGATTGAAATTTAGCTCCTCCATCGGCAGCACCGAATTTGTAGTATCCATGTCCGATAACGACTTGTGCTTTTCCTCTAAATTGTGTCCAGTCAGCAAGATTGCGTTCGAATGGATTAGACGAATTACCAATTTCTTGATACAATTGTGGAATCAAAATATCTACCCAGCCTGACGAAGTCCACTTCGGTAGATCGGCGTATAAGGTATTGTAATTGTAAGCGCGGCTTGCCGCAGGTGAAATCGAGAAGACGACTTCTTGTTTATGTGTTTTAATGGTAGTGTGAATCAACTCAATAGCCTTGTCTACATTATCCCTTCTCCACGCATTTTTGTCGGTGAATGATCCTTTCAGTCTATTGAAATCATCATCATCAGACTTCATCGATCCTGCACTGCTAGGATCTGGATAGAAATAATCATCGAGATGCAGGCCATCGACATTGTATTTTGTAATGATATCTTTTACGATATCTGCCAATCGCTGTCTTACCTCTGGCAATGCCGGGTTGTATATCTGAATCTTCTCATGATCTACCACCCAACTTGGCGATACTGAACTATGCAAAGCTGGATAAGCTGTTGCAGCACTAGCACGTGTAGCAATACGATAAGGATTGATCCAAGCATGGAATTCTATGCCACGTGCATGCGCTTCATCCAGCATAAATCGAAGGACATCGTATCCTGGATTCTTGCCTCGTGTGCCTGTAATATTTGCACTCCATGGCTCATAAGGTGAGTCATAAAAAGCATCACCCATCCCGCGAACCTGTACAAAGACTGTATTAAATTTAAGTTGCTTCAAGCGATCCAATAAGTCTGTATATTGTTTCTTTTGAGCAGCTACTTCACGCGAAGTGGGCCAGTCTATGCTCCATACCGTAGCGATCCATGCAGCGCGCATTTCCTTCTTTGGAAATATTAATTCGGTAGCTGGAGGATTGGGATTAGGGTTTGGATCTGGATCCGTGCCTGGACCAACAGTATCCTTGCTACAAGAGTTGAGCAGTAATGCAAATGAAAGAAGCATAACGGCATAAAATGGTATCCTTTTCATCGTAATTAATTTATAATGGTTAAAAAAGGACATCTAAGCTTATCTGGGAATAAGGGTTCGATGTCCTTCAGTTATTTATTTTTTATTGAAATCTGATCATTAATCTTCAGCAACTCCACGGCCAAACTCAATAACAGCGAATCCGCCTTGAGTAGTAGCTCCGTAGATGAGTAACTTCTCATCTTTACCTGTGGCATCTTTCTCAATATAGTATCCCGCTTGGGTACCAGGAGAGCCACTTAATGCTGTAACAAGATTGTAAGAAAATTCGTGAGGCGCAACTTTTCCATTCTCCGCTGTTTGTTCTAATGCTGTTAGCGCGTCTACTATATTCTCTCCGCTAGTAATATTATACATGTATAAAGTTGCTCCAGAAGTTGCTGAATTTCTAGGCACAGTGATTCCTAACATGTAACGATGACCATTGAAAGTGAATATTTTCACGTCAGAAAAACTTCCTGGCAATGAACCTGCTTTCACAGTATATGATATTGACCCTGCATTGTTTACTAACGATAATGGTTGAGAGTGTCCCGAAAGAATATAAGACTCCGTCGTACCAATTTGAGAGAAGTGTCCCCATTGCTCATAATTGATACGAGGTGCTAATACTGTCGGTTCTGAGCCAGTCTTAAAGTTCTCGATTTTAATACGGATAATCTTTCCAGTAGCTGACATGAAGAAAGCATAACCATTACCATTTTTATCCAAATTGATAGAGAAGGTATCGCCATGACGAGGACCTGCATCTGCTAATGTAGCAACATTTATGTCGATAACTACATCAGGTGTTTGCGACGGCGATGCCCAGTGATAAATCTTCAATGGCGATGCTGCTCCACCCGAAAGATTAGCAATATAGCTATGACCGTGTACTTGAGCGCCCATATTGATGGTAAGTGTACCACCTATTACGCCTGTCATATTCAATGGAATAGGTGTTGTAACATTATTTTTGAGTTTTTCAACTTCCAATAAGTGAGGACCTAAACCCCCTCTTTCTATTACCAACACGTGCTTACCATCAAATCCTGATCCACGCGTGTTAGCTGTGACAAAGGATGGATAGATATCATTGCCTAAATCATTTTTAGAGAAATCATATACCGCTGGCGCATCAAAGTTAGCGCCATAAATAGGTACTTTGAATCGAATGACTGCTCTATACTCCTTGAATCTTGGCAAGTTTGTCACCTTTAGATAAATGTCCGTTTGTGTCTTTCCACTTTCGTAAGGAATTGCCACTACGTCTTTCTCTAATTGTGCACCTTCTGAAGTGATCGCTTCGAATTTAATATTGGAGAAATCAGACAATGTATCCAAACGAGGGAATGTAATTGTCTTTGTATTTTCATCGATATTTCCTTCCAACACTTCTGTACCACTCGCACCTGCATTCACAATCTTAATGGACTTGAGATCCGTGAATTTATCCGATTCTATATTGCCCGGAAAATCTTCCGAACAAGACACCATAGTTGCCATCCCTACTAATCCTAGGAAAAACTGACCTATAGTTCTTTTTAATTTCATATTCATATTTATAATCTATTATAAATTCAAAATTAGTTTTGAGGCCAGCCCTCAGTTTGACTTAATACGTAGCCTTGAGCTGCATATTCGTTGATTTGGTTTCTTCCTATAGGAGATAAATAAGGGTTTACATTACCTAAACCAAGGAACTGTTGTCTACCTCTATTCAACCCATAACGATAGAATCCTACCATTTTGGCTTTGCTATCTGCGTCCTCTGGATTATAAACCTCTACTTGACCATTTAATTTCACTACCGAAATGCCTGATTTAATCTCTCCTGGCAATTGTTGCGGGAAGTCTACCCAGCCACCAGCTAATAAATCTGGATTAGCATCAGTATCCATGTATGAAAGTTTAGACCATCTCTTCAAATCTTCTATTCTAGAGTACTCAAAAGTCATCTCCATACGACGTTCACGACGGATTTCCCAAATCAATGGCGTAACTGTCACATCTCTCTCAGGATCAACCGGCAGCGTACCTAATGACATAGCTGCTGTCTGCTTAACTCCACGAGCCACCGCTTCAGCTGCTAAAGGTCTCTTTCTAATTTGATTAATCGAACGATCGATATCAGCTTGTGTCACCGCTGGGTTGCCCAAAGTTGCCAATTCAGCTTTAGCTTCAATCCAGTTTAGCAACACTTCCGCATAACGTAATACAGGCGCATCTGTTGTATTGTTAGCTCCCGTATAAGGCGTTCCTGCAGCCTCGCCAGCTGCCACTCTAGCTTCTACATCACGTGGCAAAAACTTCGTAATATATAAGAATGAACCTCTATTTCTAGGTGTTGGATTAATGTGGAAACTAGCCTCTAAGCGAGAATCTCTCGACTTGAATAATTCTGATGTTTTAAATTCATCGGAACCTTCAACATCTGAATTTTGCCATACATTGCCATCTACACAGATAAATGATTTTAATAAATCCGCAGAAGGTCCGTAAGTAACATTATCAGCCAAGTTATGTGTAGATAGTAATGCATGTTTCACATTAATTGCCTCATCATACTGTCTGTACATAATCATGTCTTTGTTACCTTTCAGGTCTTCAGACGTAAATTGAGATCTATAATCGGTCGCAATAGCATATTTATTGCTATTGATAACGAAATCACCTGCTTGCTGCGCTAATTCGAAGAATTTCTTCGCGCGCTCATTATTTTTATAATAATATTTCTGCCATGATCCCTCCGTCAATGCAATACGAGAAATGAATCCTGCAACGACATAACGGTTTACTGATTGTACACCATCACTAAGTCTCACATTTTCGAAAGCAAATTTCAAATCATCGTATACGGCATCCATAACCTCATTACGAGGCGTACGATCTTTGTACAATGTAGCGTAATCTGTATCAGATACAGGTTTATCGTAATATGGTACATCACCGTAAGCAGTCACTAAATCGGCATAGCGCATCGCTCTAAAAAACTTTCCAATACCCATCCAGTGGTTATACGCTTCAGGAGTCAATATCGAAGCCATTCTATTCTCTACACGATCCAACATGATATTAATCGAACGGATATTTGTGTAGCTCCAAATTGCACTATTCGGCACAGCTAGTGTGAACTCTCCTTGATTTCCTTGACGCACTACATCATCACTGAAAGTTAATAGATAAGAACTTCCTAAAGAGAAACCTGATCCATATCCTTCAAAGAAATCTGTATAATATTTATTTGCATATAGACGAACATTCTCTTCCGTAGTCCAAGCATTATCGTCATTTGCTGATGTAAGCTGAGGTCTATCTAGAAACTTCTCACAGCTGGAAAACATCAATGCCGCTGTTAAAAGGGCTATGCTATATTTAATTTTCATAATTTTTTCCTACTTTAAATTATAACCCAATTTGAATACCTAAGGAAGCAGATTTGAATGATGGGTTACCTGTACCCGTTCTGCCCAAGTTGTAATTTCCACTTGTTAAGTTACCACCATTACCAGAAATCGTTTCTGGATCGATTGGTAAACCTCTCAAATTATCAAACAAGAAGAAGTTCTCTAATGACACATAGATACGTGCATTTTTCAAATTCATACGGCTCAATACATTTGGCTGTAAAGCGTATCCAAAAGTGATATTTTTGATTTTGAAATAAGACATGTCTAACAAATAACGTGTCTGAGGAACCATAGTTTGGCCCGTAGCTTCACCATTTAAGTTCCAAGCACGTGGGTAGAATGCATCCGTACGGTCTTTTTTCCAGAAATCACCTGCGATAGCCTGAGGCATAGCACCGTCTTTCACGTGGAAACCAGGAATTGCTAACTGACCAGCACCCCAAATTTCACGTTTACCAACACCTTGCATGAAAACAGACATATCAAAACCTTTGTAATCAGCTCCTAAACGGAAGCCATACTCGTAGCGTGGTGTAGTGTTACCAATTACCACTCTATCACCTGGATCGCCATTTGTGTTACGGCCATTCGTGATGTATCCGTCACCATTTACATCCACAAACTTCACATCACCTGGAGAGATATATCCCCATGCAACTGTTCCTGTTTGGAACTGTGTTTGATATACTGGATTATCACCAGCAAGCATATTTGTCTGTCTAGCATTTCCTTCATGAATGATAGTAGTTACTTTATGGTTACCATTATCATCGTATACGAAATCATCGGCTTGATATAAACGATCTGTTACATAACCATAGATATCGCCATAACGACGTCCTGTAGAATACGCGTTGCTTAATAAACGATCATCCCAACGTGTATTCCAATCTGCACCTTTAGTAATTACAGAGATAGCATCCGCCAAGTTGGCATTCGCTGTCAGACGCAAACCATTGCCAAAACGGTGAGAGTAATCCAAGTTAACTTCCCAACCTCTTGTACGCAAAGCACCAAAGTTTCCTTGTGGAGCTGAAGTTCCAAATGTTGCTGGCAAGGATTCTCCTGGGATAATCATACTATTGGTTTTGCGTTGGAAGTATTCAAATACAACGCCCAATTTATTGAAGAATCGTAAGTCAGCACCTACATTCGTGTGCTCAATCTCTTGCCATGAAATTGCTGTAGATACAGCACCCGGCGTACCTAATTGGAAGAATTGCTGACCAGAACCATTTAACCAGTTATTTTTAGTGATACCCATAGTAGGCACATAAAGTGCATTACCTACAGACTGGTCACCAATATTACCCCATGAACCACGGATTTTGGCAAAGCTCAATACATCCGTAATTCCTTCCATGAAGTTCTCACTTGTCATTACCCATCCCGCAGATACCGAAGGATACCATCTCCACTTCAAGTGTGAAGGGAATTTGGAAGTACCATCGTATCTCAAGTTACCTTCTACTAAGTATTTACCTTTGTAAGCGTAGTTAGCACGACCAAAGAAACCTACTTGCGAATCCCAGTTTGCATCTGCACCGTTAGTCTCAAGACCTGTAGCGAAGTTGAACTGTGGATTTTCCTCATTAATCAAGTTGGTACGTCTTGCCCAGTGGCTGTTCCAATCATATGCCACTAAGTTTGTACCCACCATCAACTTCATCTCATGATCATTATTGAATGTTCTGTTGAAAGTTGAGAAAGCATTGAAAGTATGTCTTTTTGATAACAACGACTGCTTATAGATATTAGATTGCTCTTTTGTAATATACGTCTCAACAGGAAAACGGTAAGCAGGAATACCACCATTGTCTGTTGGAACACCATTTTCATCTACATATACTTGGCTACCATTTTCGTTCCATGCAACAGGTGCATACCAGTGCCATGCACCTCTAAACGAGGGCATAGAAGTATTGTTTGAATTGTTTTGTGTACTAAATGCATAGTCAGCATTCAAATCCCAACCATCTAGGATATTAATCGTAGTACCCAAGTTTAAGTTAGTATATCTATCGATTTTGCGTGCTGTATGCGCATTTTTTGTATCAAAATAAGGATCTCTGACATCTGTACCATGCTCCTGCGCGCCTATAGGGAATATTCTTGACCAACGGTAAAGGTATAACCATGGATCTGAAGTGAATCCTGTAGCCGAGTTAGGGTAACGTTTTGTACCATTGCTATACATCGCACCACCACGGATTGTTATAGCATCATTAACTTTGGTTGATAAATTCAACGTACCATTATAACGCGTGAAATCATCATGTTGCGCAGGCTTCATCATACCTTGCTGACCTAAGAAACCAGCGCTTAGATTGTAAGTTGTATTACCTGATTTACCATTTAAACCTAAGTTGTGTAAATGAGAGAACGCATTGTCTTTGATCATTACCGAAGCTGGATCATAAATTCTTAATCCAAACTTATCAGTACCGTCAAAATACCAGTCACGTCCATAAACTACTGGATCGTGATCGCCAATGACACCACCGTATTTTTGTTGCCATTCGCGTATACGCTCTAAACTCTCACGATTCACACGCCAAAACCCCCCCGCTGGACCAGCTTGTTGCTGATTTTCATGCGCTTCAAGTGTATATTCTAGACCATCAATACCTGCAATTTCAATAGGTTTAAATGGCGACTGCAACGATAAGTTGTTCGAGTATGTCACATTATGAGAATCTGTTTTAGATCCTTTTTTAGTTGTGATTAAGATTACACCAAATGCTGCTTTAGAACCATAGATCGAAGATGATGCCGCATCCTTCAATACCGAAATGTTTTCGATATCATTAGGATTTACCATATTGATACTTGGCACTTCCACGTTATCCACCAAGATCAAAGGATTACTTGAACCTTGAATAGATGCAATTTGACCACGTATTTTCATTACAGGATCTGACCCAACCTCTCCACTAGGGATCACAATAGATAGACCTGGTATTGTACCTTGCATACCACGACCAGCATCTGGGATAGGCCTACTGCCCATCACTTCCTGAACATTGATTGATGATACTGCACCTGTTAAGTGCTCTTTCTTTTGCGTTCCATAACCTACCACAACGACTTCTTCCAAAGAGTTGTCTTCTTCTTCAAGAGTTACGTTAATGGTATTTGATGTCACTTTCACTTCTTTTGCAGCATATCCGATGCTAGAAAAACGTAAAGTAGCGCCAAGGGGTGCATTGATTCTAAACTTACCACCCGCATCTGTGATTGTAGACCCTGGTACACCTACCACTGATACAGTCACTCCTCCTATCGGACCACTAGAGTCCGACACTGTACCTTGTACAGTATTTTGCATCAACCTACTGTTAGAATAGGCTGTGGCAGCGTGTAGATTTGAAGCGTTCGCAACTTTAGCTGTTGAAGCCTCCGCCGACACAGCTAAACCCAACGCAATAGAGAATAGTAATGTGTTTCTCATGTATAGCTAATTAAATAAATCGATTATCATAATTTAGAGGCCTATCTCGTCTCCAGGATAGACCTCTACAGTTTTAGTTCTTATTAATGCGGATTACTCAAAATCCTTGTACAACAAATATTTCTTACGCATAATCTTGTAATCGGACAATTCTTTCTCCCAAGATTTACGAATTTCAGACTCTGACTTACCCGCAAGAATTTGTTTGCGTAACTCATCTGTACCAGCCAACTTATCAAAGAATTCAGCACGTGTGAAAAATTTGCTTTTATCTGGCATTTTATTGTACATGTCAAGGACATATTTCAAGGTGAATTTCTCTTTATTTGCATCCAACCCTCTTAAATCAAGACCATACATTGTTTGCCCTTTTCCTTCAACATGCTTTGCCATGCCTTCTTTTTCCCCTGGATTGAAAGTAAAATCACCGTACACCGGATTGTCATATCCTACTATTTGGAATGGCCAATCTGTACCTCTACCTACCGAAATTTCGGTTCCTTCGAAAAGACATAAAGAAGCATAAAGTCGTACCGACAAATGATTAGGTAAACTTGGGGATGGAATCACAGGCAATTCGTACATCGTTGCATGATCCCAATTTTGGACTGGAATAACCGTTAGCTTGCATTGACGGCCATTTTCAAGCCATTTCTCACCATTGATCATGTGTGCCAACTCACCCACAGTAAGGCCGTGCACCATCGCGATCTTGTGGAAAGAAACATTCGATTTGAATTTGTCATCTTTACGAACCGGACCATCCACTTGGTCGCCACATGGATTAGGGCGATCCAATACGATTAGCTCTTTATTGTGTTTTGCACACAATTCCATTACGCGATGTAGAGAGGTGATATAAGTGTAAAAACGAGCCCCAACATCTTGTAAATCGAAAATCATCACATCAACCGATTGCACGATTGAATCCTGCTTTTCATTACCGCCATATAGCGTATAAAGAGGTAAACCTGTTTTTTGGTCCTTATCATTATCGACCTTCTCTCCGCGTTCAATTGTGCCTCGGAAACCATGTTCTGGAGCAAAACCAAAACGCAAATCCACGCCTTCAGCTAATAACACATCCACTAAATGTGTTTTGTCTGCGCCAACTATAGTCGTTTGGTTACCCATTAGACCAACCTTTTTGCCCTTTAATAAAGGAAGGTAGTTGGACAATTGATCAGCACCGGTCAAAATTCTTTCAGTAGCGGAACTGGCAACAGCGGTATCTTGCGTGTTTTTGTTTGAAGACTTGCAAAGCCCGCATGAAATCAGCATGAAAGACAAAAAGATTGATAAAATAAGAAAGGAAGTTCTAATCATTATAGTTGTAGCTCTTCTAGTTAATTAATTTAGTTATTCAAATTTGACATTATATGGGATAAAATTACAATAAAAAACGCATAAAAAAAGCAACAAACCGCGACTTTATGCTGTTGTTTACAATATAATCATTTAAAAAACGCAACAAAACGATACTTGCAAAAACAACTAATATTGCTTTACACAAGCTTTTATCGAATAATTTAAGGCTTAAGGATTATTTTAGGAATAAAAAAGGGGCGAAACTTAGTGTAAAATCGACACCTTAAGGTAATTTTCGTGTTACATTTCAATATTTCGAACGAAAAACCCTGCACAATGACGCAGGTTTGATCCTCACTATCAATAGGTAGGCTTTATTTACCCCCAAAGATTGTACTCGGACCAATCACCTATCCTTAGGGGTATATAAAAAAGCCCCTTATAAAATATAAGAGGCATTTATTAGTTGAAAGAAAATTATTCTTCAATGTCCCACCACACTGGTTGTGACCATACATCATCACTTAATGCGTGAGGATGAGAAGCTTTTACATTTTCAGCATTATAATTGAATTCATGATTAACCTGCATTACGCGTCTGAAGAATTGCCCTTGAGGTATTTTATTCTGTGCAGATGCTGTTACAGTATACTCATAAGGAACTTTCCAACCCGCATATATTGTTGAATCATAGTTATATCTTCTCATATCATTCCAATTTTGGTGAGAATAAGACATGGCGATATACTTTTGAGTCATAATTTTACTTAATGTCAAATTGCCTGCCGTTCCGATACCATTATTTAAAAAGTTCGCGATATCTTCCGCCCGCATTGGTGATTTGCTAGGATTAACAGATCCATACTGTGCTAGTTTAGCATTCATCATATCAATATGAGCTTTGATACCCGCTTTATAGGCTTCAAAAGCAAGGTTCGTATTACCTTTTTTGAAATAGATTTCTGCTTTTATAAAAGACATTTCTGCAAAAGTCATGACAAATGTAGGCGCATCAGGTCTAGCATTGAATATACTCGTACCTGCTGAACTACCGTCTGCCCAAACATATTGATCATTTGCCGCTTTATTATATCCGATAGAATTACTTTTTGTGGATACATATAATGTATCCCCATATCGCGCGCTGTTTGTTCCTGCAATATAATTCGAATACGGCAATATTTTACGCTCCGAAGCAGTACCAGCATTCAAAGTCAATATAGAAGAGCTATTATTAAATGATGGAGTAATAGGACCTGCGTTCATACGTATTGAAGAAGACATATCCACACCTTTGGAGCGCTTAAACACCTTATTCTGCAAACTGCCACTGCCAAATTGTGCCCATGGAATCATTTTATCCGCTCTTGGGTCAGCAATTGTAGGATCTGTAGTATTTGTTAATATATCCTCATACCATTTTGTAATTCTAAAATTGGTATTCATACCCATATTAGAAAACATTACTGAAGCTTTAAGTGGGTCACCAAACAAAACATCACCAACTGGCTCTACAACATCCACGTGATTAACAACGGTACTGGTCTCATTGCTAATAGGAGCTTTATCTAAAAGCGCTAAGATTTCATCTGGCTTGTAGATCGATTTTTTTGATAGATTATTCAACCATCTAGCTTTCAAACCGTACGCTAGACGCTTCCATTTCTCTACATTACCACCATTCCAACTATCACCTGCGCTCAAAGCTGGAGCTCCCGCGGTCTGAGTCATTTCAAAATAAGCAATAGCTTGATCGATATCAGCTATACATCCTTCGAAAATTGTTTTACCATCATCAAATTTAGGAGAGATGTTTTCGCCCAAAGCCTCTGTGTATGGAATCTCGCCCAACCAGTCCACCATGAGCATGAAGCCCATCGCTTTAATAACTTTTGCTGCACCTAGATAATGGAAAGCTCCTTGCTCTTCAGCCGCCTTCTCGAAGTCAGGCAAGTTTGCACCTACAGCAACAAAGAAAAATTGATATGGTGTGGTGGACATCCCTTGTATAGGATCCCAACCTGCAGACATACTTTGCTGCGATGTATTTTTGATAAAAGTTAGATTCTGCGTAATTAAAGCAGACCTTACGCCCGCTGCAGCATGTGCATACAGCAGGTGATGTTGCATCCAGGGCAATCTATTTTGCACAGGCGCTACGACATTGGTTGGGTTACTAGGATCAACATTCACATCCAACCAGCTCTCTTTACAGCTATTGAATAACAAAATAGCAGAGAGAAATAATATAATTGTGTTAAAACGTTTCATAATGCGAATTATTAGAATTTTAAGTTAACACCAAACATAAAGCCAGCGGTACTTGGTACACCATTGAAATCTATACCCACTGAGCTAGACCCAACTACGCCAGATCCTGCTGCCGAAGCTTCGGGATCCATACCTTTATAGTTTGTAAATAACAATAGGTTGGTACCTTGAGCAGTTGCTGTAAGTCCTTTTACTATTCTATTTAACGAAGCATTTTTAGCTACATATTTGGTAAAATCATAAGAAAGCGAAACTGTTCTTAATCTCAACCAATTTGTATTGGTTTGGAAATTAGCACTCTCTCTAACGTAAAAATCTGAATAATAATCTTGTATAATTTTACGGCCACTTGTATTTACATTTCTAATCATGTAAAATTGATCTGCTTCATAAGTAAAGCTACGGTCTTCATACGTAGCAACGCCGTCCACAGTACCTGTCTGCACCGCACCATCGATTGTTAAACTTTCTCTTTCCATAGTACGTTTACTCATACCATTGACAGTCATAAAGTAATCTGTACCATTGTACACATCTCCACCGATTCTGAAATCCCACAAGAATGAGAAATTCAAATCTTTGTACTGTAAGCTATTGTTAAAACCACCTGTTAATTTTGGCTCACGATTACCGATTTGATAAGTAGTTGAGTTATCACTTATTGGCATTCCTGTATTAGAGTCTAATACCACTTTGCCATCCGGAGTGCGCGTCCATCTTGAACCTGAAATAGCCATGAAGTCACCGCCATTGAAAGAAGCAGCTTTTGCATTACCAACCTGAACATCGGTAACATATAGAATTTCATTACCTTTTATCAGATTATCCAATGTTCCTCTATTTTTAGCCATGTTCAATGTTGCATCCCAAGTAAAATTAGAGGTTACTACAGGCTTACCTGTCAACGCGAGCTCCATACCTTTATTATAGATATCTCCTGCATTGACTGACACCAAAATATATCCAGTCGTCTGTCCCATACGTGGAGACACAATCTGATCGTATGAATTGTTTGTATAATAGGTATAATCTATTCCTAAGCGGTTATTTAAGAATCTCAATTCAGCACCTACTTCAAAGGAAGTTGTAGTTTCAGGTCTTAAACCTGGATTACCACGATTCCAGAAGTTACCCGTTCCCACCAATCCTCCTATAAATTCTCTTGATGGCCACAATGTTGTCGCAGTCAAATAAGGCGAAGCATCTTTACCTACTTTAGCCCAAGAAGCACGCAATTTACCATAGTTAAGCCATGTCACATCTTTCGTTAATTCTGAAAACACAAAACTACCACCTACTGATGGGTAGAAATAAGAACGATTAGCCACAGGCAATGTTGAAGTCCAATCGTTACGACCCGTCACATTCAAGAATAACATATTCTTGTAACCAGCTCTTAATTCACCATATAGACCGAATAAACGTCTTTTAGATTCTGTAGAATTAAACCTCTTATTAGCATCTACAATGTTTTCGAAACTATAAAAGTCATCAATTACGAAATCAAAACCTACTCGTCTTTCGTTGCTCACTTTTGTTTGCTCCGAGAAGAAACCCACTAATGCTCCTAAGTCAAAATCACCAACTGTTTTTTCAAAATTGGACATTAAGTTTGAAGACCAATAATTAAATCGGTAGTCACTAGCGGACATCATACCATTTTGCCATTGAACTCTCACGGCACCTTCAGGAGAGATCAACGTATTATTTCGTGTCAAATAACTGTCTGTTCCTACACGATATGACAAATTCCACCAATCAGCTAACTTCATGTTGGCATTTAGGTTAGCAGTGAAACGTTCTGTTTTATCGTCCAGCATGTTTTTGTTGATTGTCCAATATGGATTTTCAACATCATCCTCTAATCGCTGTCTGTCGCCAAACATTCTATACTTACTACCGTCTTCATTCAGATATTTGGTCATATCATCATTTCTCGACCAGCGGTACACAGAATTCATAGCACCCGTACCCCCAGAATTATATAGACCTGCAGAAGTTAACGTTTTATCTGTATTCGCTAATGAATATGCAACATTCGTCCCTAAAGTCAGACGACCATATTTTTGGTCTCCGTTAAATCTAAATGTAGTTTTATCGTAGCCTGTATTAGGCACAATACCCGTCTGATCAAAGCGTGATGCTGAAACATAAAATGTTGTATTTGCACTACCTCCTGCTAAGCTTACTGTATTGTCATATACAGTAGAGTTATTGAAAAAGTTTTTGATATTGTCATACATGACATCATTTGGACCGAAAGTTTCGCCCCAAGATTGTGTCGTGTAATCATCCAAAACGCCCGCAGCATTGTAATATCCTCGTTTATATTTGCTTTGTTGCTCAGGTAGGCGATTGACCCAATTGGTAGAAGCGCGAGAAGAAAATGCTACCTCAGCTCTACCTTCTTTACCTTTTTTAGTAGTAATAATAATCGCACCTGCCGCTGCTCTGGAACCATATAACGCTGCTGCTGCAGGTCCCTTTAAGATGGACATGTTTTCTACATCTTCTGGATTGACATCCATGATACGGTTACTATTGGTAGAAGAAACAGATTGTGCGCCATCAAAACCGCTATTTCCTCCTAATACAGTAGAGTTATCGTAGATTACACCATCTACTACAAACAAAGGTTGATTATCACGCTCTAATGAAGTTCCTCCACGCAAAATAATCTGCGCTCCGGCCCCTGCAGAGCCTGAGGTCTGCGTAACATTCACACCAGCTACTTTACCAGCCAATGAATTGACAATATTAGCTGTCTTATTCTTCATCAGCTCATCAGCCTTAAGGTCTTGAACAGAATAGCCTAACGCTTTCTTTTCTTTACGAATACCTAAAGCTGTCACCACCACTTCATCTAAGGATTCTTCTGAATCCATTAATGTGATGTTGTACACATTTCCAGTGCCGACCTCTTGGACAAGTTCATTACTCCCAATAGAGCGGAACAATAGTTTTTCTCCAGGTGATGCCTGAATAGTAAAGGACCCGTCAGGATTAGTTTTAACAGTACGATTTGTTCCCTGAACAATAACTGTAACGTTTCCCAAAGCCTCTCCTGTTGGAGCCACTACCCTACCAGTAATAGACTTTTGCTGGGCCATCAAACAGGATGCATACACTGCTACCCCGAAAAATGTGAGAAGAAATCTTCTTTTCATGTTTGATAGTTGATATTTTAACGATTATAAAAAAATGATGCTGAGCTCACGGTTTAAAACGAGTCATAATAATAGGTTTTCCGTGCAATTTGCCCTTTATGAACTCATTGCCAATGAAGTCCACAAGGCAATATTATGAAATAAAATAGTCTTTTGCATAGATTTTTTGCCCTTTTCTGAAATAAATTAGGAATAAGTTCATTAAACCCATTATAATCAGATTTTTATTTACAAAAATCTTTTGGTGTAAAGTTAATTACACAACTTTTGTGAAGATTCTTAACATTTTATCAGTTGTAGAGCCGAAATGCCTATAGGCTCAGCATATCTGCTGATTGATAAAATTACCTTATATTTGCAGTATGATTACAGCAGAAAGATATCACGATATTTCATGTGGACATAGAGTGGTAGGTCATGAAGGGAAATGCAGATTTCTTCATGGTCACAATTACAGAATACACTTCGAAGTAGCCGCCGAGGAATTGGACGAGATTGGTCGTGTATTGGATTTCTCTGTAATAAAAGAAAAGTTGTGTATGTGGTTAGAAGACCATTATGATCACAAATTTTTGATTTGGAGTAATGACCCGATGCTCGAAGAATTACAAAAGTTAACTGCTGAAAGCTTAGTAATAGTGCCTTTTAATCCTACGGCCGAAAATATTGCCAAGCATTTGGTAGAAGTGGTGGCCCCACAACAGCTGCAAGGCACTTCTTGTAGACTTATACGTTGCAAAGTCGAGGAGACTCAAAAATGTTCTGCTACCTACAAAAAGTAAATCAACATTCTCTTCTTATAAAACTCTTCTGATGGATGCTCTTATACCCATCAGAAGATCAACGATATAGAGCTACAGTAGTTCTAGCAAAACAGGACAGTGATCCGAGTGTACCGCCTCAGGTATTATTTTAGCTGCGACAATTCTATCTTTCAATGCTTGAGAAGCCATATTATAATCGATACGCCAGCCTAAGTTCTTTGCCCTAGACCCCGCTCTATAGCTCCACCAAGTATAGTGATGGGGATCAGGATTTAAAGACCTAAACGTATCAATAAATCCGGAATTGATAAAATTCTCCATCCATTCACGCTCCGCAGGTAAAAATCCAGATGTATTAGCATTTGATTTTGGGTTGTGGATATCAATAGCGCGGTGACAAATGTTATAATCTCCACTGATGACTAAACTAGGATGCTCTTCCAGCAGCTTGTGCGCATACTGATGAAAATCATCCAAAAATCTATATTTGAAATCTTGACGTATATCCCCTGTTGTCCCGGACGGAAAATATGTACTCATGACCGATACATCATCAAAATCAGCGCGGATAATACGGCCCTCAAAGTCATAATCTTCATGGCCGCAGCCATACTCCACATGCTTGGGTGTGATCTTGGTCAAAATAGCCGTGCCACTATATCCTTTTTTCTGAGCAGGATACCAATAGTGCTCATAGCCCATTTGTTCTAAAAATAAAATTTCGGGCACCTGATCAGGAGTAGCTTTGATCTCTTGCAAGCATACCACGTCTGGATTTACCGACTCCAACCAGCCCAACCAATCTTTTTTCAAGGCAGCTCTAAGGCCATTTACATTATAAGTGACGATTTTCATGAGTTAGAGCTTATAATTTTTAGACTTGAAAGAATCAAACAAGCGTGTAAAAAAACCAGTTTTCGGTTCTAATCCACTGCGTACTCTCTCCAGATTGATTGCCTCACGACGAGTCAACAAACGCATATACATGGGCTCATCGCTGATGGGTCTATCCACCTTATCCGTGGTTACGTCCGCAATTTGATCTACAGCCTCAATACCGGTTAGTACTTCTCCAAAAACCGTGTAATTGCCATCTAAATGAGGCGTGCCACCTACTGTTTTATACGCTTCGCGTTGTTGCGCGGAGAATTTTTTGCCTTGCATACGATTTACAACCAACGAATCTAAGCCTGCATCAGTAAATTTGCGACCTTGCACGATATAAAATTGTGAACCCGAAGATTCTTTCGCCGGATTATTATCTCTTGCAGCACCCAAAGCACCTTTTTTATGAAAAATGCCGGATTGAATTTCTGATTTTATACGATAGTCTGGGCCTCCATTTCCCAATACTGTCAAACTTGTCGTAGTTGGCAATTTGGAATTGGGATCACCTCCTTGAATCATAAAATTCTTAATCACACGGTGAAAAAGTATACCATCGTAATACCCTTCGCTCACAAGCTTCTTAAAATTATCACGATGCTTTGGTGTCTCATTGTACAATTGCGCAGTGATTACCCCTTTATTTGTTTTTATCTCTACGTAGTAATGCTGAGGTTTTTGAGCAAAAATCTGTAAAGTGAATAGTGTCAGTATTAGACTAAAAAATATTCTTTTCATTCTTATATAAAATCTAAATCTTGAAAGTAATCTACGATAAGGGATTTAATAATCAACTCTTGCTCCATCAATGTATAATTGGGCACCGGTTTAATTAATTTCCAATGTGGCCAGCCTTCTTCATCCAATCCTACCAACTCATAAAAACCCATAGACGAAAATAGTCGGCATGTAGCAATATGCATCAACTCTTCTTTCTCCCGTTTTGAGAATTGCTTGGGTCCTTTGCCCAATTCTTGTACTCCTATCAAAAATAGCATGACTTTTAAATCAGGTAATTCCATGTCAAAACGCTGAGCAATGGCTTCCCGTAGTACGTTCCATTTTTGATTTACTTCTGTTGCTTTCATATTATAGCTATTGTGCCAAAATAATCATTATAATTCGGATTAGCACAACCTTGTGTTTTCGTTACGTTATTTGGACAATTGTAAAATTAATTCTTGGCATCTTTCTTCCACCATCGCATATACAGGCTCAAACATCGCATCATCATAGTATGGATCCGGCACGATATCATCATCCAAAAATGGAGAAACTTTGGCGCGTTGCTCTTCATTCTTTGCTAGTCGAATGACGTCTGCATAATTTTGTCTATCCATCACGAATATGCGGTCATACTTATCAAAAAGTGCTGCCGTAAAATGCTGCGCTCTTTGGTTTGCGATATCTACGCCATATTTCTTGGCTACCGCAATGCTTCTTCTGTCCGGACATTGACCGACGTGCCAATCGCCTGTGCCAGCGGAGTCAATTTCCCAACCCAAATTTTTCGTATCTGCTATATGCTGTAATATACCGTGCGCCAGCGGCGAGCGACATATATTTCCCAAACAAACCATTAAAATCTTCATGCAACAAAAATGTTGTTTTATTCTGTAAAACAAAAATGGCTTTCCGCAGAAAGCCATTTTATATTATTTACTGAGCCGATTAATACTCTATCGGAACATTTAATTCTACTGTGCTACCGCGCTGCGGTACACCTTTGATACGGACAATATTTCGTCGTGTACCAGTCAATGCAGATTCTACATCATCGACATTATTTACGGATTTACCATTTATTTCGGTAATCACTAATCCTTTTTCGACACCGAAGTATTCGAATACACCCCCTTTATGTACTTGAGTAACCACTACCCCTGAAGAAACACCAAGTTCTTTCTTACGTGCATCCGTAGCAGGGATAAAGCTAGCTCCAAGTTTATTGAAGATTTCTGTTGCGCTTGCATTACTTCCACCTTCTCCTTGTTTTGCTTTAGATTCTTCTTCCGCTTTTAAGGTTAGTGTTACATCTTTCTCTTTGCCATCACGTTTGTACGTAATTTTCACTTTGTCGCCAGGGCGCAATCTCGCAATACGCTCTTGCAAATCAGATGAAGAGTAAATAGGGCGTCCTTCGATTTTGGTAAGGATATCACCACCTTTGATACCAGCGCTTTCAGCAGCACCACCTTTTACTACATTCTGTACATACAATCCATTGATATCATCAATACCTTTTTCTGTACGCAATGCTTCATTGATTTCAGTAAATGTAACCCCGATGAAACCGCGTTTTACGCTACCAAATTCTTTGAAATCATCTAGAATTTTTTTCGCCAAATTGATTGGAATTGCAAATCCATAACCCGCATATACTCCAGTAGGAGAAGCAATCGCGGAATTGATACCGATCAATTCTCCTCTTGCATTCACCAATGCACCACCACTATTTCCTTTATTGATCACCGCATCGGTTTGAATAAAGGATTCAATAGCTGTATTTATGATTTGTTGGTCTTCATTTCCGTAGCCTCTAGGCATTTGTTGCGATTCACCTAAGATCCCAATTTGACGTCCTTTGGCGCTGACAATCCCTGCAGTCACAGTAGATTGCAAACTCAACGGATAACCAACAGCCAATACCCACTCACCAATCTGTACATTATCTGAATCACCCATTCTTACCATAGGTAAATTGGTAGCACTCACTTTAAGCAATGCCAAGTCTGTATTTGGGTCACGACCAATAACTTTAGCTTCAAAAGTACGTTTGTCGGTCAATTGCACTTCGATTTTATCTGCATTCTCAACAACATGATTGTTCGTTACGATATATCCATCAGGTGTCAAGATTACACCTGAACCTGAAGCCTGTGCTTGACGAGGTTGTGCTTGACGGCGTTGAGGCATTCCGAAAAACTCTTCAAACATATCAAAGGGCGAAGAACCACCACCGCGTTGCGAGCCACGAGCAGTCATCGTTACTTTGATATGAACCACACCCGGTGATACCGCAGCTGCCGCTTGCGTAAAATCCGGATTACCAGTTGATGACAGCATCTCCCCAGCAGGATTATTCGCATAATATACTTTTTGTTGTTCTTCTAAGGTCATCTGATTAAATTGCTTGTCTTCAAACAATTTATATCCGCCTACAGCCACCGCACCTCCTAAGACAGCTGTCAATAAACTTACTCCTATTTTTTTCATATTACTTATTGCTGTTTTAAAATTCAATTATTAATTATCTATTCTTACCTTGTACGAAGTATTCAAATGTAATACCACATTGGCAGATGACACAAGTTTTGTCAGTTAAATTTTGTTAACATATTGTATTATTATACGGTTTTTAACAAGTTTTAACAAATCGGCATGATTGTGTAACAAGAATATTAAATTCGATAGAAAATTTCAAATATTTTAAGGATGAAAATTCAATTTTCTAAATATCAAGGAGCAGGCAACGATTTTGTGTTAATTGACAATAGAAATGGGGCTTTTGATAAGCATAATAATGAATTAGTGCGGACATTATGCGACCGACGCTTTGGCATCGGAGGTGATGGCCTCATGCTGCTTCAATATAGAGAAAATTTTGATTTTGAAATGGTTTATTACAACGCAGACGGCGCTGAAGGCACGATGTGCGGCAATGGCGGACGCTGTATAGTCGCATTTGCGAGAGATCTCAATCTCATCAGCAGCCAAACTGACTTTTTGGCAGTGGACGGGCCGCATTCAGCGGAAATCGCAGGAGATCAAGTGAACTTGGGAATGATTGATGTTCACCAAGTTAACCGTGATGGGGAAGCTTATGTCCTGAATACCGGTTCGCCACATTATATTCTTAAAGTCGAAAATCTTGATAAACTGGATGTATATCGGGAAGGCTATGCAATTCGAAACAATGAAACCTATGGCGACGAAGGCATTAATGTTAATTTTATCGAGGCAGAAGGCGATGGCTATTTTGTACGCACATTTGAGCGTGGTGTAGAAGACGAAACCTTTGCGTGCGGAACCGGTGCTACCGCAGCAGCTATGGCCATGGCTATTGACAAGGACCTGAAAGGGCAGATTACTATTCCAATCCGCGTTTTGGGAGGCCAACTATACATTTCTTTCTTTCGGGAAGGCAACTCATTTACCAGCGTGTACCTGAAAGGTCCGGCGAATTTTGTTTTTAAAGGTGAAATTGAAATCACTAAATAATTGAATCTTTATTTTATCTTCATAGATATTCCGCTTATATTAGATGTCTTTTTTGGGAATACCTATTAAAAATTGATGCAACAAATAGATACCGCTCATCCGTACAAATTAATATATTCAATTGGTGAACATCCCTATCTAGGATATTTAATTGAGCCGCATATCGTGCAGCTGAATCCGAATGGAAGTCTTTCGCTTTCGTACAAACGTGTATTCTCAAATACGGTGGATGAGTTTGCTGATGCTCTGGATGAAACGGACTACAAAATTATCAAGCTACTGGATGAGGTAGAACAGAGTAACGTTATCAAGAAGTATCACAAAAAGCCTGTTCGTCCTGCAGATTATTTTTCCAAAATATTCGACGACAAGGTTCGCAATTATATTCGACCAAGGCTGGAGAAGAAGCTGCTCAAAGTCCTGGAATACATCGGCGCCAAATCACTCTATCTAATGAGCAGAAAGGATGGCTATCCCGCAGAACAGCAACTCCAGATCGCGGACCAAACTACTTCCATCCTATTTCATTTTCGGCGTAACGAATCCGAAACACGGTATTTTCCGACGCTCAAATACGATGGACACCGCATGGAATTCATGTTTAAAAATGCGGAAGTCATCATCAATTCACAAGCCTGGCTTCTGCTGGATAATGTACTGTATCATTTTGACCAACCCTTAGAAGGAAAGAAGTTAGCGCCTTTTTTAAATAAACGATACATCTCTGTTCCTCGCTCGACGGAACGTAAATATTATGAAACCTTCGTCACGCCGCTGATCGAAAAATATGCGGTATATGCTGAAGGATTTGACATTAAGACATTGAAAGAAGACACTATTCCCATCTTGACACTCAATTATGTACAAAATGGGGATTCTCATCTTCAACTAAGTTTTCAATATGCTGATTTTTTGTTCTCCCCAGCGGCAGAGCAAAAAATTTCAGTCAAGATGACTTACGATCCGGACAAAGATTTATACACCTTCACCCGTGTCAAACGTTCGACAATTTGGGAAGACAATCTGCATACTTACCTGACAGAATTAGGGCTGCAAAAACAAGACACACTTTTCGGCAGATATATTACCAATGGCCAAGCATTCTCCAATGTATTTGAATGGCTCAGTGACAAACATGAGCAGTTGCTTCAAAAAGGTTTCGTTATAAAGCAAGAGACAGGAGATAAGCATTTCTTTATCGGCAAAACGACCCTTGACATCGAAGTGGTCGAAGACAATGACTGGTTTGATGTGCGCGCGTTTGCCAACTTTGGACCTTACAAGATTCCATTTGTACAGTTGCGTGATCATATCTTGAACCGAATACAAGAATTTGCGTTGCCCAACGGAGAGATTGCCATTATTCCAGAGGAATGGTTTGCTCAGTACGAGCATTTGTTTCAGTTTGCAATTAAGAAATCGGGATTACAACTCAATAAAGCGCACATTGGTATATTGCATGAAATATCTGAGCATACCGCACTCACCATGAGCCGCAAACTTCAAAACTTAACAAATTTCGAAGAAATTGCCGCAGTAAGTCCACCGCAGGATTTCAATGGTAGCCTTCGACCTTACCAAGAAGCGGGTTACAATTGGTTTCATTTTCTTCAAGAGTTTAAGTTTGGTGGGGTGCTAGCAGACGATATGGGCTTGGGTAAAACGGTACAGACATTAGCGCTGTTGCAAAAGCAAAAAGAGGAGTTGAAAAACACGGATTATGCAAAGACCTCTTTATTGGTACTGCCTACTTCCTTGGTTTACAATTGGCAACGAGAGGCCAATAGGTTTGCCCCTCACTTGCGGATCCTCACGCATATCGGGTCCAACCGCTATAAAGACCCTTATGCTTTCACTCATTTCGATCTCATCATCACCACATATGGCATTATTCGTAGTGATGAAGATTTGTTTAGCAAATTCTTTTTTAATTATATCATATTAGACGAGAGTCAAAATATTAAGAATCCTACATCCAAATCTTTTAAATCTATCAAATCCCTAAAAAGCAGGTATAAGCTGGCACTAAGCGGGACGCCAATCGAGAACTCTGTTTCGGATATTTGGTCTCAGATGCACTTTACCAACCCGGGATTGTTGGGAAGTTATTCTTTCTTTCAGAAAGAATTTGTAACTGCCATCGAGAAGAAAAAGGATGAGCATACAGCGAAGCGTTTGCAGGCGATAATAAAGCCATTTGTATTGCGCCGCACCAAAAATCAGGTGGCCACGGAGCTACCGCCTAAGACGGAGCAAATCATTTATTGCGAAATGGACGAGGCGCAGGCCGAAATTTACGAATCCACAAAATCGGAATATCGCAATGCGCTATTGGAAGGCGTTGTCAATAATAGTGCGAAAGGCACACAGATAGCATTGTTGCAAGGGCTTACCAAGTTGCGGCAGCTGGCGAACCACCCCAAGATGGTGGACACAAAATACAGTAAAGATTCGGGTAAATTTAAGGCGGTCATAGAGATGCTGCAGTCAATTTCTTCCGAAGGCAACAAAGTGTTGATCTTTTCCCAATTCGTCAAGCATTTGGATTTGTTCAAAGAGTATTTTGACAAAAAAGACATTCCATACGCTTACTTGGATGGCGCAACGAAAGATCGCGCGAGGGCCGTGCAGGAGTTCAAAGAAAAGGAAGAAGTTAGAATATTTTTGATTTCTATCAAGGCTGGTGGTGTGGGGCTCAACCTGACAGAGGCAGATTATGTATTTATCCTCGACCCTTGGTGGAATCCGGCTGTGGAGCAACAAGCGATTGATAGATCGCATCGTATCGGCCAAAAACGCAATGTCTTTATCTACAAATTCATCAGCAAGGACACCGTGGAGGAAAAGATTGTGGCGCTTCAAAATCGAAAGTTGTCGATTGCTACAACCTTAATCACGACAGAAGAAACTTTTGTAAAATCCTTGACTCAAGACGATTTAAGAGAGTTACTACGGTAAGAAACAAAAAAAGCTGTAAGTTTTCTTACAGCTTTAAGTGAAAAATTAAATTAGTCCCTTCTTAGACAACAATTCCGCGACTTGAACGGCATTTGTGGCAGCACCTTTACGCAGATTGTCTGCTACAATCCAAAGGTTCACAGTCTTGTCTTGTGATTCATCACGACGTATACGTCCTACGAATACCTCATCTTTACCGTGTGCATCTTTTGGCATTGGGTATTCCAAATTAGCCGGATTATCAACGACAATCACACCTTCTTGAGCACGCAAGGCTTCTCTCAGTTCATTCAAATCAAAATCATTCTCAAACTCAATGTTCACAGACTCTGAGTGACCACCCATTACTGGAATACGAACTGTAGTCGCTGTCACACGAATAGAATCATCTTGCATAATTTTGTTCGTTTCCAATATCATCTTCATCTCCTCTTTGGTATATCCATTATCCTGGAATACATCAATCTGAGGAATCACGTTTAAGTCGATTTGGTAAGGGTATGCTTTCTCGCCCTCTACGCCTGTACGCTCATCATGTAGCTGCTGAACAGCTTTCACACCGGTACCTGTCACCGACTGGTAAGTGGATACTACGACGCGCTTGATTTTATATTTTTCATGTAATGGTTTTAATACCACTACCATTTGAATTGTCGAACAATTTGGGTTGGCAATGATTTTATCTTCAGCCGTCAATACATCACCATTCACTTCGGGCACTACTAATTTTTTAGTAGGGTCCATACGCCATGCTGATGAATTATCAATCACAGTAATACCTGCTTCTGCAAATAGAGGTGCATACTCTGTCGATGTGCCACCGCCCGCAGAGAATAAAGCTACATCTGGTTTGAGTGCAATAGCTTCTGATGGAGTGACTACCTTGTATTGCTTACCCTTGAATTCAATTTCCTTGCCCTTACTTCTTTCTGATGCTACTGGAATTAATTCGGTTAGGGGAAAGTTTCTCTCCGCCAATACTTTTAACATTTCGGACCCAACTAAACCCGTTGCGCCAACTACTGCTACTTTCATTTCTTTACAATTGTTGCTTTATACTTATTAATTAATGGATTCAAACATAACAAATTAAAATTAGGAAAACCATACAATTTTAAATTTTTCGCATTCAAATTACTTCAAAATTCAAATATACCTTCAAAAAACAGCCGATTGATTATCATTTTATTAATATTTCAAGCCAATACACGGAACAAACACAATGTATAAATATTTTCTAGAGAAAATTATTCTGTAAATTGCCCCTCTCAACAAAACATACGCACAAAGAATAAAAAAAGCATGAGATCAATATTAAAATTGTTTTTATTCTGGCTTATTCTGCTATTCACTCCTCTTCTCAAAGGATGGTCTCAACCTGTTGACCGCTTGGTCATCAACGAACTCATGATCAATCCAAACAATGTCGCATCACTCCCACCATTTGAGTACATCGAATTATACAACAACGGGTCAACAGCTATTGATCTTGGTAATATCACGCTCCATATTAATACCAACCAAATCTCACTGCCCACCCATCATTTAGCACCTCGGCAATACGTCATTTTGTGTAGTCCCGAATCCGTAAATGAATTTGCCCGATTTGGAAATGCAATTGGTCTTTCGCGCTGGTATGCATTGAGTAATACAGGAGCCACAGTCAAGTTAACGGCGAACGATGAGATCTTAGATGAAGTGTCATACCGCGATAGCTGGTACAACAGCAGCAGCAAAAGGAATGGCGGTTGGAGTTTGGAGCGCATCAGTCCAGAATGGAAATGCAATATCAATCTCAATTGGTCTGCCACTCTTTCCTTATCGGGTGGAACGCCTGGACAGTCTAATACTGTATGGAATAAAGATTTTGCTCCGACTCTACAAATTCAGCATTATCATATCCAACAAAATAAAGTAGAGATTCGCTTTCAGATTGACGCAGCCTTCATAGATATCACTAGTCCCAATTCATTCAGTCTTGACGAAGGCATTGATAACGCCATAGATGTCCATGTAAGCAACGGCTCGATTATCCTTACCTTCTCTAAGGTGGTGGATCCCCAAAAACTATACACACTCCAATTCAACGGATTAAAACTTTGCAACTTGGCTATTGCATCGTTTGAGAGTAAATTATTTGACCAAAAAGAGATACAAAGAGGCGATATTGTAATTAACGAGATTCTGTTTAATCCGCGCGAAGGTGGTGTGGATTTCGTAGAGATATATAATAATACAGACTACAGCATTAACCTTCAAAACTTCAAGTTGGGGAATAGAACCATTACTTCGGATTTTTATCTTTTAGAAAGCCACCAACATCTAGCGATAACGACCCATCCAGATGTCCTTGTTCAGCATTACCCTCAAAGCCATAGACAAAATATACTGCAGACGGCTGCACTGCCGCCCTATGCCAATCAACAAGGCATAGTTACCTTATATTCGGACCGAGATATCCTTATCGACTCTGTATATTACAATAGTAATATGCACTCCGGGCATCTTGTACAGCCAAAAGGCGTATCCTTAGAACGATTAACCCCACAAAAGCCGCTCTTTCATTCAGCGTCCACGCTGGTAGGTGGGGTGACTCCGGGTTACCAAAATTCTACGGATGATCTTGGTCTCCAACAAAACAACATTCACTTGACCTCCAAAACCGTATCTCCTAATGGGGATGGCTATGAGGATGTGTTAGAGATAAACTATGAATTGATGCAACCTAATTACATCATTGCTGTCGAAATATACAACGAAAAAGGACAGTTGATGAGAAAATTGGCGCATCAAAATCTGGCCGGCACCCATGGCACACTGACCTGGGATGGCCGGAATGAAAATGGACAACCCTGTGTTAAAGGACATTACATCTGCTATACGAGAATTTTTAACCACAACGGTAAGACAGAACAATTTAAACAACCGTTTGTGTTAATCTACTCATTGACAAGACATTGAAAAACAAATAACTTTGCTGTATCATATGAAAGAAACAATAATCATCCTTGGTGCTAACGGTCAGATTGGGTCTGAATTAGCATTGGCACTACGCAATAAATTTGGTAAAGAAAACGTCATTACCTCCGATATTAGGCCTCCACAGCAGCTGGAAGAGGGCGATATATTCGAAACGGCAAATGTTCTAGACAAAAATCTATTAAAAGAATTATTCCTCAAGTATAAGCCTACGCAGATTTATTTGCTTGCTGCTATGCTATCCGCTACGGGTGAGCAGTATCCGCAAAAAGCGTGGGATCTAAACATGAATGGACTATTGAATGTCTTGGATCTGGCTGTAGAACTAGGCATCAAAAAAATATTTTGGCCAAGCTCTATCGCCGTATTTGGGCCTCATTCACCAAAAATTGATACTCCGCAGTACTGTGTAATGGATCCTAATAGTATTTATGGGATTAGTAAGCTTTCAGGAGAAAGATTGGTAGAATATTACCACGCGAAGTACGGATTAGATATCCGCAGTATCCGTTACCCAGGAATTATATCATGGAAAACTGCGCCAGGAGGCGGCACGACAGATTATGCTGTTCATATTTTCTTTGAGGCTTTGGCAAAAGGCGCCTACACCTCTTTCTTGTCCGAAAATACCGCTTTGCCTATGATGTATATGGATGATGCTGTACGCGCCACCATCGAACTTATGGATGCTCCGGCCGAAAACTTAACGATTCGCTCTAGCTATAATTTGGCAGGTATTTCCTTTACTCCTACAGAGATTGCTCAAGAAATTAAAAAAATTCTTCCTAATTTTGACATGTCTTATGCAGATGGGGACCCACGCCAAGCTATTGCTGATTCATGGCCGAAGAGTATAAACGACGAGTACGCTCAGAAGGACTGGAATTGGAAGCTTGAATACAACCTTGAAGATTTGACACGAGAAATGATCGAAAATCTTAAAACAAATAAACAACAATGGGTAGAGCTTTTGAATTTAGAAAGGAAAGAAAATTTAAGCGCTGGGCCAAAATGGCGGTCCAATTCACACGTTTAGGAAAAGAAATTGCTATCGCTGTAAAAGAAGGTGGCCCTCACCCGGAGAACAACTCACGTTTGCGTACGGCTATCCAAAATGCGAAAGCAGTGAATATGCCTAAAGATCGTGTGGAAGCAGCTATCAAAAGAGCTTCAGAAAAAGATTCAAAAGGCTACGAAGAATTTGTATACGAAGGCTATGGTCCACATGGTGTACCCGTGTTAATCGAAACAGCGACGGACAATACCAATCGTACAGTAGCAAATATCAGATCTTATTTCACAAAATCTGGCGGTTCATTAGGAAAAACGGGTTCTTTAGATTTTATTTTCAATCGCAAATCTATTTTTCGTTTTGCAGCTGCTGAAGATTTAGATGTGGAAGAATTGGAATTGGAATTGATCGATGGCGGTTTAGAAGAATTATACGTTGAGGCGGACGAAGAAGGAAACGACATCGTCGTGGTACAGACTTCTTTCGAAGATTTCGGAAATATGCAGCGCCTAATAGAAGAAAAAGGTATTGAGCTTAAATCTGCTAAACTAGAGCGTATTGCACTATCCCACACCTCATTGACGGAAGAACAAGCTGCGGATGTACTCAAACTTATCGACAAAATCGAAGAGGATGACGATGTACAGGCGGTATACCACAATATGGAATAATACAATATTCAATCTTATTATTATTTGGAAAGAGGGTATTACCCTCTTTTTTATTATCTGCACAAAATCATTAACTTTGGGATTATGCTCACATTTGAGGAATTCTTCGCGAAGAAAAAAATTGATTTAACTGCTTTGAAAAAAGCAGATGAAACGTTATTCCTAGAATTTCAAGAGCATTATTTATTAATGGGCGAAAAAAGCTTCGATCACTCCAAGAAGTTTTGGTTCAATCAATTGCGCCGTGTACATCCTTTGGCGGAAGCTGCTGTAATAGCGCCGCAAAAAGAATCTGATGTAGTATTGCCAACAGATAACAATGTTGAACAAAAAACAAAAACCGCAACGGCGGAAAAAACAGCAGGATTCAAACCAGGCTTCAAAGCTACCGTAAAACCTGCCGCTGCTCCTGAAAACAAAACCGAAGAAAATACTGATCAAGCTCCCGTAGCAGCAAAACCGGCTGGATTCAAACCGCGCATCAAAGCAGGAATTACAAAGACAACCTCTGCGGAGCAAGAGACAAAACCTTCAAGTAATCCTTCAGAAAGTACTGAAGAAAGTACTGAAGAAAGTACTGAAGAAACACCTGCCGAACCAGCAAGTAAACCAGCTGGTTTCAAAGCAGGAGTTACGAAAACAACCTCTGCGGAGCAAGAGACAAAACCTACAAGTACTACTCCTTCCGAAAGTGCTGAAGAAACCAATCCTGAACCAGTAAATAAACCGGCTGGATTCAAACCCCGTTTCAAAGCAGGAATTACAAAAACAACCTCTGCGGAGCAAGAGACAAAACCTACAAGTAGTCCTTCAGAAAGTGCTGAAGAAACCTCTACCGAACCAGTAAGTAAACCGGCTGGATTCAAACCCCGTTTCAAAGCAGGAATTACAAAAACAACCTCTGCGGAGCAAGAGACAAAACCTGCAAGTACTCCTTCAGAAAGTGCTGAAGAAACACCTACCGAACCAGTAAATAAACCGGCTGGATTCAAACCGCGTTTCAAAGCAGGAATTACCAAAACAAAGCCTTCTGAGGAAGACAATTCATAACAAGATCTAACCAATTATCTTAAAACACAAATCATGCTTAAAGAAGAAAGACAAGCGTATATTATACATCAGATTAATCTACACAATAAAGTGCTATCATCTGACCTCAGTGTTCAATTGAATGTTTCTGAGGACACCATCCGTCGCGACTTAAATGAATTGGCGGAGAATGGTCAGGTCATCAAAGTATACGGAGGCGCATTATCCAAATCTTTTCAATTTCCTTTTCAAGAAGGGAATGTATACGCAAAAGAAGGTAAGAAGGAGATCGCACTCAAAGCTTTGTCATTGATTAGCTCGGGCATGACTATTTTAATTGGTGGAGGTACGACAATGATTGAGCTAGCTCGTCTTATTCCCAATGATTTACAGTGTACATTCTTTACGATCAGTCCGCTTGTGGCTTTAGAACTGGCGGAGAAAGATAATATCGAAGTATTTCTCTTAGGCGGAAAACTTTCTCGCAATACCAATATCGTAACTGGCTCACAGGTTATCAACGAATTATCTGACCTACGCGTGGACCTGTGTTTGTTGGGAACAAATAGTCTCTCCATCGAAGAAGGTATCACCGACTCCGATTGGGAGGTGGTGCAGATCAAACGCGCAATGATTAAATGTTCGAAGTCATTAGCCATCATGAGTATTGCCGAAAAACTGAATTCCAATCAGAAAATGCGTGTAGCTCCGCTTAAAGAAGTTTCCTACCTAGTGACAGATTTGGAGGCGACGGATCCGCGTCTTAAAGATTTTGCCAATCACTTAAAGGTAATATAACTATCCATGGACGCGCAAGAAGAGGAAATCGATAATTCACTTAAAAAGAAGACAGCAAAAGGATTATTCTTTGGTGGCTTCTCCAATGTATTACAACAGTTTATAGGTTTTCTTTTCGGAATTATTCTCAATAGATATTTTATATCAGAGGAAGATCAAGGTAAAATCGCTGTTATCTTGATTTTCCCTTTAATAGCCTCAGCTTTTCAGGAAAGTGGATTTGTCGTAGGGCTTATCAACAAAAAGAATGTGGGGAACAAGGACTATAACGCCGTATTTTGGTGTAGTCTAATGATCAGCACCGTCTTATACATATTGCTTTTTATTGCTGCTCCTTATATCGCACACTTCTACAACAATCCAGACTTAGTGAGCTTGTATCGTTTCCATTTTCTAAGCCTTTGGTTTGGCAGTTTTAGTATTGCGCACAACGCTTATCTTTTCAAAAATCTGATGGTCATTGAGCGAAGTAAAATAATGTTAGCCGCTCTTATTCTCTCCAATATCATAGGATTAATATTTGCGTATCAAGGATTTGCCTATTGGAGTTTAGCTATTCAGACCGTGGTATATACGTTTATTTCCAGTTCATTATTTTTCTATTACTCTAAATTTAGACCTTCTATTAATATTGACTTTTCCCCATTAAAGGACATTTACAAATTTAGCAGTAAAATATTGGTTACCAACATATTTGTTCACATCAACAACAACATCTATTCTGCGGTATTAGGAAGATTTTACTCCGAAAAAATCATTGGTAATTTAAATCAGGCTTCCAAATGGAATAATATGGGCCAATCTGTGATCACGAATATGATTAACAACGTGATACAACCCGTGCTGAATCAAATCCAGGATGACCAAGACCGACATATCCGCGTATTTCGGAAGATATTAAATTTTACAGCTTTTGTAGCCTTTATCCTGTTATTCGGATTGGCCACGGTAGCCGATGATTTCATCCGTATTACGCTCACCGAAAAATGGATAAAAACAGCAACCTACCTACGCATACTGTGTATAGGCGGAGCGTTTGCCACGATTAATAATGTCTTTTCCAACCTTATTCTTACCAAAGGCAAGTCCAACATTTATATGTTTAATGTAATTTCCTTTGGTCTATTTCAATTTCTTATTTTGATTTTCTGTAAAAATTGGGGTATCGAACCTTCGATGTTAATTATATCAGGTCTGAATATACTGTGGATGTTTCTATGGACTGCGATTATCAGAAATTATATAACATATAGCTTTAGAAATTTACTGAATGATGTTGTTTCCTATGTTTTTATCGCGGGCATTGCATGCTTTGCGGCCTATTTTGTGTCAAAAGAAATAGATAATGTGTATGTACGCTTTGGCACCTGTGTACTTACGAGCGGCATCCTCTATATTATATTAAATAAAATTTTCAAGCCCGAAATCTTAACAGAAATCATCAACTTTGCACAAGGCGCACTTGTCAAGAAATAATAATGAAGAAAGTACTCACTCTAATTGTATCATACAATTTCGAACCCTGGATAAATCGCTGTATTCCGAGCCTACTTGATTCTACATACCCCACGGACATCATGGTGATTGATAATGCAAGTGGGGATAATACTGTCGCTGTGCTTAGAGAGCAGTATCCATCCGTAATAATTGTTGAAAGCAAAGAAAACCTGGGGTTTGGCAAAGCCAACAATATAGGGATGGAGTACGCCATTTCTCATAATTATGACTATGTGTTCCTCGTCAATCAAGATGCTTGGCTAGAAAAAGACTGTATTTCGAACCTACTTCATCAGGAGAATGCACAAGGTGCAATGCTCTCCCCTATGCATTATGATGGGACAGAGCAACATTTGGATAAAGGATTCGCTGAATACTGTAAACACATTTCTTTTGATAAGGATGTCCATCAAGTAGACTTTGTGAATGCTGCATTTTGGTGGATACCTATCGATATTATCAAACGCATAGGATCTTTCTCCCCTATTTTTTACCATTATGGAGAAGACAAAGATTTTGGAAATAGATTGAAATTCCATCATATTCCAATTTACATCATAAAAAAAGCGAAGGCATACCACGACAGACAAGACAGAATAGCACCATCTATTAATTTCAAGAGCGAATTCGTGTATCACTTGACCGAATTTTGTAATATAAACTATTCGTGGTCAGAAGCATTTTCAAAGGCTATATTAGCTGTCTACAAAAAAGCTGCAAAGCAACTTCTAAAAGGTAATTGGGCGGCGGCATCGAATTATATGCAAATCGCTTCCAATCTTTGGAACAAAGTTAGCGAGGTCAAAGCAACAAGAAAAAAGAATAAAATACTTAGCTCTTATTTCAACCTTAAGGTATGCGAAATCTAGCTCCTATAATCATATTTACATACAATAGACCTCAGCACACACGACGTATGCTGCAGGCGCTGGAAAGTGCGGATTTGGCAAAAGATTCTGATGTATACATTTATTCAGATGGCGCAAAAAACGCTAATTCCATTGAAGCTGTCAATAAGGTTCGCGCAATCATAGCAGAACCTTGGCAATTCAACAATATCAAAATTATCGAAAGGGAACGCAACTTGGGATTGGCCCAAAACGTGATTTCTGGCGTCACAGAAGTGATTTCCAAGAATGGAAAGGTCATCGTTTTGGAAGATGACCTGCAGATAAGTAAGGTAGGGCTTCGCTATTTTAATGATGCCTTGGATGTTTATGAAAAGGAAGAAAAAGTCATGGAAATCAGCGGATATATGTATCCGGTCAAAGATGCTGCGAAGCTACCGGAAACATTCTTCTTTCGTGTAGCCAATAGCTGGGGATGGGCAACATGGGAACGAGCTTGGAAAAAGTACAATCCGAATATTGATGAGCTAATTGCTGATTTTGACAAGGAAAAAATCAAAAGATTCAGCATCGACCATACCGAAAACTTTTGGAAGCAAGTTAAGGAGTACAAAGCCGGAAAAATTAATTCTTGGGCGATACGCTGGTATTTAACCTTGTTCAACAACAATGGCCTCGCCTTATACCCTCGGCAGTCCATGATACAGAATATGGGCACCGATGGCTCAGGAACGCACTCCGATGCCGACACGATGTATCACGTGGAACTAGCAACACAGGCCGCCACTTATTTCCCTCAAGAAATCGAAGAAAATAAAGACGCATACGAAGCAATTAAGTATTTTTACAAAAATCGGAAAGGATCTCTTCTGGCAAGAGCAATACGCTATGCGAAGAAGCAGTGGAATAAAAAATAAAAACGTGGCATCTCCCAAAATATCCATTATCACCATTGTGTATAACAATGTACGCGACATCGAACATACCATACTATCGGTCATCAATCAGACGTATAGCAACATTGAATATATCATAATCGACGGAGCATCGACAGATGGGACATTGGACCTCATCCACAAATACCGTGGAAGCATCGATATATTGGTTTCGGAAAACGACAATGGCATTTACGACGCGATGAACAAAGGTCTCGCAAAGGCGACAGGTGACTATGTGCTTTTCCTTAATTCCGGTGACGAACTTTTCGACACGCATACCCTACAGACCATTGTCGATAAAGGCAACCATGCGGATATCATCTACGGCGAAACAAAGCTGGTCGATGAAAATAGAAATATAATCGGCGACCGCCGACACAAAGCGCCTGCGCAATTTAATTGGAAATCATTCCAATATGGTATGAACGTGTGCCATCAGGCTATCTATGTCAAACGTGAAATTGCGGAGCCCTACGATTTGCAATACAAGCTGAGTGCAGATGTCGATTGGGTGATACGTGCCGCTAAAAATGCACGAACTACCCAAAATGTTCAAGCCTATGTGGCGCGATATTTAGTAGGTGGAATGTCCCAAAAAAGACATAAACAAAGTCTGCAGGAACGTTATTCTATATTTAAGAAACATTATGGTACCGTGCAGAATTGGATAAATCATGGAATCATTGCTATCCGACTGATCAAACACCGCATTCAACATGGCGAAACTAGAGAATAACGAATTTTTCAATCCCGATATTCTTATCGAACTCGCAAATACTAAAATGCCCTTTGGCAAATATCAAGGTTGGCTCCTTTGCAGATTGCCCGAACCCTACTTGGTGTGGTTTCATAAAAAAGGCTTTCCTGCAGGCAAACTGGGTACGCAACTAGCCACGCTCTACGAAATAAAACTTAATGGTTTGGAATATTTATTGACACCACTGATTAAAAAGTAATCTTGCTCATATTTAGTTTTTTTCTTTTTCGTATCTTTGCAACAAATTAATACTTAACATTAAACGCCGTTTGCAGCGGTATCAATGAATATATGGCACAATATCACACCTTGCTGTACTACTGTTACAGCCCTATCGAGAATGCAGAACAATTTGCTGCAGATCACTTAGAATTTTGTAAATCACTTGGATTAGTTGGACGAATTATCGTTGCTGAAGAAGGACTCAATGGTACGGTTTCCGGCACTGTAGAGGCTTGTAAAGCCTATATGGACACAATCTATGCCGATGGACGATTCAATCACACAGAGTTCAAAATTGATGAAGTGGAAGAACCATCGTTCATCAAAATGCACTGTAGATATAAACCCGAAATTGTGCATTCCGGATTACGCGACCCTAAAGAAATCGATCCAACGAAAAAAACGGGCAAGCATCTTGAACCTAAAGAATTCATGGAAATGAAGGACCAAGAAGATGTTGTCATTTTGGATGTACGCTCCAATTACGAACATACCGTCGGCCGTTTCAAAAATGCCGTGACATTGGATATCGAAAATTTCCGCGAATTCCCTGAGAAAGTTAAAGAATTAGAACACCTGAAAGGCAAAAAAATTCTTACCTACTGTACTGGCGGTATCAAATGTGAAAAAGCTTCAGCCTTATTATTAAAAGAAGGTTTTGAGGAAGTATATCAGCTACATGGTGGTATTATCAAATATGGCAAAGAAGCTGGCGGTAAGGACTTTGAAGGCGATTGCTATGTATTTGACAATCGTGTCACTGTGCCTGTGAATACAGTCAACCCTACGGTCATCTCCACTTGTCGCAATTGTGGTACACAGACTAAAAAAATGATCAACTGTGCGAATGCAAAATGTAATGAGCACTTTACGCAATGTGATGAATGTGGATGGAAATTTGACGGTTGTTGTTCTACCGAATGCCAATCTGTACCAAACAAGAGAGAATACGACGGCACGGGCTATTACGTAAAAGTCCCTCAACCGGTAAACGTAGAAAAGATCTCAAAAAGAAAACATAAAAACTTCCCTCCAAAGAATAAAATGGAAGCCGAAGCATAAACGCAAAGGCCTAGATCAATAATCTAGGCCTTTTTGATTTAAAAGAATATTTTATTAGTCTAATGGGTTCTCATGAATGTATTTTTCCCAAGCCCAAGCCGAAGCCATCATTTCGTCAATGCCCAATTCAGCTTTCCAGCCCAATTCGGTGCTTGATTTATTTACATCGCCCCAGACCTGAATAATATCACCATCACGTTTAGGACCAAATTCATACTTCAAAGGCTGTCCGGAAGCCTTCTCAAATGCTTTAATAGCTTCTAGCACCGAATAACCGTTGCCAGTACCTACATTAAATACATCATATTTACCATTTGGATTACCTCTTTCCAACAATTTGATCGCCGCTACGTGTGCTTTTGCCAAATCCACCACATGAATATAATCCCGGATACAAGAGCCGTCAGGCGTATCATAATCATTGCCAAAAACGGTCAATTTCTCACGTTTGCCAATAGCTGTCTGAGTAATAAAAGGCAATAGATTTTGTGGTACACCGTTTGGTAGTTCACCGATCAAAGCCGATTGGTGTGCCCCTACCGGGTTAAAATAACGTAAAGCTATAATGTTATAATTGCCATAAGCGCCTGCAATCTCTTCTAAGATTTCTTCTGCAATCTGCTTCGTATTACCGTAAGGTGAAGTTGCCTTTTTCACCGGGGCAGACTCCGTTACAGGCAATATATCGGGCTCTCCGTACACTGTACAGCTGGAGGAGAACACAAAGTTAATTTCCTTTTCGCGATAAGCATTCAACAAGTTGATTAAGGAAAAGAAATTGTTATGGTAATATTTCAAAGGATCTGCTACAGACTCACCTACCGCCTTAGACGCTGCAAAATGAATAATGCCCGTAATATCCGGATTCGCTGCTATGAAAGAAGCCGTTTGCTGTATATCACACAAATCAAACTGATGAAATTCGGGCTTAACACCTATAATTTTCTCAATCTGATCCAAAATTTTAATATTCGAATTGGAAAGGTTGTCCACGATAATCGGGGTATATCCCGCATTATATAATTCAACAACAGTATGCGAACCAATATATCCTATACCTCCTGTTACTAAAATTTTGCTCATAATTATTTATATTTCTATTATTATATCACCATTAAGATAAGTCGACCGCATATACTTATGACCGTTATATGGATGGAAGAAACATCCAGTGTTTTATTTGCACAGTCTCTCCGTTCAAAAAGGTTTAAATATCTTTATCTTTGACGAATATAAGTATTATTTTAAGAATATGCGACTACTTTACAACCTAGGAATATGGCTTTACGGCCTCATATTGCGGATTATATCGCCGTTTCATCCCAAGGCAAAGCTATGGACTGAGGGAAGAAAGGACATCCTCAATCGCATAAGTCAAACGGTTGAAAAGGGTCAAAAACATATTTGGTTTCATTTTGCTTCACTAGGAGAATTTGAGCAAGGAAGGGCCGTCATGGAGCAAATAAAAAAAAGATTTTCACACGAAAAAATTGTAATAACTTTTTTCTCACCATCGGGGTATGAGATCCGGAAAAACAGCAATTTAGCGGATTATGTGTTTTATCTGCCGGAGGACACCGCATCCAATGCAAGTCAATTTATCGACATTATCAATCCTAAATTCGTCGTATTCACCAAATATGAATATTGGTACCATTATTTTAAAGAACTCAAAAAAAGAGAAATACGGCTATTGATGATTTCCGCTATTTTCAGAGAAGAACAAATTTTTTTTAAACCCTATGGCGGCTTCTTCCGTTCGATATTAAAAAATGTTACCTATTTCTTCGCACAGAATATGGATTCGGTGCATATGCTCAAGTGGATTGGCATAACGAATGCTGGATTAGCGGGAGATACGCGTTTTGACAGAGTGGTAGAATTACCTAATCAACATCAGCACATTCCACAAGTTGTTGATTTTGTCCAAGAAAACAAAGTACTCGTGGCAGGAAGTACCTGGAAGCCAGATGAAGAATTGCTACAGAAACTATCCATCGCCTACGCGGATTGGAAGTTCATCATCGCTCCCCATGAAATTCATAAAGCCCATATAGAAGAGATAACAAAGTTATTTGGCGAAGTACTGCTGTACTCACAGTTTGGTTCCTATTCCAGCACACAGATCCAGCAAAGCAAGATCTTGGTGATTGATAATATAGGTATGCTTTCATCGCTGTATCATTATGCAGATATTGCCTATATAGGTGGTGGCTTTGGCGTAGGTATTCACAATACTTTAGAAGCAGCGACATATGGCAAGCCGGTAATTTTTGGTCCCAAGTATGAGAAATTCCAAGAGGCTATGGATTTAGTAACCTTGATGGCTGGATTTTCAATCAGCAATTATGAGGAACTGAAGCTTGTTTTTGACTCCTTACAGGAGGAAAAGGTTTTACACGAAACAGGGGATTCCGCCAAGAAATATGTGCAACAACGAGCTGGAGCTACTCAAATCATTATGAAATATTTGGAAACAGAGCGACTATTAAACTAATCAAGTGCGCGATATTTTCAACTTTTTAGTCCTTTTCATTCTCTAAACATTTTGTTTGCGCAAGATATTTTGTATTATTTTCAAACAGAATCAATAGGAGTAGTAGGTGTGAGAAATAATACGGGTAGGTAATTGTTCAACCAATTTTCTACAACCCTCATCACTACAATTTTCAGCAACCAATTTAAACTCGCACGATTGAATTTTACTATTTTCCCAATTGGCAAAAAATCAATTATAACGCATCGGCCATTCCAATTAGAGCTTTGTATAATAGGATTGGTGATTTTTTGTACTATGCACACTATACAGATAATGTCCCAGATTATTGGAATAACACTGTACGAAGATATGTGGAGAACGTTAAAGTTGGGTTGGTTAATCATGATGGTAATAAAACTACTTCAGCTAAATGGAATCCCATGTGGCCCGAACATAACTGCTATAGAGTATTTATAGATAAAATAAAAAATGTTCGCATTAAGGAAGTGAATATTATACGCTAAGAGGAACTGGAAAAGCATATTTAATCAATTACAAAGGCAGGAGAATATCACCTGTCATAGAGTTCCGATCCGATATAAATAATTAAAAGCCATCCCTAAGGATGACTTTCGTATTATTAAGAATTGAAAATTGGACAATATTAATAGTAAGTGTACCTACGCACGCCAGCGACATGTCTAGCTAAGCGCATCACTTGGTGGGTATAGCCATATTCATTATCATACCACACATACAAAGCCACATTCTTACCATCCGGCGCCACAATGGTAGCCGGAGCATCAAATACCGCTGCAGCAGTAGTACCCACAATATCCGAGGATACCAGCTCTTCATTATTTGAATATTTGATTTGTTCGATCAATCGACCATCTAATGAAGCCTCACGCACCAGATTATTGATTTCGGCAAGCGTAGTTTTTTTCTTCAACTGTAAGTTTAAAATCGCCAACGATCCATTAGCCACGGGCACACGGATAGCATTGGATGTCAATTTGCCCGATAATTCAGGCAATACTTTAGAAACTGCTGTTCCTGCTCCAGTTTCTGTAATGACCATATTCAACGCTGCTGCACGACCTCTACGCGATTTCTTGTGCATATTGTCAACTAGATTTTGGTCATTCGTATAAGAGTGTATCGTCTCAATATGTCCTTGAGATACTCCGATACCATTATGTATCACGTCAAGTATTGGTGAAATAGCATTAGTCGTACAAGAGGCGGCCGAGAAAATGGTATGATTGTCTGTATCAATCATTTCGGTATTCACGCCATAAACAATATTGGACACCCCTTTTCCGGGCGCTGTAAGCAATACCTGGCTAGCACCGTTGGATAGCAAATGGCGAGATAATTCTTTGTCGTCTCTAAATGCTCCCGTATTGTCAATAACCAAAGCATTGTTGATATTATACTTCGTATAATCAATTGCTTCCGGTTCTTTGGCCGAGATGATATAAACTGTAGCGCCATTGATAATCAAAGCTCCCTTTTGTGCATCAATATCCACCGTACCTTCAAATTCGCCGTGAATGGAATCATTCTGAAGCAGCATAGCCCGTTTCTTCAGCGTTTTCGGATCAATCTGATCGCGTGTTACTATTGCGCGCAACCGAAGCTGATGCCCGGCCCCCGCTTTAGTGATCAACTCACGAGCGAGTAATCGACCTATACGACCAAAACCATATAATACCACATCGCGCGGCTCAAAAGATTTGTGTTCCTTTGCCGAAATAAGTTCCTTCTTAATGAAATACAACAACTGGTCGTCATCAATATCTTGCTCACGGATTTTTAGTGCGAGCTTGCCGATGTCAATACGCGAAGGAGCAAGTTTTAGATTTTGAATCTTCTCTGCAACCTGAAGGGTTGCAAAAATACTGATAGGTGTCTCCGAAAGAGCCTTCGATTCTTCATGTAAGTTCAATATTTTACTTACACGGCGATCCACTAATTGATTCCTGAAAAAGATGAGTTCAATGGTATGGTTGAACCATAAGTCGCTGACAATTTTTATTAATTTGACAGCAGCATTTTGCCTGTGCTTATAACTTTTGATTTCAGCCTCAAAAGTCGATTTTTGTACCATAATTTGTTTTAATAGTTATCTGCCACAAAATTATGGATTATAGTTATTGGAAACGCCTATTTATGAATTTTTAATAATTTTTCAAGATTTACTGTGTCTGATTTTATAAAAAACATAAATTTACCCATCTATAATTTTAAAATTAATAAATTTATTGGTGTATATACGCTCATTTTTGCTAACAATTTTCAAAAGTTATGAATTAAAAATTAGCTTTTACTCACTAATCCACCAGCACAAACATTTCGGAGGCAATATGGTCAGTCATCAGCTTTCCTTTGGTAGTCGTACGGAGTTTTCCTTCTGAGGTATATTCCAACTCTTGTCCATCGATAAATCGTTGACTTTCACGCAGAATGTGCTGTTTATAATCGTAGCCAAACTCCTGCTCTACTTTTTGTAGATCCAAGCCCCACATCGTACGTAAAGCGGTCATGACATACTCATTGAATTGATCCTCCTGGGTAAGGTTCTCTATTTCCTGAAATTCGATGTTGTCTCTCAACGCCGCAATATATTTTGCATTATTCGCTACATTCCAAGATCGGCTTGCGCCATTAAATGAATGCGCTGAAGGTCCAATGCCCAGATAATGCGTGCTCTTCCAATAATTAGTATTATGCTTCGCATACATACCCTGCTTTGCAAAATTGGAAATTTCATAGTGCTCAAAACCGTTATCCGTTAGCGTTTCTATAAGCATCATCATTTGTTCGGCACTTTGTGCATCACTCATAGCCGGAGTTTTACCTTCTTTAACAAAATGTGCCAGCGCCGTTCTATTTTCCACGGTCATGGAATACGAGGATATATGCGGAATATCCATCGCAATCAATTTCTGCATATTGGATTTCCACTTTTCATCCGTCAATAAAGGATAGCCATAAATCAAATCACAGGTTATATTTTCAAAACCCGCGTCTTGAACTCTTTTTATAGAAGAATCAGCTTCTCCTGCATTATGGGCACGATTCATCCATCGTAAATCTTCTTCAAAAAAAGATTGAATTCCTATCGAAAAACGGTTTATAGGAGTATGACGAAATGCTCTTACTTTGTCTGCTGTCAAATCATCCGGGTTCGCTTCTAAAGTAATTTCTGCATCGGGAGCTATCTCAAAATGCTTTTCAACCGTACCGATTAGTTGCAGAATATCTTCACTATCTAATATAGAAGGTGTACCTCCTCCGAAATAAAGACTGTGCACTTGCTTATCCGCCAAATAATGAGCCCGTTTCACAATCTCCTGCTGCATAGCTGCCAGCATATTCTCCTTATATTTCAATGAGGTGCTAAAGTGAAAATCACAATAATGACAAGCCTGCTTACAGAATGGAATGTGAAAATAAATCATGGGTGCAAATATAAGTATAGATAAATTATGATAGAAATTAATAGATTTTAAAATTAAAAACTTTATTTTCAATTAATTAATTCATATGAAGCTCTATTTTTTTATAAGTTTATGTGAGGATCTATCGAAGTTTTGTTACTCACCTTGTTACTTCTATATTGCAAAAAATAACAAAAGTAACACATGATTAAAGTACGTTTTAAACCATTAAAATCAGGTATGTTCAGTACATATCTTGATATTTACTACAAGACTTCAGATAATAAATCTAAGCGAAGTTATGAATTTTTAGGCATCCATGTTCACAAAGATTATTCAAGCTCGCGGGTTCGGATAATGGATAAAGATTCTGAGAATATGAAGTTAGTACAAGCTATTAGAAATAAACGTGAAACAGATCTCAATTTTGCGAAACATGGATATGAGAAACCGAATAGGCCAAGTCTTGAATTATTGGACTATTTGGAAGAATGTTTAACGAAGAAGTTTAATTATAAATTGGAATGCTTAATTATACATTTACACAAGTATCTTGGTAAAAAGAGCTTTTTGATCTCTGAGGTTAAAGAGGATTTTCTTAATGCTTTCCAAAATTATTTAATGTTAGTTGTGTCGCAAAATACTACTCATGCATATATGTTGTGATCGGTAAATAAAACTACACGATTTTTGGCAAATATGACTACACAATAATTGGCAAGAATGGTGCAGAATAATTGGCAAGAACAAGTGCAG
>NZ_SMBZ01000018.1 GCF_004342685.1 Sphingobacterium alimentarium
AATATATCAAATTCAGGAAATACTCAGGAAAGAAGCTGACGATTAAAAAATAAAAAGCCGTATCTAACTTTTGATGTTTTGATACGGCCCCTTTTTAATTTTTTTATTAATATTACTCACTCTGCGCTTGAATATCGCCCAGTTGAGGAATATCCCGCACATCAAACGGTGTTTCTTGGTACACATAATAATTCAGCCAATTATTGAATAATAAATTGGCGTGACTTGCCCAACGGATGACAGGTTCCTGAGCAGGATCATCATTGCGGTAATAGTTTTTTGGAACATCAATAGCCGCACCTTTTTCTACATCACGTACATACTCTTCGTGAAGGGTATAAGGATTATATTCCGAATGCCCTGTCAGGTAAAATTCTCGGCCACCACGCGAGCTCAATATAGCAATACCTGCATCTGCTGATTCAGAAAGAATTTCCAGTCCCTGCTTAGACAATACATCCTCGCGGTCAATAGTCGTATGTCTACTATGCGGAATAAAGAATTCATCGTCAAATCCACGGAAGAGCGGATGCTTCTTCACTGATGCTGAATGTTGGAATACGCCGAACAGCTTATGATCTAACGGCACCTTCTCCACACCATAGAAATGGTATAATGCAGCTTGTGAAGCCCAGCAAATGTAAAGCGATGATGTGACGTGCGTACGCGCCCAATCCATGATCTTAACCATCTCTTCCCAATAATTGACCTCTTCAAAATCCAACATCTCCACCGGTGCGCCTGTCACAATCAATCCATCATAAAACTGATCTGCTACCTCATCAAAGTTTTTGTAAAAGAGCTCCAGATGCTCCAAGGGCGTATTTTTAGAAACATGCGTTTCCAAACGCAAGAATTCCATTTCTACTTGCAATGGATTATTCGATAATAACCGAATAAAATCTGTTTCCGTCGAAATTTTCAGGGGCATCAAGTTCAGCACGAGTAATCGCAACGGTCTAATATCTTGTTCGTTGGCGCGCAAACTACTCATCACAAATATATTCTCGCGCTTCAACAGTTCTATCGCTGGCAAGTTATCGGGTATCTTTACTGGCATATTATAATTATCTCCAAAAGGTTTAGGATATCTATTACTAGATAAGCACTACTTGTTGATTTCAGAGGCCAAATTACAACATATAGTTTGTTTGAAAAAATTAGATCCTACTTTTTTGCCAAGATTCATTTGTGGAATCTAAAAATTTTACAAAAAGTTAATTTGTTCAGTCATACTTTCTTCTTAGCTTCGCATGAAATAACTACACATATGCGCTCTTACACTAAGATATTTGCATTGCTGCTCACCGTCATTACATTTACGAACTGCAGCACCCCCAAAATCGCTTCTCTCCAATCAGCGGATATTTACAGAATCGATAGCACGATAACGCAAGATAGTTCCATTGTCAATTACTATCGTCCTTTCAAAGAGAAAATGGAACAAGAAATGAATAGAGTGATTGGCCATACCACAAATAGTCTAACAAAAAGTCGTTCAGAAGCCGAATTCACAGCCGGCAATTTCTTCGTCGATGCGATGTTAGCTATCGGCCAACGTATAGATCCTACAGCCCAAATTTCATTGGCTACCAAAGGTGGCATTCGTTCCGAAGTCGATAAAGGTCCCATTACTGTTGGCAATATCTTCGAACTCATGCCTTTCGAAAATGCCATATCTATTTTAGAACTTTCGGGCCAAGACATTAATACGCTATTGCACTTTATCGCCAAAACCGGCGGTCAACCAATCGGTGGAATGACGATGAAAATTAAAGATCAACAACCTTTTGATGTGATGATCCAAGGTCAGCCATTTGACATTAACAAAACCTACAAATTGGTTACGTACGACTATTTGGCAAATGGTGGAGATTATGTAGAAGGATTAACGTCACCATTGAAGCGAGTGGATACTGGCATTATCGTTAGAAATGGTCTTATCGACTACATTGAGCAATTAACTAAAGAAGGAAAAAGTATTAACACGACATTAGATGGAAGAGTTAAAATCATTAAATAGAAGAAGTTTTCTACGAAATCTAGGTGTACTTGGTGGAACATTAGCCGTTAGTCAGCTTCCTCAATTTGTTCAAGCAAAGTCATCTAAAGAGGTTAAAATAACCATATTACACAGCAATGATGTACACAGCCGCATCGAACCTTTTCCAATGGACGGTTCTCGATTCCAAGGACTAGGGGGCATAGCGCGGAGAAGTACGCTTATCAAGCAAATTCGTCAATCCGAGCGCAACGTATTACTGTTGGATGCGGGAGATATGTTCCAGGGTACGCCATACTTCAATATGTTTGATGGTGAAGTAGAACTTTCTTTGATGTCTCAATTGAAATACGATGCAGGGACATTTGGTAATCACGAATTTGACAATGGAATAGCGGGAATATTGAAGCATTTCGACAAAGCAACTTTTCCTTTCTTGACTTCCAATTACGATTTCTCACAGACTGCGCTGGCAGGAAAGACCAAAGATTATGTGATATTTGAAAAAGAAAGAATCAAAATCGGCGTATTTGGTCTATGTATCGATGTAGAAGGCCTCGTCGATAAAAATAATCATGCAGGAATGCGTTATTTAGATCCTATCACTGTAGCAAACAAGATTGTGCCTACGTTAAAGGGAAAGCATAAGTGTGACATAGTGATCTGCTTATCACACTTAGGTTATTCGTATAAAGAGGGTAAAGTATCTGATTTGCGTGTAGCAGCAGCTACTAAAGACATCGATTTGATCATCGGTGGACATACCCACACATACCTGGATAAACCGACAGAAGTAAAAAATGCAGCCGGAAAAATAACACTAGTTAATCAAGCTGCACATGGCGGAGCCGTATTGGGACGAATCGACTTTATTCTTAATTCAAAGACAAAAGAAAAGCGTATAGCATACAATAACTATATCCTGAATAATGATATAGCTTAAATGAATTAATCAAATAACACGCATTGAAGTCTTTATTTCAGATATATATAAAATCTTATAAAGGATTATCTCCTGCTGCATGGTTGCTGGCATTAGTGATGCTTATCAATCGTACCGGCTCGATGGTTATTCCTTTCTTGGGCATGTATATGTCGTCGGAATTGGGATTTTCAAAAACGCAAGTGGGCTTGGTATTAGGCTGCTTTGGACTTGGATCCGTATGTGGCTCTTGGTTAGGAGGCTGGTTGACCGACCGATTTGGGAGTTTCAAGGTACAGGCATTGAGTCTTATGCTCGTAATACCGTTATTCCTGATACTTCCGTGGTTTCGTACCTTCGAGTCATTAGCAGCTATGATATTTACGCTAACCCTCGTTGCGGACATCTTTAGACCTGCCAACTCGGTATCAGTGGCACGGTATGCAAAGCCCGAAAACATTACCCGGGCTTACTCGCTCAATCGGATGGCCGTAAACCTTGGTTTCTCGATAGGACCTGCGCTAGGCGGCTTTTTGGCGTCAATATCTTACAACTGGATTTTCTATGGCAATGCCATAGGTGCCTCAGCAGCACTTTTGGTATTTATATATTTCTTCCGTAATCGATCGCAAAATCAGCTACCCAAAAAAGAAGAAGAAAACAAACCCAAAGTCGTAGAGCGTAACGCCTATAAGGATGGTTTATTTATTCTTTTTAATGTCTTGTGCTGTATGTTCTCCATGGGATTCTTGCAGTTACTCAGTACGCTCCCATTGTTTTACAAAGATGTGTATGCATTTGACGCAGGGCAAATTGGGTTATTATTGGGCTTTAGCGGCTTTGTGATCGTGATATTCGAAATGGTATTGGTGCATTCTGTAGAACATAGATTTTCTGTTCGACAAATAATGTTTTGGGGAACGGCGATTACCGCCATGTCTTATTTTATGCTCAATATCGATTTTGGATTGGTGTGGCTTTATATGGCTATGTTTATTCTTTCGACAGGCGAAATGCTGACCTTGCCTTTTATGGCAACTATTACAGTCAAAAGGGCGGGATTAAGTAACCAAGGGGCCTATATGGGCTTTAACTCCTTAGCATTTGCGGCAGCCAATATTTTCTCTCCTTACTTCGGGACCTATCTAGCCGAACATTTTGGCTATAATGTGTTGTGGACGGTAGCGGGAACGACCTTATTGACTGCGGCAGTGGGATTCTATTTTATTATAGCGCGCATGAAAATCTAACCTTATCCCACATTTCTCTCGTAAGGTACACGCGTCAAAATTGAACGACCCAACGTAATTTCATCTACATATTCCAATTCACCGCCAAACGCAATACCACGTGCGATTGTACTGACCTGCACATCAAATTCTTTGAGTTTGCGGTAGAGGTAAAATATTGTAGTATCACCTTCCATCGTCGCCGAGAGTGCCAGAATAACTTCCTTTACTGCTCCTTGACGCAGGCGTTGAATCAATCCCTCAATTTTAAGGTCTGATGGACCTATACCATCCATTGGTGATATGAGCCCACCCAGTACATGGTAAACGCCTTGGTATTGATTCGTATTCTCTATAGCCATGACATCACGCGTGTCTTCTACAACGCAGATTGTGGATTTGTCACGCTTTACAGACAGACATATCTCGCACACTTCTTCGTCCGAAATATTATAGCATTCTTTACAATACTGAATTTTCTCTTTCAATAGATTCAATGACGACGTAAATCGAGCGACCTCCGCATCTTGTTGCTTGAGTAAGTGCAATACCAGACGCAAGGCAGTCTTCTTCCCTACTCCCGGCAAGCGACCAAACTCTTCCACCGCATTTTGTAATAGTTTAGACGAGAAATTCATAGGTACAAAGGTAATTATTTTTTCTGTCAGACAAACATCATGTTATTGCTTGAGAAGGCTTTATATGGAACAAATTTTGTAATATTAAATCAATGAAACCGACACTTGAAATTGAATATTGCCCACAGTGTGGATGGCTATTGCGCGCTGCTTACATGGCTCAAGAATTATTAACCACCTTCCAAGCTGAAGTATATGGCGTAAGTCTTATTCCCTCGGAGGTAACGGGAAGATTCCAAATTCGTACAGCCGACAATATCATCTTTGACCGAAAGCGAGAAGACGGATTCAAGGATATCAAAATCATCAAGCAGCTTGTACGCGATGTCATCTGCCCAGAGAAAAACTTAGGTCATTCTGACCGAAAACATTAAAAATTCTACAAATTGACAAATTTAACAAATAACTATTTGTAAGATATAGTTTTCGCTTATCCGAAAATTTGTAAATTTACTATCTTGCAAAGATCCGAAACGTAGATAAATATTATGACAGGAGAAAATAAAATTAGAAATTCATTCGCCAATAAGACTTGGCAAGAAATAAAAGTAAAGGATTCATGGCAGATATTTAAAATCATGTCTGAATTTGTAGACGGGTTTGAAAAGTTAGCTAAAATCGGTCCTTGTGTATCGATATTCGGATCGGCACGTACACCGGAAGATCACAAATATTACCAAATGACCGTTGAAATAGCACGACTATTAGCCGAAAAAGGTTACGGTGTAATTTCTGGTGGTGGTCCCGGTATTATGGAGGCTGCCAATCGCGGTGCCTATAGTGTAGGTGGTAAATCCGTGGGTTTGAATATTGAATTGCCCTTTGAGCAGTTTCATAACAAATACATTGATCGCGACAAGTTGTTGGAATTTAATTACTTCTTTGTACGCAAGGTGATGTTTATGAAATATTCGCAGGGATATATCGTCATGCCTGGTGGATTTGGTACGATGGACGAATTATTTGAAGCGATAACCCTTATTCAAACAGGTAAAATCGCCCGTTTCCCTATCGTATTAGTCGGCAAAGATTATTGGAGCGGTCTACTGGAATGGGTTGAAAAAACCATGTTGGGCAATGCTTACATTTCTGACGAAGATCTTAAATTGTATCGCGTCGTAGACAGTGCAGAGGATGCCGTAGAACATATATTTAGATTCTACGATAAGTATTTATTAAAACCAAACTTCTAAACTACGGTACTACCCCTCAAATAAAAAATGCTTCCCATTCAGGAAGCATTTTTTGTTTATAAAAAATGTCTTTAGTCCTCTAGACTTCGTGGTAACGATTTGCGCGTCTGAATGTGCCCAAATCATTGAAACGAACACCGTGCTTGCGCATGACTTCATGTGCCTTCTTGCGCGCGATATGGCGTATGTAAAATGTTTCATTTACTACGAAATGATGAATAGCGTGCGTCCAACCGAAGAAAAAACAAAACAATTGGAAAGGATATGTCCACCACACCGTCAATATCTGCGTTTGCTCGATTACATTTCCTTGCTCCACATCACCGAAATAATGCAAATTGGAAGTGATAAAATGTAAACAGAACTGACGTAACAAATTCGGCAGCAATATGATATAAATAATTGGGTTACACCAAGCCAATATATCTTTGATCAGCTCCGGCATTACCCAACTAAACTGATACTTGTCATGCAACAGGTCGAAAAATATATCCGTAAAAAACGCATATAATATCACATGCGATAATATGGTAAAAGGAATTAAACCAAACACGCCACTTAATTTCAACTTCTTTGCAGCTTTGAATTTCAAATTGCCATTATCGACCTCCCGCTTGATATCACGGAATAATCCGAAAACGCGAAGCGCATTGCCAATGACCAGATCCGGAGTGAATAATAAACGTTTTAACGACCACTTCTCCCCATTTGTCACACCACGTTCCTCTACATCATGCAAAGTGCCGGAAAATTTATGATGATGATAATGTAATACTCTTCTAAACCATGGATTGAGCGTCAAGGGACGAGCCAACCAGATGAACAACAGCATGATATTGTGTACTATACGGTTGTTTTTGAAGTAAATGAAATGTATTAAGTCATGTTCCAACTCATGCAATACACCGAATAAAAAAGCGTTACCCAGTATCAAAGCCCAAGCAGGAAGTAAATCTACAAACCATAGATAACCCAACCCACCGCTAAGTAGCAGACAAATGATAAATATGGTAAAACCAATAAAATTCTGGTATTTTAAGACAGGATGTTTAGCTTTTAAATTTGCATACGAAGCTAATATCTCTTTCTTTATTATGTTTGTCTTTTGTTGATGTGTCACCCGATAATCCTAATAGTATTATACAAAACTACCTAATATAAATCGTAACATCTTCATATTAACGTAACATATCTACTTTAAAAGAAATCCAACTACCTTGCTATGCCCTTCTTGATTGTTTCACAATGAATAAATACTTCTAAATTTGAGCTTGCCTTTAGGAATAATAGCTAATAGCATTACTTCTCCAGTTTGTAAATAAATTCTTCGATATCGGTATGGCGGGCGCGTGCATACCCTGTATCCACCCCTACTTTAATGAAATTACATTTTTCCAACACCCTTTGTGAACCGAAATTATCAAAAGCTACACGACCATAGATCGGTCTCGTGGCTTCCAGTTCAAGAAAATACTGCAAAGCATGCGTAGCAATGCCGTGTCCCCAATATTTTTTTGCGATCCAGTATGTAATTTCTGCCTCTCCTTCCATCATAAATTTTGATATACTCCCTACTATGACATCATCCATTAATATAGTCTGATAATTTATGGAAGGATTGCTCAAGAATTGGGTATGGTTAGCTAAATAGGCAACTTGGTCTGTCGAATCTGAAGGCATAAAAGCCGCGAGATATCCTCCTTCTTTGTCCAGTTGAAATTCAAACAATGTCTCTAAATCAGTTACAACAGTCGGTCTAAGTCGGATATGAAGTTTATTTGTTGCCATGTAGCGATCTCAGCTTTCTTATTATAAATGTACAACTTTTCATCTGCCGTAAAAACCCTTGATGCACAATGGATTTTGAAAAAAATGTCTACTCCTCAATCGAAACTTTACTTGTTAAAGCCGATGTTATTATTTCCATTTATTAATTTTTTCATTTATAAGCAAGGAAAGTTTTTTGGCACCAATGTCAGATAGATGATCCGCATCAAAATAATCAATTGCAACGAAATTAGGCGCATTCATTAAGTTTTCATACATGCAATTATCAAATTTTGAACAAATGGTAGACGTGGTATTTATCGTGGTTTGCAATTGCTGTTCATTTAGATCCTGACGGTAAGATTCATATGCGGGAGGAGTCAGAAGATAAACATGAATATTGTGTTCCTTACACCATTGCAGCATTGTAATAAGTATATGAACGTTCTCTTTCAAGGTTTTCTCTTCTTCCCTGGTATTAATCCCAAATATGGTATGTCTCTTTACGGATTTTTTTCCTGTATCGACTAGATCTCTTGCGTTTTGAGATTTATACTGCGTACCCCACCCCAGTTTGGAACAACTCACGTTAGACTCATTCAATAAATAGTAAGATGCCAATCTTTCGACATTCACACTAAACTTATTACTCAATACTTCAGAAAAGTCTGTTAAAGATTTGGAAGTGGAAACACCATAGTAGATGACATAATTTTTTGCCCGCCAAGATTCAGATCCAGCTTCTAATTTGCCATATAACGAAAAATAAGAAATAGGCAAAATCACTGTTTTCAGGTTTTTGAGCTTGTTTTGATATTTTTTAAAAATCTCAAAATCGTAATTCAATGACTGCGAAATATGACTTGCATTAAATGTCTTGCTGCTGAAATATTCAGGATCAAAATCATAATATGCGTGCGAACTTCCGAGAATTAATGTCTCAATATCTGCGGCATTGTCTACCTCCAGCACCCTTATTGGCAGTGACCTGCCTAAAGGCTCTTTGTACATTTCGGATATCTAATATTTCTTCAAGCATAATACTAAAAAAAAAAAACTCCTTCCCAGGCATTGTGCACATTGGTTGCACGGCTCGGCTCGGCTCCTCTTATATTTTACTCTCGGATTCCGTCCTACCCTCATATAAGCAGTTCCCTAACGTGGTTCCGCCGTAAACGCTCCGCCGTAAACTTCCTGTTTCCTTTGCCATCCTAACATTTGGTCCTTCCTACATTAAAAAAAATGCAGTACTATTACCGCTGCTGATTTCTAAATGACCCATCTGACGTCCCCGCCAAATGTTTCTTCTCCTGTAATCGCGCCTACACTTGACAGAATTCATTCAGATCTCCCGGGGTAAGACAATCAACTTCCTATGGATGTGGCTTCTGTATTTACGTAATAGCCCCCGTGCAGTATTGGGCTTCTGTTTGTGTGGCAACCTCACCCGGACTAAATCCGCCTCATATACAGTTTCTGTTCGTAAGCCCCCATATTTGCCGCCAGCTTCCTTCAAATTCGCAGTCGCCCACGACACCCTTGCCTTTGGCTAACCCTTCCTACTGCAAAGTGGGTTTGGGACTTTAACCCTAGAGTCGATTGCCATGCCCGGCACACCACAACAGAAAAGCCCAATCTTTCGATTGAGCTTTTCGTTTTGTGAACCCACTGGTACAGAACTCAAACTCTTTGTTAGAAGATTTGAGACGATTTTCCTCATTAAAAATTGATAAATCTAAAAGTCTTGACCATTTGCAATGCCAACAACAGAAATTCAATGGAGAAAAATTAAAAAATATCGGTTCATTTGGAATCTTAATAATATTTCAAAATTTGAAACTTTATAAAAGATTAAAAAAAGGCACTAAAGTATACCAAAGGATATACATAAGTGCAATGCCCATAATGCCATCAATACGATCAGGTTTTTCTGGTTTATTGATGTATTGGTAAAGTAAATATAACAACCAGGCACCGTGCAAAAAGGCTGTATAAATAATATCCGAATAAATCCTATCCAACAGCACATCCTTCTTCAAAAGCAGGACAGAACTCATGGACAACAAGACGGAAATCCCCGCCAAATAGGTCGCCCTCACCTTTCCAAGCCTAACCACCAAGGTTCCTTTTCCAGCAGCTCGGTCGGCATCATGATCAGGTATTCCAGCCATTATAATCGCCGGAACAATGGAAAAGAACAAGGGAATACCAACCACCCAAGAATAAATATTATTCAACGCTCCACCCTGATAAACAAAACCACAGATAATAACGGCAAAACTATGCGTAAATCCCACCACAATCTCGCCCCAGCCATTGTAGGAAAAACTTAAAGGCGCGGCTGTATAAGAAACCGCAATAAAAAATATGAGGACAGTAACCAACAAAACATGCATAACGGAAGCAATAGCGAATATGCCCATGAACACACAGAGAACCGCCAATACTACTAACAGATATTTCAAGGAATTGGTATAAGCTTTTTCACTCAACTCACCATCGACCAATACCCTTGATCCCCCAGAAAATGTACTGAAATGTTTATTCAACCGATCGCTTTCCCGATCTAAATAATCGTTACTGAAAACCGTGATCACCTCGATCAAAAATAAAACAAGATATCCCAATACGAAAATCCAAGGGTTAAAAGGCCCTGCTAGTTCTGCAAATAAAAAAGCACCAATAGCATAGGCAAAGAAGGTCATGGGATAGAATTGCAATCGAATCGCCTTGATCCAGGGCATGATCTGGTCCATAAACTTTTCCCAAGGAGTCAGTACGCCATTTTCAAGCGATTTTCCTTGATGATAGACCTTGGTAAGCCACTCCTCCTTCTTTTCATCAGAAGAGTGCTTTACCGGACTGATCAGCATGCTCCTTACAGGACTCACACCACAGAATTTTAAGGTAGCATTTTCTAACGATCTTCTCGAAGGTGCTCCATTAATCAAACGGTCTATCAATACAGGCGTATCCATGGTAATGATTAACTGGGCAGTTTTTGGGCGGAGCAATTTTTTAAAGGCATCCGGCTGAATCTCGTAAAAGGCAAATCCAGGAACAAATACTCGATCGATAAAACCCTTTAATAAAGCGGGCATATTTCCCCACCAGGCCGGATAGACAAAAACAAGATGATCCGCCCATTTGATCAATCGCTTGGCCTCCTTGAGATCCTCCTCTTCAAGTTGATCCTGCGGGGAAGGAATCTGAACATGCAAATCGAAGTGAAGATCAGCCAGATGTAGGAATTCCACATGCGCCCTAGCTGCCTTTGCCCCTGCCACATAGGATTCGGCCAAGGCCGCATTATAGCTGTCTTTACGGGGATGCCCCAAAATAACCAAAACCTTGATGTTAGCTTCCTTCATACCTGCTCTTTTAGAAAGAACAAGCAAGCCCAACAACTGTTTAATCGAAATACAATTCTTCCGCCAATCGTTTGATTTTAGGTATAATATTCGAGATATAAGTTCTGGTAATTTCAAATCGCTCAGGGATATTTTCATCACGCGCATCCAAGTCTACCGCTAAGGTCAAATTTACCCCAACTATATTTTATTTTGAAGGTATTGATATAATCTACATTGTTTTCAATATCCCAATGCGCGATACATTTTTTCGCTGCATCCACCTGCAGCTCTTTAAAAATTTCAAAGCCGGCATCATTTTCGGATCCAATAACAGTTCTTTAGCTCGCTCCACCCGGAACGAATTGATGAACTGGAAAAAAAATTGCTAAAAACGGATCAAGCAGAATTCTTGGGGGGAATTAAAAAAATAATTAGTTTAGTAGTTTTTAAAATAGTACACACTTGCAAACGGCCGAACGTAAATTATTATCCTTGTTAATGCCCGAAGGGCTATTAGAATATTTTCAAATCCAAGAAGTAGATCAAGTAGAAAATCAACTTCATATTTATTTAGATGAGCTTAATATCTCTCCTGCAGGTTATGATAATAGTAAGCTAGAATCAAAAGGTTTTATGCCTTCTACGGAGATTTCCGATTTTCCCATTCGAGGTCAAAAAGTTACCCTACATATCCGTCGTCGTGGTTGGACCGTTTTGGACACTGGAGAGATTATCACAATAGATTGGAATCTAGTACGTGAGGGTACCCGAATGACGACAGAATTCGGGCTTTTTTTAAAGAAGATATTTGGATAACCATCCTGTAAGCGCTCAGCTAGTAGGTCTGTTCTTTCAGATGGATGGCAAGCAGTTGCAAGATCAATATAAGAATCATCTGAGCGACTACCATGTTTGGGATCAAAAATCGCATGCAGAGAATTGGACACTATTTCAAGATAATATAGGTGAGCACTTAAGTATTGATGAGACTAGTTTTAGTAATGGTGAACTTTATACTATTGTAAGTAGTAAATCTGCAAAAGGTAAGAAAGGAACTCTTGTAGCTACGATTAAGGGGACAAAAGCAGAAGATATTATTGCTGTATTAGAGCGAATTCCTCTTCGTACAAGAAACAAAGTTAAAGAGGTGACCATGGATATGGCTCCTAATATGGCTAAAGCTATTCGACGATGTTTCAGGAATGCTAGGCGAGTAATAGATCGTTTTCATGTTCAAAAGCTAGCATACGATGCTGTTCAGGAACTTCGTATTCAGTACCGCTGGGAAGTATTGGATATAGAAAGTCAGAAAATAAAGGATGCTAGAAAGCAAAGTATTCCTTATGAGCCAGAGTTATTATCCAATGGGGATACCATCAAGCAGCTATTGGCTAGATCTAGACATCTGTTATTCAAGCACCCTAGCCGGTGGACAGAAAGTCAAAAACATCGTGCAGAGTTATTGTTTATTCGCTTTCCAAAGCTAAGACAAGCATATGATTTAGGGATTGCTTTAGAAGATATTTTTACCAAATGCAAAGACAAAACACTCGCCTTTACCAAGTTGGGTTTATGGCATAATAAAGTAGAGAATGCAGGCATCCTCTCTTTTGAAAGTGTAGCAAAGTCTATTGCAGCACACCACCCTGAAATCCTACATTACTTCGACAACAGAAGTACAAATGCATCAGCGGAGTCTTTCAATGCTAAATTAAAAGCGTTTCGTAGTGTATTCCGTGGGGTAAGAGATACTTCTTTTTTCTTGTATATAGTCATGAAGTTGTATGCTTAATGATATTCACCCCCCAAACTTTCAGTATGATCCCTGAAAACCGTTGTTGATGATATAGGACAATTGATGGCTGCTAAGCACAGACACTTTGTTAAAGCAGATTGGAATTTAACTCTCAAAGCCTATGCTGTAATGGGACGGAAATTAAGGACTTGGTAGCATCTACCTTAAAAAAGGTCGCAAACATGGATAGATATTTTGAAAACGGTGATATTGAGGAAAAAAGGCTTATAGTGAGTTCGATGTTCCCCGATTTTTTGGAATTTTACGGAACAAGACATCGAACTCCGAAATTAAATTCTGCGATTACTCTTATCTATCAGAATAATAACAAGTTACAAGGCAAAGAAAATGGGACAAGTCTATCTTTTCTAGACTTGTCCCATCAAGTGATCCCGCTGGGATTCGAACCCAGGACCCATACATTAAAAGTGTATTGCTCTACCAGCTGAGCTACGGAATCCTCCGTTTTGAAGTTTCCTTCGTTGTTTGGAGTGATGCAAAGATAGCTATTTCACGCATTTCTGCAAACTATTTTGCGATATTTATGCTAATTTTTCGCAAACTTACTGATTTTTAAAGCAGTAAATTTTCGATGTAATTTTACTCGTTAATCGCTTTCCAGAGCATATCTTTCAATTGGGTAATATTCTTACCCGCCACAGACGAAATAAAGATATGGGGAATGTTGGCTGGCACTTGTGCCTTCATTTCTTCTTCCAATTCTTCATCCAACATATCGGATTTTGTAATGGCCAAAAGTCGAGGTTTCGCTAACATTTCAGGATTATATTCCTTCAATTCATTGATTAAGATATTGTACTCTTCCTCAATTGTACGAGCGGTATCAGCAGGCACCATAAACAACAGTACCGAGTTACGCTCGATATGTCTTAGGAAACGATAACCTAATCCTTTACCTTGTGACGCGCCTTCGATAATACCCGGAATATCCGCCATGACGAAAGATTTATTATCGCGATAACCGACGATACCCAGATTAGGTACTAACGTCGTAAACGGATAATTAGCAATCTCAGGCTTCGCAGCAGATACCACTGACAGCAATGTTGATTTACCAGCATTCGGGAATCCTACCAGACCCACGTCCGCCAATACTTTCAATTCGAGAATTATCCAGCGCTCCTGCCCTGGCATGCCCGGTTGAGCAAATCGAGGAGTTTGTTGCGTTGGTGATTTGAAATTATTATTTCCTAGTCCACCTTTACCGCCTGGAGTTAGGATCTTAGTCTCGCCATCTTCGGTGATTTCGAAAATTACTTCGCCCGTCTCCGCATCTTTAGCAACAGTACCCAATGGCACTTCCAAGATTTCATCTTTACCCGTTGCGCCAGTACGTAATGCAGATCCGCCACGCTCGCCATCAGGAGCGATAATATGTTTTCTATATTTGAGATGCAGTAATGTCCAGTGCTGTGAAGAACCTTTTAGAATAATGTGCCCCCCACGGCCACCATCACCACCGTCAGGCCCACCTTTCATAGTCGTTTTATCACGATGCAAATGTGCAGAACCTGCCCCACCATGCCCCGAACGACAACACACCTTTACATAATCAACAAAATTTGAGCCTTGAGCCATATAGTATTATTATCCTTAAAAAAAATTATGCTTGGTAACTGTAACTATCAACTACTGCTGACAATTCGGCAAAAATCGCATCAATCTCGCCAATGCCGTTCACCTTTGTTAGTTTACCTTGTGCTTCATAATAAGGCAATACGTGAATGGTTTTATTGAAATATTCTTCAATACGTTTTTTCAATTTGTCTGCTGCATCATCTGCACGTCCTGAAATCTCTTGACGCTTAGCGATACGCTGTGTCAATTCACTTTCGGTTACGTCCAATGCAACTACGCCAGAAATGGAAGTACCAATACTATCCAAAAAAGCGTCCAATGCTTCAGCTTGTGCTACTGTACGTGGAAAACCATCAAAAATAAAACCTGTTGCTAATGGGTTCTTTTTGATTTCTTCTTCCAACATTGCAATAGTAATAGAATCCGGCACCAAGTTTCCATCTGCAATGATTTGGCTTACTTGTTGACCCAATTCTGTTTGGTCCTTGATGTGCGCACGAAAAATATCTCCTGTAGAAATATGTACTAAATTATATTTAGCAATAAGTTTTTCGGATTGTGTACCTTTTCCTGCTCCTGGAGGACCGAATAATACAAGGTTTAGCATAGTTTGATTATGTTATTTTGTGACAAAATAAAAAGCCTAATCCTGGTAAGAATTAGGCTTTCAGTTAACTAAGTGCACTCCAAGGGAGTCGAACCCCTAACCTTCTGATCCGTAGTCAGACGCTCTATCCAATTGAGCTAGGAATGCTTTCAACCATCACTTCCGGGTATAGCCTCTTCCGTTTTGGTGTTGCAAATATACCTAAAAAGCCTTTAATAGCAAATTTTTTATGGTTTAATATACAAAATATTTTAAATAATTATAGCAACTCCATGAATTTCAAGTATAAAAAAAGGAGAGAAATACTCTCCTTTTTTACTTATAAAGTCATTTATTAATGTTTTTCTACGTAATGCTCGTTCGGCACGTAATCCGCCACCATTTCGGCAGCATAATTCGTTGGCTCACCTTTACCGAAACGACGTTTTAAGCTATCCATTAATGAGTATACCACCGGTACAACTACTAATGTCAAGAACATCGAAGATAATAGACCACCAATAATAACAATCGCCAAACCGCGGTTCATATCCGAACCTTCACCTGTAGCAATAGCAATAGGAATCATACCAAATACCATCGCTATCGTCGTCATCAAAATCGGACGAAGACGGGCATGATTGGCTGCTACCAAGGCGTCATGCGTATTCATTCCCTCCTCTTTACGGTGATTCGCAAAATCCACAAGCATGATCGCATTCTTGGCCACCAAACCAATCAACATGATTATACCTAGAATGGTAAAAATGTTTAACGATTGATTGGTCAATGCTAAGGCAAGCAACGCTCCAATAAACGATAATGGAATTGAGAATAATACGACGAATGGCGTAGCAAAGTTATCATATAAGGCTACCATTACCAAATATACCAACACCAGCGAAGCAACTAATGCAACTCCCAAGGTACCAAAACCTTCTTCTTGGTTTTCCATATTACCACCCCAAACATAAGATACACCTGCTTTACGTGGCAAATCCTTGAATTTAGCTTCCCACTCCTCGGCTATAGTACCTGTAGGACGACCGATAACACCACCTTGTACGGATACAGAAGGCGACTTATCACGACGCTCCAACAAGGTTGGACCCGAGCTGTATTGTACATCCGCAAATTGATCCAGTGAAATGGAAGCACCTGTATTGTTGATGAACTTCAATTTCTTAACGTCCTCTAAACTTTTACGACTTTTATCGTCAAATTGGATATTAATATCGTATTCATTATCTCCTGCACGGAATTTATTGTCTGTATTACCGGAGAATGCTGTTTGCATAGTCATACCCACAGAAGCGACATTCAAACCTAATGAAGTCATTTTCTCACGATCTACTTGAACAGAAATCTCAGGGTTACCTGCCTCCGAAGTCAATTTCACATCACGTGAACCTGGTACTTCGCGCAACAAATCCGCTGCCTGTAAGGCAAACTCTTGCGCATCTTCTACACTAGAACCAATAACGGTCAACATCAATGGTGCTTGTTCAGCTCCCATGATACCAACTGGCACACTCTTTATTTTTGCACCTATTAATTTTGGCAACATTTCATTACGCAATTGTACGGCGTACACTTTCGAATTCAGGTTACGCTTCGCTTTATCGGTCAAGATAACGTGAATCTCTGATTTGTAACGTGAACCCGTAGCGGAGCTCATACCCCCTTCAGAAGACTGCCCTACTGTAGTAATGATTTTTTCAATCTCTGGTTTTGCTGCCAATATATCTTCGGCTTGACGCGTCATGATATTGGTCTTTTCTAAAGAAGCATCTTTTTCTAATTCAAATTGTAAAAAGAACTCTCCTCTATCCGACGACGGGAAGAAGTCACCACCAATATAACCCATTGGAATCAAGGCCACGGAACCGAAAAACAACACAACTGAAACCAATAGTGTTAACATCTTATTGCCTCTTGATTTCAATGACCATCTTAAGATATCTGAAATTTTGTGTGTGAATGCATCCAAACCTGCTTCAAATCCGTGTACAATTCTACCGAAAATAGAAGTTTCACTTAAGTATTCTAACTTACCAAAACGTGAGTACAACCAAGGCACGACAGTAAATGACACCAACAATGACAATAACGTCGATATAATTACAGTCACACAGAATTGCGCAAGGATATTAGCCACCAAACCCGTAGACATCGCGATAGGTAAGAATACAACCACAATTACCAATGTGATCGCCGTTACGGTAAATCCAATTTCCGATGCACCATCGTAGGCTGCTCGTACCTTGTTTTTACCCATCTCCATATGGCGGTGAATATTCTCAATTACCACGATCGCATCATCCACCAAGATACCTACCACAAGGGATAGACCTAATAGCGACATCAGGTTGAGGGTATAACCCATTAGCAATAACCCGATGAAAGTAGCAATCAGAGATAAAGGAATAGCAATCATCGTAATGGCTGCATTACGCAACGAGTGTAAGAAGAACAACATGATAAAACCTACCAATACAATCGCAATGACCAAGTCATGGATAACGTTGTCCGCCGCAGTCAAGGTAAATTCAGAAGAGTCATTGGCTACCGCAATTTTCACACCTTGCGATTCATAATCCTTCTCGACACCACCTACTAATTCACCTTCCTCATTATATTTAGCAATCGTCTGGCGCACCAATTCGGATACAGCCACAGCATTTGCATCGGATTGCTTAAATACCTGCATCATAATGGTATTTTGACGGTCAACACGTGCAATTTTTTCAATTTCCACGATACCATCCTGTACGTCAGCTACATCGCGCAAAAAGATCGTGTTTCCCGAAGGTGTTGTGAGCGGAAGATTTCGCAACTCATGGATGCTTCTTACTTTACCCGCTAGACGAATCGTAGTTCTGTTGTCTTTTGACGACACATTACCTGTCGGGAAGTCCATATTAGACGAAGCAATAGCTTGTTGAACTGCAGCAATGCTCAATCCATAACCTTCAATCTTGTCTGGATCAATTTTCACTTGAATTTCACGCTCTTCACCACCCAACATGTCTACTTTCGCCACACCATTTACACGGGCAAATACAGGTTGAATCTTTTTGTCCAACAAGTCATATAATTCTTTTTCGGACAAATTGGATGTCACGGACAAGCCCATAATAGGCATATCATCCAAAGAGAATTTATTTAAGGACGGAGTTCTTGCATCATCGGGTAAATCGTTGATCGCCGAGTTGATTTTCCGCTGTGCATCCGTCAGCAAGAAATTGACATCCGCTCCCTCATTCAATGTTACCATTACAATCGAAGCACCTTCCAAAGAAGTGGATTCAATTTTTTTCACCATTTCCAAAGACGCAACAGCATCCTCAATTTTCTTCGTCACGGTATTTTCTACCTCCGTAGGCGAAGCACCAGGATATACAGTTTGGATGGTAATTACATTTACCTCAAACTTTGGAATCAACTCATATCCCAATTGAGAATATGAGAATATACCACCGAGTGTCAAGATGATGAATAACACCAAAATGATACTAGGTCGTTTTATCGAAATTTCTGAAATTTTCATAATAGCTAATTACCCAATCTTATTTAATAATTTCGATTGCAGTTTGATCTAATAAGTTAATTTGACCTGATACGATTACCTGATCACCAGGGTTTAGTCCACTTAATACTTCGATATTATCACCGAAGTTTCTTCCAGCAACTACTTTAGTTTCGATAGCTTTACCATTCTTAGCCACAAATACTTTATTATCGGATACTGAACCGACGAAGGCTGTACGAGGAATCACCAATACGCTAGCCGATGAACGAGCACCGAAACTAGCAGTACCATACATACCTGCACGCAAATCGTTGCCATTGTTTGGTACTTCAACCTCCACAGGGAAGTTTAGACTACCATCAGATTTAGGCGCGATGAATGTGATACGACCTGTATAAGATTTATCACTGTACACACTAGCTGTCACATCTACCGACTGCCCTACCGCAAGTCCAGCTACGTTTTTCTCATCTACATTTACACGCAGTTTTAAAGAACTTACGTTTACAATTTCGAATGCTGCAGTTCCTGGACTCACATATGTTCCTGGCTCAATTTTACGCGAATTAACAATACCTGATACAGATGTTTTAATCGTTACATCACCAGCTGTTAATTTTGTGCTGCGTAGATTGTTTTTAGCCGTTTCGAATTGCAGACGCGCTTGATCCAATTCTTGTTGGGTCACACCACCTGTTTTGTATGCACTTTCAAAGCGTTGAAGATTTTGCTGTGCATTATCGTAGCTCGCTTGTGCATTCGCTACATTGACATTCAATTTATCACCTTCTACAATCGCCAAAGTTTGTCCTGCACTCACGCGAGAACCCTCATCCACCAATACACGTACTACACGTCCTGAAGCTTCTGCCGACACAGTCACTTCTTGCTTAGGTTGGAAAGTACCATTCGCTGTATAAGATGCGTCTACCGCAGACATTGTAGCCGTATCCACACGTACCGCTACAAAAGCGTTCGTTTTTGCTGCTTCTGTCGTAATAGCTTCGTTGTTGGCTTTGTTCTTATTTAAGATGAAGTAAATACCTCCTAATGCTGCTGCGATAATAATTACCGTAATTATTGCACGTTTCATAATATATATTTAGATTATTTTTCGTTAACTAATGATTTCAATTGTCCGTTTGCTTTGATAAGCTGTACTTCTGCGACTTTATAATTCAATAAAGCTGTATTTAGATTATTTTGTGCATCAGCGTAGGCGTTCTCTGCATCCAACAATTCTGTCAGGGTTGCTAGACCATTTTGGTAATTGTTATTGGTGTTATCTAATACTTCTTTAGCTAACACCACATTACTCTTGTTGGTATTGATGGTCAAAAGGGAATTTTTGATCTGAGTCTTCGCGTTTTCATTCGCCAGACTTAATCCCAATCTCGTGTCTTCCATATCCACTCTTGTTTTTTGGATGTCTATTTCCGCTTGACGAATTCGAGCTCGTGTAGCACCTCCATTAAAAATTGGAATAGAGACATTAAGACCTAAGCCTGAAAAATTAGACCATTTGAAACCATCGCTTCCAAAAGTTGGGAATACATTACCCATACCCAGGTATCCAAAATTACCCGTAAACGATACGGAAGGATAATAAGCCGAAACAATGGATTTACGGTTTAGCTCCAATAATTCAGTTTGCTTATTCAACAAAGCAATCTCGGTTCTATTATTAACGTCTGCTGTCTCTGCAATAGTCTCCAAGGATATGTCAAAAGTTTCCTCTGGCAAGACAATATCCGTAGTGATATCCATACCAATAGCAAACTTGAGTGCATTCTCTTGTAATTCTAAGGCATTAATTATTTGTTGTCTCTGCGCCTCTAGATTATTCACAGCAACCGAAGTTCTGTCTAAATCAATTTTCTTACCTAATCCAGCGTCAACCAAACCTTTGATAACGTCTCTGGTTTTCTTGGTACTTGCAAGATTGATTTCCAATGTATTGAGCTGCATCTGCGTCTGAAAAACCTGATAATACGCATTAGCCACCTTTTCGATCAGATTTTCCTCTGTAAGCGAGTTGTTGATTTGGTAAAACTCACGCGTAGTCTTAGCGGCTTTCAGACCAGTAAATAATGACTGATTGAATATTTGCTGCGATACGGAAGCGGTAGCATTCGCTTGCCACTTTTGCCCAAAGGCTACCATCAGTGTTTCGCCAGGCTCACCACCAAAAATTTCGGCAGGGAGCGCACTTTTTTGAAGCAATGGATTGTAGTTTATCGAAGCATTGGCGCTCAACTGTGGTTTTGCTCCTGCTCTTACTTCCTCAATTTGATATTCTGCATTCTCTACTTCTAATGCAGATTTTTTTGCTTCAGCCTTATTTTGTAAGGCATACTTGATGGCCTCCTGCAAGGTTAGAACCTCTTGTGCATGCGCATAAGTAGCACCGAACAGACCAGCTAGTAAAACAGCTATTATCTTTATTCTTTTCATTTTATTTATTAGTGACTATACGTTCTTTAAAAATTAATTCTACTGCCTTTATTTGATCTTCAAGCATTTGATCTATGTTTTCTATTTTTGGAATACAGTGGATGATATCATTTACCGTATGATTTAACGAGATCCCTTTTATAACACGACGAAGTACGACTGTGGACTCATCAATATTATCCATCTTAAGCGTACCGCTATCCACCGCCTTGACGATAAGGGATTTGAGGATACTTAAATCACGCGTTTCAAAGTTTTTCAACAAGTGTTTGAATTCGGCATCTTTAATCCAGTCCAAGTTTTCATTGATATAGACCATATAATGCTTGCGCATGTGCTCTGCCCGAAATCTCAACAATTCAAATAAGGTATCCAAAAAATCGCCATTGTACTTTGCCACCTTTGCTTCTACGGCATCTAGGAATGCCTCTGAAATAGAAACTAATACATCTTTGATTAGAGCGTTCTTATCTGGATAGTAATAATATAGATTGGCTTTGGTGATTTTTACGTCGTCCGCTATTTCATTCATCGTGGTTTTGGAAAAACCGTAATGCAAAAATCGTCGGGTGGCCAGTTCAATTATTTCCTCTTTTCTTTTATCCATTTTTATATTTTTACTTTTGACTTTTACAAAAGAATGTTCAAAAGTACAAAACGTTTAATAAGAACGTAAAAATGAGGAAAAAAAATACATTTTTTTGACAAAAAATTGTTATATTATAAAAACTTGACCTATGAAAAGAGTTTCAGGAATTTGCGTTTGTCAAATTTGTATAGTCTGGCAGCACGATAGGAAACGCCTGTTTGATATTCATTGAGTTCTTTGAGATAGCCTAAATTACTCATGCGTTTTCTAAAATTTCGTTTATCCAAACTCTCGCCTAGGATGGCTTCGTAGATTTGTTGCAACTGCGTAAGGGTAAATTTTTCGGGTAATAAGGCAAAGGGTGCCGTGGAATAATTTAAGTTACGTTTGAGTTTTTTGAGTCCCAATTGCAGAATATCATTGTGGTCAAAAGCCAACTCAGGGACCTCCGTAATATCAAACCATTGGGCCTGGCGCATATAGTTAGTTACTGGCTTTACCTTATTCTTGACATCCTCATAGCGTACCAACGCCATATACGCAACGGTCAGAACGCGCCCTTCAGGATGACGTTTGAGTCCTGCTAATGCAGCCAATTGCTCCAGATAAATATTTTTTAGCCCAGTATGCTCATAAGCAATCCGATCCACAGCCTCTTCCATTTCTTCTTGTTTGTCCACAAAATAACCAGGCATAGCCCACCAATCTCGATACGGATATTCATTTCTCTCAGTGAGCAAGACTTTCAATTTGCCTTCATGGAAGGTAAATATTAAACAATCTACTGTAAAAAATGACAACATGATTAGAAGCTTTTAATTGTAAAATAGTATCTTATTAATTCTAAAATACTACAAGTAATTATTAAAATTTTATTCCCTCTTGACTACATCAGTCTACTTTGTAAGACTCATGTAATTTTCTTAGTTAACAGCAACAAGATGGATAAAATACGGCAAACTAGCAAAAAAATATAGATAAAAATTTAATAGTGTAAAAAATACACATTATATTCGTAGTAACTTAAACTAAAATAATTTTGAAAATGATCAAAAGAATTGGAGTTTTTACTTCAGGCGGTGATGCACCAGGCATGAATGCCGCTATCCGTGCTGTCGTAAGAACTGCTATTTATAATAATTTAGCCGTAACAGGTATTTATCATGGTTATCAAGGGATGATCGAAGGATCTTTTATCGAAATGTCCCGTAGATCCGTAAGTTCGATTATACAAAAAGGAGGTACCATACTTAAATCAGCACGCTGTTTAGAATTCAAAACAAAGGAAGGCAGACAAGCGGCATACGACAATATTAAAGCCCAAGGAATCGATGCTTTGGTCGCAATAGGCGGAGATGGTACATTCACAGGGGCTAATTTATTTTCACAAGAATTCGATATTCCGGTAATGTGTATTCCGGGCACAATCGACAACGATCTGTACGGCACCGACTATACATTGGGATATGATACAGCCAATAACACTGTTATAGAGGCCATTGACAAAATCCGCGATACTGCTTCATCGCATAGCCGTGTTTTCTTTGTCGAAGTAATGGGTAGAGATTCGGGTTGTATAGCCTTGAATGCCGGTGTAGGCGGTGGCGCCGAATCGATCTTATTGCCGGAGGTTAATTCGGGGATTGATACATTGATCGAAGAATTGGAACTCGCAGAAGCTAGACAAAAAACCTCCATGATTGTTATCATAGCGGAGGGAGATAAAAATGGCGGCGCGTACAATGTCGCAAAAATCGTGAAGGATAAAATCAATCACCTTGACATAAAAGTTAGTATCTTAGGGCATTTACAACGTGGCGGCTCACCAAGTAGTTTTGATCGCGTATTGGCTACACGAATGGGTTACACGGCAGTGAATGAGCTGATAAAAGGCAACTCAAGAGCTACAGTCGGCATGCGCGGCACCAAAATGGTAATAACACCATTGGAAGAAGCGTTGAACAACAAAGAGTTCAAGTTGGACGATGAGTTGTTAGAAATCGCAAACATTATGAACAAATAATAAATCCATATGATTTTAGTAATTTTCACTGGATCGAGATATGCAGATTGGCGCCTGGCAGAGAAAGGCCGATTATTACACGGCTTTCGCACAGCGGGTATCAATTCCTATATTCAAGATGAAAATTTTATCAATCAGCTGCTCAATAAGAATACTGACCTTCTCTATAATGCAGAGAAAGTGAAGAAAATATTCTTTTTTGGCGCTGGCGCATCCTCCAAAGAAAGACAAGAGAAAATCATACAAGTGTTTTCTACATTCTTTAAAAATGCAAAGGTAAAAGCTTCTCATGACTTGGATGCCTCTGCCATTTCTACATTCGGTGATGATAAAGGAATCGTAGGTATTATTGGTTCTGGTTCCAATGCAGCCTATTTCACAGGCAAAAAAATAGTAACCAACAACTACGGTTTAGGTTATATTCTAGCAGATGAAGGATCTACCAACTGGATAGCGCAACAGGTATTACGCGATTATCTGACGGATGCCATGCCACAGGGGTTTCGCGAAAAATTGGATGAAAAATATAGCCTGGATAGAAAGTATATTTTGGAAAAATTGTACAACAATCCCAATCCAAATATATTTTTAACCTCGTTTGCTGATTTCTTTTATGAGCACAGATACGAGCCTTATTTGTCAAATATTATCAAAAAAGGGCTTAATCTATACATCACCACTTACCTATTGCCGCTTTTGGATCAATATCCTGATTCAAATATCAGCCTTACAGGTTCGGTGGCGCACAATTATCAAGAGTGGTTGACGGAGTTTGCGAAGGAATATCATTTGAATATTAAGACAATAACAAAAGAACCTATTCAAAATCTAATAAAATATTATATTAATAAAAACTAAGAAAATGAAAATTGGAATTAACGGATTTGGCCGTATTGGTCGTTTAGCTTTCAGAGCAGCAGTAAATCGTAAAGATATTGAAATCGTAGGTATCAATGACTTAGTTGAACCTGACTATATGGCTTATATGTTGAAATATGATTCAACACACGGCAAATTTGAAGGTACAGTTGAAGTTAAAGACGGTAACTTAGTTGTAAATGGTAACACAATCCGCGTTACAGCTGAAAAAGACCCAGCAAATCTGAAATGGGACGAAGTAGGTGCTGAGGTAGTTATCGAATCTACAGGTTTATTCTTGACACAAGAAACTGCTCAAAAACATATCGATGCAGGTGCGAAAAAAGTAATTATGTCTGCTCCTGCAAAAGACGAAACTCCTACATTTGTAATGGGTGTAAACCATAAAGAATTAACAGCAGATCAAAACATCGTTTCTAACGCTTCATGTACTACAAACTGTTTAGCACCTATTGCTAAAGTATTGAACGACAAATTTGGTATCGTAGAAGGTTTGATGACTACTGTTCACGCTGTGACAGCTACTCAAAAAACTGTGGACGGACCTTCAGTAAAAGACTGGAGAGGTGGTCGTGGTGCTTACCAAAACATTATCCCTTCATCAACGGGTGCTGCTAAAGCTGTAGGTTTAGTATTACCTTCATTGAAAGGAAAATTAACTGGAATGTCTTTCCGCGTTCCTACTGCTGACGTTTCTGTTGTGGATTTGACAGTACGTTTGGATAAAGGTGCTTCTTACGAAGAAGTAAAACAAGCTATGAAAGAAGCTTCAGAAGGTGAATTAAAAGGTATCTTAGGATACACAGAAGATGAAGTTGTATCTACTGACTTCTTAGGTGATGCACGTACTTCAATCTTCGATGCGAAAGCGGGTATCTCATTGAATGACAACTTCGTAAAAGTAGTATCTTGGTACGATAACGAATGGGGTTATTCAAACAAAATCATTGATTTAGCTCAAGAAGTAGGTAAATTCATTAAATAGTTTATCCTCCTTAAAATAATAAAAGCATCTGTATGACAGATGCTTTTTTCTTTTCACTTAGATTAGGTACAATTTGTTGGCTCATTTGTATTCTACTGCAAATGTAGATTTTATATTACGCTTACGAAATACCTGCTACTAGGTATTTATTAAATTACAACAAATACCGCACACCCAAAGAGTACCATCGCTTTGGCATTAAAACAGCTCCAGATTCCTTATAAGTTGCATTAGTCAAATTAGAAATGTCGCTGTACACTTTTAGTCCTTTGAATCGATACCCGATATGTAAATCTGCTATATAATAAGGATCATTAAGCTCTCTTTTAATCCATCTATTTCCTACACTCATGTCCCATGATGAACTGCTATATAGCAATCTGAATAGCGCTTGGTGCTTCAAACTCTCAAGTACATATTTAGAAACAATATCCTCAGCATGTACCATTTCTTCAGGGGATAAGTAATTATATCCCAATGAATAACTTAAAGAACGATTTAAAGATAGCTGGTATCCCCTACGTAAAGCCATACTTAGCCCATGCATCTTATTATTCCCAAGATTAAGTGGTCGATAAGGTTGCGTATTTGGTTCATTTGGATTACTCTCCTTAATCCAATCTACAAAATCACTGATTTCTCGGTAGAAATAGCGCACTTCCAATTCGGTTTTGCCCAACATACCTTGCAGCGAAGTCTCATATTGCCACGCATATTCAGATCGCAATGCTGGATTACCTACGTTAGCGGGCTGCTTGAGGTAAAGATCTGTAAAAGACGGAATGCGTTGGCTCTTGCCAATATTCACATTCAAACGCCAATGATTAACAATCTGATAGCCTACATCTAGCCCAGGATACACTTCCCAGCCATACTTGCTGTTATAATTAGTATACATGCCCACATGAAAAGTAGTTTTAGGAATAATCTCTGTTCGATATTCTAAATACGAACCCATATTTTCACGGGAGTGGTTGCCTAGATTATTGCTTTTGATGTCTTCATCCCTAAGTTCTACACCCACCCCAAAATCTCCTATAACTGTCTGCAATCGGCTATTCAATTCAAATGACAAAGCATTATTGGTATGTTGGGAACGCGCTTTGGACAAATCATGACGATAATATCTGTAGTCATCCTTATTGTAACGATTTGAAATCCGTGGACTGATATAGAAATTCTTACCCATATAATGTTTAGTGGACAAATGAGCGAAGAAAGTCTTCACTATTTCATACGATTCTATGTCTCCGGGATAAGCATAATAGCCATTTGCACCAAAGGCATTGTCAATATAGCCGGCGGACCAATCCAATGAATTCGATTTATTCACCTCATACAGTCCTTGGTAATAGAGGCGAATATCTTCCGTTGCACTGTTGTAGCGCTGACCATTCGATTTACTTGCCGCTACCGAAAATAAATTATTAAACCCTTCTGAACCTGCCTGCCCTACGACCTGAAATCCTCCGCCCATATATCGACCATCACCGTCATTCTCCTCCTTTTCTTCAAACGAAGATCCTCCAAAAATACGTACCGATAGTCCGGGATGACTCCCTGATTTGGTTACTATATTGATGGCTCCGGTCAAGGCATTGACACCATATACGCGCGCCATCGGACCACGAAGCACCTCAATCCGTTCGATAGCATCCAGTGCTACGGGAATATTCATCGTATGATGTCCTGTCTGTGGATCAGAAATTTTGATACCATTCAATAAGATAAGTGCCTGCTCGAATGTTCCGCCATCAATACTTATATCCGCTTGCGTTCCAAAAGGTCCGCGCTGACGTACATCCACACCGTTCACATAGCTCAACAATTCATTGACAGAGCGAATAGGCATTTGTGCAATTTCCATTGCGGTGATGATTTCAATGTTTTTATTCCTTTTGCCAAAAGGTATCTGCAGCCTGTTTTCTGAAATAATGACTTCGGATATCGAATCTAAACGAATGTTATTAGGAGCTTGTGCGATTACGAGGTTGGCAAGCAGCGTTCCTCCTAGCGATAATAATAAACTTCTTTGCATTATGTATATGAATATTAACTGCTGCAAAAGTGTTATCTTTCGCAGATAATACAGTAGTCCAGTTTAAAGATAATGAGTAGTCCACTTTTACAATCACTAGTTGGTTACATACGCCTCGACAAAAGCGATAAGACGCCTATATATTTGCAAATAGCTCAATCCATCATTAATGCCATACATACGCAAGTAATTTCTGCAGGCGATAAATTACCCGGAACACGGGCATTAAGCGACAAATTATATGTACATCGTAAGACAGTCATTGCAGCGTATGATGAGCTCGCAGCACAAGGATGGATAGACATAATCCCACAAAAAGGTGCTTTCGCGGCTGCTAAGAGGATAAAAACTATCTCCCCAGCTGTTCCATCCTCCCATCGAATAGAGCTAAAGGCAGATTTCAATTTTGAAAAGAATATAATACTCGATATACCGGATCAATACACGGATCTGGATTTGTATTTCACAGCGGGAACACCTGATTATCGGCTCACTTCATTAAAAGCAATTAATCAAATATTTACCTACACAGCAGGCAAGAAAAACAATATTGCAAGATTAAACCAACCTTTTCAAGCGCAAAATGAAAGTCTGAAACAGCAAATCCTGAACTACCTGCGTGTCACCAAAGGCATCCATACCAGCACGAATCAAATTTGTACGACAGCCAATTATCAAACGGCGCTTACGACAGTGATTCATACACTTCTTCGCCCAAAAGATAAAGTAATAGTCACGGAATTGGGAAATTTCAACACCAATATGCTTCTTAAACAGGCAAATATTGAACTCATTCCTGTAAAAATGAGTACAGAGGATATAGATATTTCCGATTTAGAAAAAATTCTTAAAAGCCATTCCATCCGAGCACTTTATATACAGTCTAACAACCTCTATCCTACTACATCTATGGTCTCCAATGAATCGAAGCAAAAACTTCTTGAACTGGCCCATCAACACCGATTAATACTTATCGAGGATGATAGCATGACCAATTTTGTATATAGTAAGCAACATTGCATTACCTTAAAAAGCTTGGATAAAAATGGTTCCGTGGTATACATCAACTCTTTCGGAGATTTACTTCCTTCGCCCTACAATTTAGGTTTTATACTCGCTCCATCGGATTTAAAAGCCGAATTGCTCAAATATGTTCAATCGACGCAGCAGGCAAACCTTTACTTGACCGAAGAAACGCTAATGGAGTTTATTAGAGAAGGATTTTTGCTTAGACAGTGGCAAAAGCAATCCAAGATTTATCAGAAACGAAGCGATAATTTTGAAAAAATTCTGAATGAAAAACTGGATCAAAGTGTACGGATCAGTAAACCCGAATTGGGGCTGGGCTATTGGCTAGCGTTCAATCAGCCGCTGCCCTTATTGGCTATTTCAAATTTCTGTAAAGGCAATGGGTTGACACTACCAACCTACCTGTTGCATCAGAATAAACAAATTACGGGAATAAGGCTGGGATTTGCGAACCTCACTGAGGCTGAGGCTGAGCATGCGCTCGAAATTTTAAGCAAAGCTATCTATGCACATTTGTATAAATAGCACTGTCTGATAAAGGCGATATTCTGGGGGTTAACCAGTTTTAAGCGCTTTATCAGACAGTAAGTGTTTTATTTTCCTTCGAATGCGGAGATAATTTGTGCTCTATAGGAAACATCCTTTTCGCCGATCTCAAAAGAACGTTTGTATAAATCTAAAGTAGCAAATACTTCCGCCGGCTCACCTACAGTGTTCGGCAAAAAGAGTTTGAAACTATAAGTCGACTTTTTATCTAAATCAACCTCGACAGTATTGGAAGAGAATACCGTAGGTAAAATCACTGACGAGGACATAGTCCCTGCCGATGATGTTTTGAAAATAGAAGCTAATGCTTTTACCAAGGCATCAGACTCAGCCCCTATAGACGACAACTTGATTGCACCTTCGACGAATCCCTCTTGAATAGGCTGACCTTGGCCATTTACGCCCGGCTTAATACCATTCAATACTTCGACTTGTAACCCTACCGTATCTTGTTCAAACACGGACTTGGCAACATATACGACAGAAGAATCTGTTTTTGCTTCATCGACAATACGTAAAAAAAGTTGCTGCCTGTCTGCTTCTTTATTGTTTGTAAAAGTCGCTAGCGTAGGTTCTGTCGACTTTTGCGAATCTGTCGAATTACCACAACTTGCTAATAAAGTTGTTGCAATCACACCTGTGGCCAATAGAGATTTTATTGCTTTCATATTTTCTTGTTATAAAGTAATAAGCACTTAAATTACAATAATGTTTTATTTAATTAAAGCTTTATACAAAATTTCGACAGGATGATAAGATTTCCGGGCCGCGCCATCTTTAATTTGATGACGGCAAGAAGTTCCCGCTGCCGCAATAATAGTTTCCTCAGAAGCCGTACGTACTGCTGGCAACAAGACCAGTTCAGCGACTTTCATCGAGACATCATAATGTTCTTTCTCATAACCAAAAGAACCAGCCATTCCGCAACACCCCGATGGGATAACTTCCACGCTGTAATTTACAGGTAATGAAAGAACCTTCTCCGTAAAACCAACCAAATGAAATGCTTTTTGATAACAGTGACCGTGCAGTTTGATATGTTGTTTTTCCGCTGAAAACTGTTCTGGATGAATAAATCCTTTGTCAATTTCCTGAGCCAAAAATTCATCAATCATTAAGGCATTTTGAGCGATGCGCATAGCATCAGCTTTGAGGTCAGCATCCACCAATGTCAGATACTCATCTCTAAATGTAATGATAGCAGATGGCTCAATTCCGATCAGTGGAGTCTCAGCAGTAATTTTATCCTTTAGCATGCTCACATTGGCTATAGCCAATTTTTTTGCCTCTTTGACAAAACCTTTGGACAGATAGGTACGACCACTTTCTTTGTGTGGAGCTAATAATACCTCATATCCCAATGCTGTCAATAATTTATATGCAGTCTGACCTATACTGGTATCGTTATAATCGGTAAATTCATCGCAGAATAAATACACTTGGCGCTTCGAAGCCTTCGGTATTTGCTTCTTAACCCATTGTCTCAACGTCACTGCGCTAACTTCTGGCAGCGAGCGATCCGGCGCAAAACCCACTACTTGTTTAATAAGACCTGATGTAAATTTATTCTGTGAGAAGAAATTGTATAATGGAGCGACCAGCGATCCCAATTGTTGAGATTTGGTGAAATTTGCAATTAAGTGCGCACGGAATGGAGCACCATTCGCGTCATAATAGTGCTGCAAGAATTCGGCTTTCATCTTCGCCACATCGACACTGGAAGGACATTCTGTTTTACAGCCTTTACAGCTCAAGCATAAGTCCATGACCTCTTTGATTTCCTCATGGTCAAAACGATTCTGTTGTGTCGAATTTGTCAAAAACTGGCGAAGCATATTGGCACGTGCACGTGTCGTATCCTTTTCATTGCGTGTAGCCATGAACGAAGGACACATCGTACCTCCTGTGATTTCAGTTTTACGACAGTCTCCCGATCCCGAACATTTTTCCGCTAAACGAAGAATACTTTCATCTTTTGTAAAATCAAAATACGTTTTGATTTCTTTGCCATCCGTGACATTGTCATAGCGCAAAGACGTATCCATCGGAGGTGTGTATACAATTTTATTGGCATTGAAGATGCCTTTGGGATCAAATATGTTTTTCACATCTTGAAGTAAAGCATACACCTTTTCGCCCAATACTTTACCAATAAACTCACCACGCAGTCGACCGTCCCCATGCTCACCACTCAACGAACCATTGTATTTTATGACAAGATCTGTCGTTTTTTCGAGGATAGAACGGAATTGACGACGTCCTTCTGCCGATTTAAGGTTGACAAAAGGCTCGATGTGTAATTCTCCTGCCCCAGCATGTGCATAGTAAGAGGCGTGCACGCCTTCTTCTTTTAATACTTGTTGTACATCGGCAACATAGGCAGGTAGATCTTCTGGAGACACCGCACAATCCTCAATTAGATTGACAGGTTGCTCGTCACCCGGCAAATTACGTATCAATCCAAGCCCCGCTTTGCGCACATCCCATACCAGATTGGTTTGTTTCACACCCAAGACCAAAGGATAGGCATAGCCAAGACCTTTTTCCATCAAGTCCTGTTTCAAAATTTCTGCGCGACGAATAATTTCTTCTTCATTGTCCGCTCTAAATTCGATAATCAGTAAAGCTTGTGGATCGCCTTCTATAAAAAAGCGATTGTATTGATAAGTAGGATGACCTACCGTAAAGTCCAAAATATATTTATCGACCAATTCAGACGCTTCGGGACGATGAGACAATGCCACCACATTGCCATGCATACATTCCACCATATCCGAAAAGTGTACACACAATAATCCAATTTCTTTGGGAGGTAATGGTCTTAATTTTATTTTAGCTTCGGTGACAATCCCGATAGTCCCTTCGGATCCTGCAAGGAGATTACATAGATTAAAAGGTTTATCACTATCTACCAAATAATCGAGTGCATATCCCGTATTACGACGGGTTATATCTTTTTTTGGATATCCTGACTGGATTATATTTATATTTTCTTTGTCGGTAATAATTGCATTCAATTGACGATAAATCTCGCCTTCACGATCTTGCTGCGCCAATTTTGCAAAATAAGCATGAGGATCAAGTTCTTTGAATACGGTTTCCGTACCATCATTCAATAACACATGAGCTTCTAAAAGATTTTCACGGGTATCGCCCCATACAATGGAGTGTAAACCTGAAGAATTGTTACCTATCATACCTCCCACCATCGCACGGCTCGCTGTAGAGGTCTCAGGACCAAACATCAAACCAAAGGTTTTGAGGTACGCATTTAAATCATCACGGATCACGCCGGGTTGTACACGCGCCCACTGTTCTTCCACATTGACCTCCAGTATAGTATTGAAAAACTTCGAAACATCAACGACTATCCCTTTGCCTACTACCTGACCCGCTAAAGACGTACCTGCTGTACGTGGAATCAATGTCACCTGCGCCTCATTGGCAAAGGCTATTAATTTGATCAAATCAGCTTTGTTATGCGGAATAGCAACGGCCAAAGGTTTTTCTTGATAGACCGATGCATCTGTAGAATAAGCAAGTAGTATGGTTTGGTGTTTTGGATTGCTTTCCTGAAAATACAACTCCCCTTCAATCTCCGAATTCAGTTTCTCTAACGATAATAACATACTTTGTGTAAAAAAATGAGCGTTAACATAACAAATCTACACAAAGAATATTATTTTTGATAGTACAGACACCCAAATAATTTATGTTTTATCGTGTTTAAAATTTAATCACGCACAAAAACGCAATTCTCTTCCGAATTCTCGAAAGATTAGTTAGTAATTATAAAGTCAGATTTGTGAATATTATTCTAAAATAGGTATAATATTTTGAATATTATTCTAAATAAAGGTAACTTCGCAGAATTATGGGAAAATTAGAAATATCTTTAGACCACATTGATTATCACATACTTCGTATAATGCAAAATAATGCCCGTACGAATAATGCTGATATTGCTAGAGAATTAGGTATGGCACCTTCGGCGATTTTAGAACGTGTCAAAAAACTAGAGCAAAAAGAAGTTATTTTGCAATATAATGCGAAGATTAATCCAGTAGCATTAGACCAAAATCTACTTTCATTTATATTCATAAAAACTTCCGATATCATAGGCGAACAAGGTGTTGCTTATCTGCTGGCAGAGATTCCTGAAGTGCAAGAAGTACATGATATCGCGGGTGATGATGGGTACTTAATAAAAGTACGTACAAGCGATGCAGCAGGTTTGGTGGATTTAATGCGCAATACCTTGGGGAAAATAGAGGGCATCATTTCTACCCGAACCACAATAGTTTTAGAAACTGTTAAAGAAGAACAAAAATTAGTTATTCCAACACCAACAGCATAATGGAAGAGAAAAAAACATCTATAGCTAGTATTATAGTTGCTTACCTCATAGTATACATTGTATGGGGATCTACTTTTTTCTTCATTGAGGAGGCACTTCGCTCATTCCCGCCCTTTGTCTTAGGTTCTATCCGCTTTGTCATCGCGGGTACACTACTGATGGGTTATTGTCAATTGCGCGGCTATAGAATATTTAATAAATCTGATATCAAACAAGCTGTTTTCGTAGGGTTCTTGCTCCTATTTATAGATATGGCAGCGATTATCTGGTCCGAACAGTATATCTCCAGCGGAATAGTTTCCATATTATCAGCAGCTACAGCGATTTGGTTTATAATATTGGACAAACCTAAATGGAAAGAAAACTTTTCGAGTATCCCAACCATACTGGGCTTACTTTTTGGTTTTGCAGGAGTCATTATGCTATTTGCTGAGCAAGTATTAACTAGCACAGTTCCGGAGGAAGAGCGTTCACAGAATATTACCGCCATGCTTGTATTGACTTGCGGAACTATTGGCTGGACCATAGGATCTTTATATTCCAAGTATAATCAAAAATCTAAATCCGCAGATCACAAAAAAGGCACTTCGCTCAACGTTATGGTTAAGACAGCCTGGCAGATGGTGACGGCGGGTATCGCATTTACCATCGTGGCATTAGTTAAAGGAGAATATAGCTCATTTGATTACACAACCGTACATGCTGCCGATTGGGGTGCTATGATTTACCTCGTATTGATGGGCTCTATTTTAGCTTTCAGCTCATATATCTGGCTACTTCAGGTCCGTCCGGCGACGGAGGTAAGTACATATGCCTATGTCAATCCAATTGTTGCTTTATTATTGGTTCACTTCTTCACAGATCACCAGGTCACAGCATTGCAGATCATAGGCTTGGGTATTGTGCTCGTGTCCGTCTTGTTGATGAATTGGAATCTCTACAAAGATAATCGTACGTTTCGGGCTATACGTCATCGCAAAAAACTCAAAAAACTTCGTCATATGGCACCCAAAAGTAGTATTCCACGTATCATTGAAGTGGCTGACTACCTACGCAAACAAAAGCGTAAAGCAGATAAAAAAGAAGAAAATAAAGCTTAAAATATTATAACAGGAGTATCCAAAAGAGAGGGCACTGAAAAACTATCCACTAAAAAAGGGCTTATGAATTTTTATACTCATAAGCCCTTATCCTTTGTTTATTTGAATTCATTTAGCAACAACTCTTCAAATATGAAATTCTCAGTGGGTTAAATATGTGCTTTTTCCCTTTTTTTGATACTCAAATTTTTGAAGAGGACTTTTTCAGTGCCCTCTCCAAAAGATGCTCCTATTTTTTTATCATCTTGCTATCATTCATGGAAATCATATTACAGTCAACTACCTATAATTATATTTATTCAGCGTGCTTACTCCTATCTTAAAAAACTCTCTGTTAACATTCATTACTTGTAGTTAATTTTTTTGATATTTGTTTTCCCAAAAAGGGCAGAAATTATAAACTCATAAAAATTATATGTTTACAGCAGCAGATGTTATAGGCGCACATAGCAAGGTAAAATCGGGTGCCGATTTTCCAAAATATATCCAGGAAATAAAAGCCTTGGGCGTCAAAAATTATGAAGTATTTGTAGCGGATGGCAAATCTATTTATTATGGTGACAGCGGTCACAAAGCCGAAGTAGCTCCAAAGTATGCCGCCCAGCAAATAGCAAGTCAAGTTGACAAAACCACCTTTACAGAACAGCTTAAAGCTCATCAACAGGGTAAAACTGATTATCTCACTTTTATAAAAATGTGTGCAGAAACAGGCATTGAAAAGTGGGAAATTGTAATGGATGCAATGACTTGCACTTATTTTGACCAACATGGCAATCAAATACTAACGGAAAACATTCCTCAGTAAAATATTTAGAAGGTTGCGCTCATCGTTATAAAAATGAGCGCAACTTCATTTTTCCAACGCATCCACTACCTAGTCCATAAGCCTACTTCGTAGTCCTCCAAGCCTTTACGATATTCTGATATTTCATTACACTATTTATCTGCATTTTTGTACATTGTAAGGAACGGGATGTGTAAATTTAATCCTATAAAAAACAGGTTAGTTTAAGTAATTTTGTTTGCATTAAGCGAGGAAGAGAAAGAGATATGTATATAATTTTTGATACCGAGACCACAGGTTTACCAAAACGTTGGGACGCTCCTATCACAGACACAGATAATTGGCCTAGATGTATTCAAATAGCCTGGCAATTGCATGATGCAATGGGCAATCTAATTGAGCATCAAGACTATCTGATTAAGCCGGATGGATTTAACATTCCATTTGATTCGGAGAAAATACATGGTATTTCGACCGAGTTGGCTACAGAGCAGGGTGTGCCATTGACGGAGGTACTTGTCAAATTTAATGAGGCATTAGCCAAAGCTAAATTTGTTGTTGGTCAGAATATAGGTTTCGATATCAACATTATGGGTTCAGAGTTCTACCGCTATGGAGTAGACTCTGTCATGTCTAGTATGCCGGTCTTGGACACTTGTACTGAAGTAACCGCAGACCTATTGAAGTTGCCCGGCGGTCGTGGTGGCCGTTACAAATTGCCTACACTTACCGAGCTGCACGCCTACCTCTTCGGCGTACCCTTTGCTGAAGCACATAATGCGACAGCCGATGTGGAAGCTACTACGCGCTGTTTCTTTGAGTTGGTACGTCGGGAAGTCTTCACTCCTGAAGATCTTCAGGTAGACACAGGCTATTTTGTTGACTTCAAGCAGCAGAATCCAACAGTAATTCCTACAGTTGGATTACAGCATATCAATCTTAAAGCCGCTTCTGATGCAATTCGTCATCGTGACAAGGACGAAACGGTAGTCAAGATAGATGCTGAAACACTCCAAGCCTTGAAGGAGGCTAATTTTGCGCATCTGCACAATCACTCCCAATTCTCTGTACTGCAATCCACTATTTCGATCGGCGATTTAGTAGCTGCTGCTGCCAAACACCAAATGCCAGCTGTTGCACTTACCGACCATGGAAACATGATGGGTGCATTTCACTTCGTGAGCCGAGTTTTAGGATACAATAAGGAGGTAGAAGCCAAAAATAAAGAAGCGATTGAAAAAGGTGAAGAGCCAACCGGACAAATTATAAAACCTATTGTAGGCTGTGAATTTTTCGTCTGCGAAGACAGAAAAGACAAAACCCGAAAAGACAATGGGTATCAGGTCGTATTTCTTGCCAAAAATAAAGCTGGTTATCACAATCTGGCTAAAATGGCTTCTGTCGCCTATACAGAGGGTTTTTATTACGTCCCTCGTATCGACAAAAACATTGTAGAACAATATAAAGAAAACTTGATTGTGCTCTCCGGAAATCTGCAAGGAGAAATACCCAATAAAGTTCTAAATATCGGTAAAAATCAAGCAGAAGAAGCACTAATCTGGTGGAAAGAGCAATTTGCTGATGATTTTTATATGGAGATTATGCGCCATGGACAGGAAGATGAGAACCGCGTCAATGCGACTTTAATTTCCTTAGCCCGCAAACATAATGTCAAGGTGATTGCCACCAATAACACCTATTATGTCAATAAAGCGGACGCGCATGCCCACGACATCTTACTATGTGTGAAGGATGGTGAAAAACTGTCTACACCTGTAGGGCGTGGACGTGGATTCCGATTTGGATTACCGAATCAGGAATATTACTTCAAATCATCCGAAGAGATGAAAAAAGCATTTGAAGACCTACCAGATGCTATTCTCAATATTCAAGAAGTCATTGACAAGGTAGAAATTTACTCTTTGTATCGTGATGTACTTCTTCCCAAATTCGAAATCCCGGATGAATTCCTGCATCCTGATGACGAATTGGATGGTGGTAAACGAGGTGAAAATGCCTACTTACGCCATTTGACGTATGAAGGTGCCAAAAGAAGATATAAGGAGCTGACGGACGAAATCGTTGAACGATTGGATTTCGAACTTGGCACAATCGAACGTACAGGATACCCAGGCTATTTCTTGATTGTACAGGATTTTATTGCCGAAGCAAGAAAAATGGGCGTTTCCGTAGGACCCGGTCGTGGATCGGCGGCGGGATCTGCCGTAGCTTATTGCTTGGGCATCACGAATCTCGATCCCATCATGTACGACCTCCTTTTTGAGCGTTTCTTGAATCCTGACCGTGTATCGATGCCCGATATTGATATCGACTTTGATGATGAGGGGCGTGGGCGTGTTATGCAGTATGTGATTGACAAATACGGCGCGTCCCAGGTAGCCCAGATCATCACTTATGGTACTATGGCAGCCAAATCTTCTATCAAAGATACAGGGCGTGTATTGGATTTGCCATTAGCGGACACCAACGAAATTGCTAAACTTATTCCAAATCTGAAGTTGAGCAAGATCTTTACTATGGATGAGAAGTCCTTGAAAGAAAAACTCCGTACTGAAGAACTTGAAGCTGTCAATAAGCTAAAGTCTATGGCTGATGGCGCTGGTTTGGAAGCCGAAATCATCAAACAAGCACGTGTCCTGGAAGGATCCATGCGTAATACAGGTATTCATGCCTGTGGGGTGATTATTACCCCTGACGATATCACCAATTTTGTTCCGGTATCTCTGGCCAAGGATTCTGATCTATATGTCACTCAGTTTGACAACTCCGTAGTGGAGAGTGCTGGTCTTCTGAAAATGGACTTTTTAGGCCTTAAAACTTTAACACTGATTAAAGATACAGTGGCTAATGTCCGATTAAGACACGGTATCGATCTTGATCCTGATAATTTCCCTATTGACGACGAGCTAACCTACGAACTATTCCAGCGCGGTGAGACAATCGGTGTCTTTCAGTACGAATCACCTGGTATGCAGAAATACATGAAGGAATTGAAGCCTACTGTATTTGCCGATTTGATTGCCATGAACGCATTGTATCGTCCGGGGCCAATGGAATATATACCTTCCTTCATTAAGCGTAAGCACGGCATTGAGCCGATTACTTACGATTTAGATGCTTGTGAAGAATATTTGAAAGAAACCTACGGTATCACCGTATACCAAGAGCAGGTAATGCTTCTTTCGCAAAAATTAGCGGGATTCTCCAAAGGTGATGCCGACGTTTTGCGTAAAGCAATGGGTAAGAAGCAGAAAGATGTCTTGGACAAAATGAAACCTAAATTCGTCAATCAAGCAGCGGAGAAAGGTCATAGTCCGAAGGTATTAGAAAAAATTTGGACTGACTGGGAAGCATTTGCGAGTTATGCATTTAACAAGTCTCACTCGACCTGTTATGCTTGGGTGGCTTACCAAACTGCGTACCTCAAAGCACACTATCCTGCTGAGTACATGGCGGCGGTGCTTTCCAACAACATGAACGACATCAAACAGGTGACGTTCTTTATGGAAGAATGTAAACGAATGGGGCTAACAGTCTTAGGTCCAGACGTGAATGAGTCGCATTATAAATTTACGGTTAACGAAAGTGGAGCTATCCGTTTTGGTATTGGTGCTGTAAAAGGTGTGGGAGCCGGAGCCGTTGACACAATTGTACAGACACGCGCTACAGGTCCTTACAAGTCTATATTCGATTTTGCAAAACGAATAGATCTGCGGGCTGCCAATAAAAAGGCATTCGAATCATTGGCTTATGCTGGTGGTTTTGATGGATTCACGGATACGCACCGAGCACAATATTTTTACAAAGATGGCGATAACACCACGGGTATCGAAAAGGCTATTAAATTCGCGCAGCGATTCAAAGAAACTGAAAGTTCGGCGCAAGCTTCCTTATTTGGAGGTGGTGCCGCGACAGCTCTTCCCGAACCCGTACTCGCACCATGTCAACCTTGGGGATTGATCGAAAAGCTAAAATACGAGAAAGACGTTATTGGTATTTATCTCACCAGCCATCCATTGGACAACTATAAGTTTGAGATTGAACATTTCTGCCAAAACAGGGTGTCCGAACTGCAACTTATCAATAAAGTGAAAGCCTCCGAAGTCGAAGAAGACGTGCTTCTTGAATTCAACAGAATCAAAAATAAAGAGGTTATTATTGGAGGAATCATTGCCAATGCGGCGCACAAAGTATCCAAGGCTGGTAAACCATTCGGCTCCTTCATTATCGAAGACTATTCTGACTCATATGAAATTGCGGTATTTGGCGAGGATTATGTCAAGTTCAAGGGCTATATCCAAGAAGGTTACTTCGTTCAGATCCGTGGATTGGTACAAGAGCGTTTTCGTCAAGTTGGCAATTGGGGATTTGAACTAAAAAACATCCTTTTGCTTTCGGACTTGAGGGATAAGTTGGCCAAAAGCTTTACGATACAAATTGCTTTGCATCAGCTCAATGATCAAATGATACACAAGATACAGACACTCATTGATACCACCGTACCTGAAGGCGAAGCAGCAAGTTGTGGTTTGAAATTCATGGTCGTGGATGTAAAAGAAAACATATCCGTGGAGATGCCTGCCAAATCGAAAAAAATAAAAATCACCAACGAATTACTCGAAACAATAGAGGAAATGGAAGGTGTAAAATATAAATTAAATTGATAGGCTATAGATATTATTACATTGGAATTACTCAAGTTATTCCTACTAAATAAGTATATTTGTTACTGATTAAACTAAAAAAAAGAGTATTATGGCATTAGAAATTACAGATAACAACTTCGAAGAGCTTGTACTAAAGGCAGATAAACCAGTGTTGATTGACTTTTGGGCTGAATGGTGTGGTCCATGTCGTATGGTAGGTCCTGTAGTGGATGAGATTGCTAATGAATATGAAGGTAAAGCAATTGTTGGTAAAGTAAATGTTGACAACAATCCAGATATTTCAGTTCGTTTCGGTATCAGAAATATTCCTGCATTACTATTCTTCAAGAATGGCGAGATTGTAGACAAGCAAATTGGTGCTGTTCCGAAATCTGTGCTAACAGAGAAATTAGAAAAACAATTGTAATCGCAATTGCTCAAAAATAAAAAGAGATTCAATATTGAATCTCTTTTTATTTTTATACTATTTCTGTCTTCCTTACACGGGTTATTTTAATTCAAATAAATCATTTACGCCAAGAATCTTACGCGCTGTAAATCCCTCTGCAAAAGAAACTTGTATATTTCTTCCTAGCTCCCTTCCTCTTCCACGCGTATATTTCATAAAATCCGGCGTAGAAATGTACGTTTGCGGACCATCATCGTCATCCTGCGCATTGAATTGTGTTTTATACGCCAATATAGAACGCTCTTTGATGTCCCAATAATCCGTCACATCCAATAAAATATCAGGTTGTATATATTTATCTTGAATCAATTGCAGTTGTAATCGAGGACGAAAGGCTTCCTGAGATAAACCATCTTCTTCCGTTTCAATTCTTCGGAGTCCCGCCAAAAAAATAGCATCATTTACTAATTTGCTAGCACGACCATGATCGGGATGACGGTCATCCAAAGCATTAGTAATGATGATTTCAGGTTGATATTTACGTATAGCGCGGATTATTGTGCGTTGCGATTCTTCATCATTCTGAAAGAAACCATCGCGCAATCCTAAGTTCTCACGTATACTGACTCCCAATATTCGGGCAGCGTCTTCGGCTTCAGCGGCACGAGTCTCGGCTGTTCCGCGTGTGCCCAGCTCTCCTCTTGTCAAATCAATGATACCTACCTTTTTGCCCTCAGCAACATATTTGGCGATGGTGCCCCCTGCTCCCAATTCGGCATCATCCGGATGAACAGTCATGACCAATAAATCTAACTTCATATGCTAAAATTTTGCTCAAATATACGCAATGAGCGGCTTATGCTTGTAGCAATTGCTCAATTTGTTTGTGAATATGTGCAGACTTTGGGCTGGTAAATGGATAATAGAAGTCGACCACAGCACCTTCTTTATTAACAAGGTATTTATGAAAATTCCAAAGGGGAATGCTGTCCAATACGCCGTTTTCACTCTTGTGAGAAAGATATTTGTACAAAGGGTCCACGAAATCGCCTTTGACATGAATACGTTTGAAGACTGGAAATGTAACACCTGCCTCAATGCGGCAGTAAGTCTCTAAATTGCTGCCTGTCCTAGGCTCTTGATTTGCAAAATCGTTGGAAGGGAAAGCTAAAATTTCAAAACCTTGATCTTTATACTTGTGATACAATTTTTCAAGCGATTTGAATTGTCTGCGGAAGTAACATCCGCTTGCGGTATTGACAATCAATAATACCTTACCCTCATATTCGGACATTGACTTATAGTTACCCGAAAATTCCAGCACATTAAAATCATATATTGTCCTACGTTCCATAATATTTGCTTCTTATTGATAAGGTTTATTAATAGGCCTCAACATCTCATACTCCCTGATAATATTTTCTATTTCAAAATCCTCATTTGGATCATAAGTAGTCTTCAGATTATGACCAAATACACGCGCTACTCCTTGGTAGACAAATGCCGAAACACTTCCACGCATATCTTTTACCAATTCATAACTGGTATTTCCGGTCTGACGTTCGATCAGTTTGATTAATATTTTGCCCTGTGATACGGATAAGTTCTTTACTTCATTATTAATTTTCTCTTTGATTTCGCGTTCACACGCTTTGATTAGAGCTTTCTCTTCTTTACGTGAATTCGCTAAGGCTAATTCTCTATCCAATTGTTCGTAGCGTTTCTGTGCGTAAATAGCATAAGGCAATACACGCAATACATTACGCTTCAACCGTAAGTACCGCTCCTTATCCACAACCGATTTCCACACTTTATTGCGGTTGATATAAACTGTCTCAATCGGAAACCATGGAACCAATTCCCCATTATCTAATCGGGTTGTGCCATAGTACGCTACCGTCTCCGGATTTCCTTCGCCAAAATGCGGCATTGTTAATGGGCTCATAGCCTGTTGCGCATAGGCTACACTTTGCCATGCTAACATGCTAATTAAAACACAAAATATGTTTTGTAGATGAATCCTTAACATTTTAAATTTTATCTCAAACAATAAAAAAATTAATCTATATATTTATACATGAATAGGTGCATGAATACCCACTTATTTGTATTTTATAAAAATAACTTTTTTGAGGGAGAATTCGAAATTTTTTAAGAGGTTCTTATGGAAGACTATGTGATTGATATTGAAGCGGAAAACAAAGAAATAAGAAAAAGATATAGAGCATTATTACGGGCTTGTAAACCAACCCTACAAAAGGGAGATAAACAAGAAATAAGAAAGGCGTTTGACTTAGCACTGGAAAGTCATAAAGATATGCGTAGAAAATCGGGAGAACCGTATATCTACCATCCTATTGCTGTAGCGCAGATTGCGGCCGAAGAGATCGGCTTAGGTACTACTTCCATTGTATGTGCGTTATTGCATGATGTGGTCGAAGACACCTCACTTACCTTAGAAGATATTGAAGCGCAGTTTGGCAAAAAAGTAGCCAAAATTATTGATGGACTGACAAAAATAGCTGGAGTTTTCGATCCGAATAGTTCTATTCAGGCTGAAAATTTCCGTAAAATGCTATTGACTCTGGCGGATGATGTGCGTGTGATACTTATCAAGCTTGCCGATCGTTTGCATAATATGCGAACTATGGAATTCATGGCGCGCCATAAGCAATTGAAAATAGCCTCGGAGACAAGTTATCTATATGCTCCCCTGGCTCACCGTCTCGGTCTATATGCGATAAAATCCGAATTAGAGGATTTGTCGATGAAGTACACAGATCCTGATACATATAAATTTATTGCCAAAAAGCTGAACGAGAAAAAAGCTGAACGCGAAAAATTTATCGAAGACTTCATATCTCCAGTTCAAGAGATCCTAACGGAACAAAACATTGTAGCTCAGGTGTTTGGCAGACCCAAATCTATACATTCGATTTGGAACAAAATGCGCAAAAAATCTATACCTTTTGAAGAGGTTTACGATTTATTTGCCATTCGGGTTATCATCGATACAGAATACGACAAGGAGAAGACCGAATGTTGGAAAGTGTATTCCATCATTACCGACTTGTACCGCCCTAACCCTGACCGACTACGTGACTGGGTTTCCACGCCTAAGGGCAATGGCTACGAATCCCTGCACACCACAGTGATGGGACCTCGCGGGCAATGGGTAGAAGTACAGATTCGTACCAAACGTATGAATGAGATTGCTGAAAAAGGTTTTGCGGCACACTGGAAATACAAAGAATCGAATACGGATAATGGCTTGGATCAGTGGATTCAAAAAGTACGCGAAGTACTAAGCAATCCCGAACAAAATGCTTTAGACTTTTTGGATGATTTCAAGATGAATCTTTTCTCGGATGAGATATTCATCTTCACCCCCAAAGGAACATTAATACAGCTTCCGAATGGTGCTACGGCATTGGATTTTGCATTTGAGATACACAGTGACATTGGTGCCACCTGTATTGGGGCAAAAGTAAATCATAAACTCGTACCACTCAATCATCCTTTGCAAAATGGTGATCAGGTCGAAATCATTACCTCGAGCAAACAAACGCCAAAAGAAGACTGGCTAAGCTTTGTGGTAACAGCCAAGGCCAAATCCAAGATAAAGTCTTCGCTGAAAGAAGAAAAAAGACGTGTGGCTGAAGATGGCAAAGAAATATTGGAACGTAAAATGAAGTCATTAAAGTTGACTTATAATACGGACAATATCAACAAAATTGCCAATTACTTCAAGTATCCAAGTTCGCAGGAATTATTCTACAATGTTGCTAAAGGCATAATTGACATCAAGAATTTGCGCGAATATGTGGCAAGTGAGAAAGTCACTGAGTTGGCGCATCACAACCAGTTTAATTCGCATATCTCAGGCTTAGTAGAGAAGATTGACAAAAAGAATTCAGATACCATCCTAATCGGTGATGATTTCCAAAAGCTAGATTATACGTTAGCTGCATGTTGTAATCCTATACCTGGTGATGATATCTTTGGCTTCTTGACCGTGAATGAGGGCATCAAAATACACCGTACCTCCTGCCCTAATGCATCGAAGCTTATGGCAAACTATGGTTATCGTATTCTGAAAGCAAAATGGGCTTCATCACAGATTGACCATTCCTTTATGACAGGTATTCGTATCATCGGTATTGATGATGTAGGCTTGGTAAATAAGTTGACAAGTGTGATTTCTCAAGAATTCAATGTCAATATTCGATCGCTGTCTATTTCCAGCAACGAAGGAATTTTTGAAGGCAATATCATGGTCAACATCAACAATATTGACCAGCTTGATAGCTTGATCCACAGGTTGCAATTGGTAGCAGGCGTGACCAGCGTGACGCGGTACGAATCCGAGAACTAATCATATTTCTTACACATTGTTGATTAGTTGAATAATTAAGATAATATTTGGTAAATTTGCTTAGGAGCAATGAAAAGATGAATCAAGCAGAAAACTACGAAACGGTAAAAAAGATTTTTGAGGCTTACTTAGAGAATAAAAACTTAAGAAAGACTCCTGAGCGTTATGCAATTCTCGAAGAAATCTATTCACGTAACGATCATTTTGATGTGGAATCGCTGTATATCCACATGAAAAACAAAAAGTATCGTGTAAGCCGTGCTACCGTATATAATACATTAGAGCTATTGGTATCTTGTGATTTGGTAACCAAACACCAATTCGGCAGAAACATGGCTCAATTCGAAAAGTCATACGGCTACAAGCAGCATGACCATGTGATTTGTATTGAGTGCAATAAGGTTGTCGAATTTTGCGATCCGCGAATTCACCAAATTCAAAGTATGATTGGTGATTTACTGAAATTCGACATCAAACATCATTCGCTCAATCTATATGGAATATGTGCTACTTGCCAAGCGATGAAGGCTACGGATAAGAAAGAAGAGGTGCAGGAAGTAATTTAAATTTAATTCTCTATACTTTATTAATAATAGTAAATTTGTTCGGAAAATGGAACTACCTATTTTCCGAACATTATTTTTTTTAATCGAATTGTTAAAATTTCAATCATAATCTCAAAATAATACGCTATGCAAGTTGATGTGCTATTGGGCTTACAATGGGGCGACGAAGGTAAAGGTAAAATTGTGGACGTATTGTGTCCTCAATACGATTTGATCGCTCGTTTCCAAGGGGGTCCTAATGCCGGACATACTTTAGAGTTTGACAACAAGAAATTTGTTTTAAACACTATTCCTTCAGGTATTTTCAATAAGACTACTTTAAATTTAATCGGTAATGGCGTTGTCATCGACCCTATTATCTTAAAGAGAGAGTTAGATAATCTAAAAGCAGCAGGTTTTGATCCCGTAGGTGATGGTAAATTGGTGTTGGCACGTAAGGCACACTTAATTCTTCCTACTCACCAATTGTTGGATGCTGCTTCTGAATCCAAAATGGGTGCAGGCAAAATTGGTTCTACGTTAAAAGGAATCGGTCCTACTTATATGGACAAAACAGGTCGTAACGGTCTTCGTGTGGGTGATACTACATTAGCTGATTTCACAGAACGTTACGAAAAATTGAAAGGCAAACATTTAGAAATTCTTTCGCACTATGGGGAAATCCCAGATTTCTCTGAGCGTGAAGAAGCTTTCTTAGCGGCAATTGAATTTATCAAATCAATCCCTCATGTGGATTCAGAACATTTGGTAAATCAATATTTGAAAGACGGTAAAAAAGTATTGGCTGAAGGTGCTCAAGGTACTTTATTAGACATTGACTTCGGTTCTTACCCATTTGTGACATCTTCAAATACAACAACAGCAGGTGCTTGTACAGGTCTTGGTATTGCGCCAAATAAAATTGGTGAAGTATTAGGTATCTTCAAAGCATACTGTACACGTGTAGGTGGAGGTCCATTCCCTACCGAATTGGATGATGAAACTGGCGAGAAATTACGTCAATTGGGTCACGAATTTGGTGCTACCACTGGTCGTGCGCGTCGTACAGGTTGGATTGATATCCCTGCGTTGAAATATGCTATTATGTTGAATGGTGTGACGGAATTGGTAATGATGAAAGCTGACGTATTGGATACTTTCGAAAAAATCTACGCTTGTACGCACTACAAATACAATGGTGAAGTAATTGATTACATGCCATACGATATCAACGCGATCAAACCTGAACCAATTTTGGAAGAAATTGAAGGTTGGAATCAAGATTTGACAGGTATTCGTACGAAAGAAGAAATTCCTGCAGCATTAGCAAATTATATTACTTATTTAGAGAAAGCACTTGAAGTGCCTATTAAATATTTATCAGTAGGTCCTGATCGTACACAAACTATTGTATTGAAATAGATATGGCAACAGCCATTTTTGAAATACATATAGCCGATTTTGAGCATAAAGCTTTGGCTTGGGCTCAGCAGTTTGAGCAGGTATGTTATCTTCAATCGAATGGATATAATGATGAATACTCCGCTATTGAAGCTATATTGGCTGTAGATGCGGAAGCCATATTCGAAATTACAGATAAAGGTGCTTTTGCGCATTTAGAAAATTTTAGAACCAAACATCCCGATACGTGGATGTTTGGTTTTTTTGGTTACGACCTAAAGAATGAGATTGAGAATTTAGTCACATCATTCCCCGATAGGTTAGGTTTTCCGGATTGTTACTTTTTCATTCCTAAGATCCTTCTTAAGTTTTCCAAGAACAGCGTGGAAATCTATGCCGAAAATCCCCAAGCCATATGGCAAGCCATTTTGGATACCGTATTGCCGACCAAGGAGATCACGGAAGAGCCACAATTAAAAATACATTCCCGATTTAGCAAGGAAGAATATTTCGCGGCTTTCGGACATATGCGCTCGCACATACATCGAGGAGATATTTACGAAGTCAATCTTTGTCAGGAATTTTATGCGGAGCAAGCTAAAATTAACCCTTTGGCGGTATACCAAAAGTTAAATGAGGTATCTCCTACTCCATTTTCTACTTATTTCAAGATCAACAATAAATATATTTTATCGGCCTCACCGGAGCGCTTTCTTGCCAAACGACACTCGACCATGATTTCTCAGCCTATCAAGGGCACGGCTCCTCGCGGCCGAGATCCTCATGAGGATGCTGAAATCATCCAACAATTACGCAACAATCCGAAGGAAATCGCTGAAAATGTAATGATTGTGGACCTCGTGCGTAATGATATGACACGATCGGCAGAGCCCGGCACTGTTGCAGCAGAACGCAAGCTAGAAGTGCACAGCTTCAAGCAAGTACATCAACTTATCTCAACGATTACTTGCAGGAAAGACAACCGTATTTCCGACATTGAGGCTATCAAAAATATTTTTCCTCCAGGCTCCATGACTGGCGCGCCCAAAATCTCGGCGATGAAGCTTTGCGACCAATATGAGAATTCTCGACGTGGCGTATATTCAGGTACCGTGGGATACTTCGCTCCTGATGGTGATTTTGATTTTAACGTGATCATTCGCACCATTTTATACAACCAGCATACGCAATACTTATCTTTTCATACCGGAGGCGCAATAACCATTGATGCGGATGCAGAGAAAGAATACAACGAATGTTTGCTAAAAGCTTCGGCTATTATTAAAACATTAGGACTTTCATAAGTCATTCACTTTTCTTATTATTGAATAACGAACACTAACCGATCTATTCATAATCAAAAATCGGAGTAATAAAAGGTATTCACACATTGTGATAATCGGGGATTACTCTTACATTTACGATTGAAATAATAATTTTATGGCTTTAAATTACGTCTGGATTGCCTTTTTTATCATTGCCTTTGTGGTAGCGCTAATTAAGCTCATTTTCTTTGGTGATACCGAGATTTTTTCCAACCTCATTAACGGATTATTTGACAGTGCCAAAACAGGTGCTGAACTTTCCCTCGGTCTTGTAGGTATAATGACCTTCTGGCTGGGCATCATGAAAGTAGGCGAAAAGGCGGGTATGATTTCCGTATTTGCGAAAGGCGTGAATCCATTTTTTAGCAAATTATTTCCAGGGGTACCCAAAGGTCACTCAGCGAACGGTTCTATTATCATGAACTTTTCGGCAAATATGCTGGGTTTGGACAATGCAGCGACACCTGTAGGGCTCAAAGCAATGAAAGAACTTCAAGAGCTGAACCCCGAAAAAGAAACGGCTACGAATGCCCAAATCATGTTTTTGGTGCTCAATACAGCCGGAATCACGCTTATTCCAACTTCTGTAATAGCACTTAGAATGGCAGCCGGTGCAGCAAATCCGGCTGATATATTTATACCAGCGCTAATCGGAACTTTTATATCCTTTCTTTCGGGTATGTTAGCTGTAGCTGCTTTCCAGCGTATTAATCTATTCAAATTACCGATCCTCGTATTTCTTTGCATATTCATTGGCTTGATGTGTATACTTTATTTCGGTCTTAAAGATTTACCTCCAGATCAAATGCAGACAGTCACAGGATTGATTGGTGGATTATTAATTTTTTCGATTATCATTCTCTTTATTGCCTATGGGGCGGCAAAAAAGATTAATGTCTACGACGCATTTATTGACGGTGCCAAAGAAGGTTTTTCTACTGCGGTGATGATTATTCCTTTTTTGATAGCTATTTTGGTGGCGATTTCAGCTTTTCGAACTACAGGCTGCATGGATTACATCGTAAATGGTATTGGCTCATTAGTTGCCGCTTTAGGACTGGATACACAATTTGTACCTGCATTGCCGGTAGGTCTAATGAAAACGTTAAGTGGTGGTGGGGCGCGTGGCCTGATGGTGGACGTGATGCAGACCTACGGCGTAGATTCTTTTCAAGGCCGACTAGCCAGCATAATCCAAGGCTCTTCGGAGACTACTTTTTACGTTTTGGCTGTTTATTTTGGTTCTGTAGGTATAAAAAATACAAGGCATGCACTAGTATGTGGACTGATAGCAGATGTTGTGGGACTCATTGCAGCCATATTTTTAGCTTATATATTTTTCGGTTAACATCATACACACCTCTATACTATGAAAACAATTGCCCTGATAGCCCACGACGGGAAAAAAGCGGAGATGGTTGCATTCGTCAAAGATCATATTGAAGCTTTGCGCAATGCACATATTGTAGCTACAGGTACAACAGGTTCGCATATCTTGCAGACTGGCTTAGCCGTCGAACTCAAACTGAGTGGACCGAAAGGTGGTGATGCACAGATTGCAGCAATGACTGCCGAGGGGAAAATCGCGGGAATAATATTTTTCCGGGATCCACTTGGCAAGCATCCACATGAGCCCGATATTCAAATGTTGATGCGCATTTCAGATTTGTACAATGTACCTTTGGCAACCAATCCTGCAACAGGAACTTTGATAATCGAGGGTTTACTAGCGTAAACATTACATAATTTGATGTAAAAATATTACGGTCAAGGTAGTATATTTGCGCGAACAAAAAAGAAATACATGTCATCAAGCCAAGAAGAACAGATCCTTAGTAGTCCATACCAAACTTTCAGTCGGGAAGAATGGAAGGCGCTAAATGGACATTTGAACCTCAACTTGAGCGAGGATGACATCAGTCGTTTGAATGCGGTCAATGAACCTCTTAATACGGAGGAAATCGAAGAGATTTACTTTCCCCTAGCTCATCTGGTTGACATTCATCTACAGCACTATGAGGAAGTACGTAATACGAGTAATGCTTTCTTTCAACGCAATCAGCAAAAATTACCTTTCATAATTGGCATCGCTGGATCGGTGGCTGTAGGAAAAAGTACGACCGCACGCGTGTTGCAAAAGGTACTTTCTTTTCTTCCGAGTAAACCAAAAGTAGAATTAGTAACGACGGATGGTTTTCTTTACCCTAACAGAATCTTATCGGATCGCGGTATTCTAAATCGCAAGGGTTTCCCTGAAAGTTACGATACAAAGAAACTATTAAACTTTTTATCAGCAGTCAAATCTGGAATAACACAGCATATTGTCCCAGTCTATTCGCACCTAGAATACGATATTTTGCCGGATGACATACAATTGATAGAAAGCCCAGATATCCTTATTGTAGAAGGCATCAACGTCTTGCAGGTCAATTCTCAAAAAGGCCAAAACAATAAAGTCTTCGTTTCGGATTTTTTTGATATTTCTATTTATGTAGATGCCAGAGAAGAAGATATCATCAAATGGTATATCGATCGCTTTGAATCCTTACGTGTTACTGCTTTCCAAGATCCTAACTCGTATTTCCACAAATATGCCAACTTAAGTTTGGAAGAAAGTAAGGAAATGGCATTTCAGATATGGACAGAAATCAACAAGCCCAACCTGCACAACAATATTCTCCCGACAAAATATAGAGCAGATCTGATATTACAAAAAGGGTCGAATCATTTTGTGGAAAACCTTAAGGTGCGGATGATTTAGTTCGGTCGTGTTCGAAAATCAGAATTTCTCTTAGAACTTCATTCTCCAACGCGCGGTGCAGTTTATTGCTGCTGCTTACGGCATACAGCTCGATTTTGTAACGCACGAAATCTTTTCCAATTTCTTCTACCATTAAATTTGGAATATTCTCTGTATCCAGATTCGGATGATTACGTATCGTGTCTTGTACCGCTTGCTCTAAGGTTTTAATATCTATAGCCAGATTTAATGGAAGTTCAAATTTAACCGTAAAAAGGTTGGACCGATGAGCTGAAAGATTAACCATCGGATGGGTAAACACTTGATTATTAGGCACCATCACTATATCATCTTCTTCATTTTGCAATAAGATATTTGCAAAAGTAACATCTATAATGCGTCCCTGATGCTCCCCTACCTTTATTCGATCCCCCACAGATAACTGTTCGGAAAACATGATGAACAAGCCACTCAATAGATTGGTGATATAATCCCGAAACAACACGGCAATAGCCATGGCAACGAAAGTCAGGCTCGTCAAGAAATCAATCGGATTGATTCCAAATGTCACCATGGCCGCTATTACAAACAAAATTGTATTGATAATGGCGGTAAGACGATTGATACCGAGGACAAAATTGCCTCGAACATCCCGATTGGCATGACGTGCATTATATACCGAGATAATCAGTACGCGTATGACGGATAATACTATGCTAGGAATCAAAAAAGAATTAATTCCCTTCAATGCCTGATAAATGACCTCATTGTCGGAAGTGCGTGGAAACATAAAAACCACAGACAGCGAAATAATCACCCCAATAATCTTTAATATAAACACAAAAGGTATTTTAACTTTCCGAGAATGTTCTTGTTGCATATTTTATAACTAAATAAAGGCTAAACTACTATTTTTTTTTAATAACACGGTGTCGTAATAACCTTACGAAAACTGTTTTAAGTTAACCAAAAATACAGTAACTTAGCCAGAATAAACGCTAGTATTATTTTTATATGAATACGACATTTGATTTTGAAAAGCCGATTGCAGATTTGCAAACACAAATAGAAAAAGTAAATCAAGTTGCTGAGAAAACTAAAGTAGATATGAGTGCTACATTAAAAGAGCTAGAAGGCAAGCTAGAACAAACAAAAATCGACATATACAAAAACTTGACAGGATGGCAAAAAGTCCAGATGTCAAGACATCCTGAAAGACCTCAAACTTTCGATTATATCGAAATGCTATGTGATGAATTTGTTGAATTGCATGGTGACCGTACAGTAAAAGATGACAAAGCTATTGTAGGTGGTTTTGCTTCTATCGGCGGACAGTCTGTGATGGTAATAGGTCATCAAAAAGGCAAAAACACAAAGGAAAGACAATACCGTAACTTTGGTATGGCTAACCCTGAAGGCTACCGCAAAGCGTTGCGTCTGATGAAAATGGCGGAAAAATTCAATAAACCTATTGTCACTTTGATCGATACGATGGGTGCATACCCAGGTCTTGAAGCAGAAGAAAGAGGTCAAGGAGAAGCTATTGCGCGCAACCTTTTGGAAATGTCCGTATTGAAAGTACCTGTAATCTGTATCGTCATTGGCGAAGGTGCCTCAGGTGGTGCGTTGGGTATTGGTATAGGTGACCGCGTGTACATGATGGAAAACACATGGTATTCAGTGATCTCTCCTGAATCATGTTCTTCCATTCTATGGAGAAGCTGGGATCACAAAGAACGTGCTGCGGAAGCTTTGAAATTAACGGGTGAAGATATGCTATCCAATGGACTTATTGACGGTATCATTCCAGAGCCAATAGGCGGTGCACACCAAAATCCTGAAGAAGCTGCTGCCAATGTGAAGGCGCAAATATTAGCTGACTTAACGATTTTGGGCGCTAAAGATAAAGACACATTAGTGGCTGAACGAATTGACAAATTCAGCAAAATGGGTGTTGTAAACGAGTAAATTTTATTTTTATTAAATACTAAAAAAGGTTCTAATCGCTTAGAACCTTTTTTTATGCCCGAAAAAACAATTGACGTTACCATCAAATTTGTCCTTGAGATTAAGATAAAGGCAATAAGGCCTAGTATTGGAAAGCCTTATGTCAAGCTATAATAGAATGGTATGAAAGAAACAATAATTGATTCTGTATAAAAAAGCCGCATCTCTATATAGAAATGCGGCTTTTTCAATTCGTATAACAATTTCCGTTATTTACTTTCTTCTGGAAGAAGTATAAATTTAAATAATCTATCTTCCTTCAAGTATTTCTCTGCGACAGCTTTCACCGATGAGACATTTACTTTTTTGAGTTTATCCAGATACTTCAATGTTTCTGTAGGATCTTCTTTCAAGCGGTACGCTGATGAAATCTCTCCTAACCAGAAATTGTTCTCTTTCAAGTCAAGTTCGTACTGACGAGTCTTCTCAATAATGAATTTATCTAAGTCAACTTGTGTAGGACCATTCTTTTTAACTTTGGCAATTTCATCTAAAGCCGAATTAATCAATGATTCGTATTTATCTAAGCTCGTACCAAATCCAATATTGAAAGAGTATCTTCCTGTAGGGAATTTAGAATACGACGCAGAAGCACCTGTTCCATACACACCACTTTCGTCTTCACGCAGTCTTTCCAATAATTTGATCGACAATACCGATTCTAAGGCATCCATATTGATGTTTTCATCCTCAGAATATGTATAGTCACCTAAGAAAGCCATGCTCACTTGTGCTTTAGCTTCTTTGCCTTTGTTTACAACGACATTCAAACCTTTAGTTGGAGGTAAAATTTTCAAGTCTCTCGCCTGCTCTTTTCTATTCGTAGATGGAAGAGATCCTAAATATTGTTCCAAATAAGGCTTGATATCTTCTTCGGAGAATGAACCCACAATTGTAAATGTAAAGTCCGAAGCATCAGCAAATCTTTCTTTGAAAATCTCTAATGTTCTATTTTTGTCGATAGCTTGAATATCCTCTGGATTCGGAGCATTTTTACGAATATTATTTCCGTATAAAGCTTTGTTGATAGCGGATTGGAAAACAAAACGTGGTTCATTTTCTCTATTCTCCATCGAAGCCACAATTTGTGAAACAATACCTTGGAAAATATCATCATCCAAACGCGGCTGCGTGAAGTAACCATGGATCATTTCAAAAGCTGTTTTCAAACCTTCTTTATCCGTGCTTCCCGAAAGACCTTCGTTACGCTCACTGATATAAGGAGAAATACGTACATTTTTACTTGTTAGGTATTTACGGATTTCTACTGCATTTAATTGACCGACGCCCGAAGCATTTACGAGACTTGCGGCATTCGAAGCTGCGAAATAATCTTTATCCTCATACAAGGAATGACCTCCATCACTAGATGCGGAAATCAAGATTTGGTCATTTTTAAAGTTTGTAGGTTTCAGGACAACTTTCACCCCATTACTCAATGTCAATTCTTTAGAACCAATCGCATCAATAGACTTCGTCGATGTTATCGCCCCTTTTGCAGGTTCGCTAGATAATAAAGGAAGGTCAGAAACTTGATCTTCATAAGCTGTTAATTTCTCAGCGTTAACATCTGCTAACCATTTATCGACTACTGCTTCTGAAGGCATTTTTTCTTTATCCTTCTCCGGACCAACAATGATAATATCCCGATTTGTCTCTGCGTAATATTTATTGCCCGTAGCTTCTACTTCTTTTAGCGTTAACGTAGGCAACAATTGATTTACCAAATTGTACTCATCCTCAATACTTAATGCAGCATCCCCACGTAAGAAATGTTCTAAGTATTTGTTGACATAGTTGTCTGATTTTACTTTATCACGCTCTTGGTAAGCTGTTTCATTGCTTTTCGCATACATAGCAATAGCACGTTGGAATTCCGTTTCGGTAATACCAAAGTGTTCGAAGCGTTTCAATTCTCTGAAAACAGTTTTTGTACTTTCTTCGAGTTGACCAGGTTTAGGAACGGCCGCTAACATCATCGTCTGCAATAAGCTCATGAAATTATCAATAGCTACGAAACCTTGCAAAAATGGAGACTCAGGCTTCTGTGCAATTTCTCTCAGACGTGCATTGATCACTTCATTAAATACACCTTCCAATAATGAGGTACGGTAATCCGCTACAGTTCGTACTTGGGTCTTTGGATGCTTGATCAAGATACGCATTATTGTTTGCGGCATCTCTGGGTCAGTAATGACTTTAAACTGATTTTTGTTCAACAAGTCAATACCGAAATCTTTACGAACGACTGGTTTTTTCACTACTTTCATATCCGAAAATAGACGAACCACTTCCTTCTCCATTTCTTGTGGATCGACATCACCCACAATGATAATAGACTGTAAGTCTGGCCTATACCATCTATCTTTGAAATCTCTGATTAATTTGTGATCAAAACCCATCACCACTTTTTCAGTACCTATAGGCAATCGTTCAGAATACAAAGAACCATTGAACAATACAGGTAACATTTGGTCCTGAATACGCTGTCCTGCTCCACGGCCGCCACGCATTTCTTCCATGATGATACCACGCTCTTTGTCAATCTCATCGGATTGTAACATCGCATCTTGTGCCCAGTCACGCATTACCTGAAGACCATTTTTCAGTAATTCTGGATCATCCGAAGGAATAGGTAATTGGTACACTGTTTCATTGAAGCCTGTATATGCATTCAAGTCAGAGCCAAATCGTACACCTGCTTTTTGCAAGTAATCCACCAATTCGTTCTTAGGGAAATTTTTCAGACCATTGAAGTTCATATGCTCCAAAAAGTGTGCTAATCCTCTTTCTTCTTCTGTCTCAAGGATAGAACCAACTTTCATTGGCAAATACATGGTGACACGTTTTTCAGGTTCCGTATTACGGCGAATATAGTAGGTAAAACCATTCTTCAACTTGCCTACTTTCACGTCTTTATCAAAAGGCAAAGGGCTTGTCCAAGCTAAAGTATCCTGTCTTAATATGGATTGTATTTCAGTAGACACGGTTGCATTGAAATTAGACTCAGCATGCAACGAGCTAAATGTAGCAGGCAATAAAAATGCTACTGCTAAAGGTTTTAAAAATTTCATTAATTTAGTGCGTTTTAAATATTTGACAAATTAATTATTTATACTTAATAAGAAAAATATTTCACCTAATTTTTCACATAATTTAACGAAGAAAAGCATGAATTGGGATAATATACGCAAAGACTTCAAGAGGTTTTTATCGTTTGAGCGCAATTTATCCAACAATTCCATTGTTGCCTATATCAACGATGTAGAGAAAATAAGAGTCTATTGTGAGGATAATGCTATATTGCTGGAAAAATTTACCACCAAAGATTTTCAAAATTTCTTGGTATGGATCAATGGCTTCAACATATCACCCTACTCCCAGGCGCGGATTATATCGGGTTTGAAGTCTTTTTTTAATTTTCTGCAGCTCGAGTATAACTTTGAGGATAATCCCGCCGCATTAATAGAAACGCCAAGGCTTAACCGAAAAATCCCCGATGTGTTGGATATTGCAGAAATAGACCAACTCATCGCTGCCATTGACCTCTCTCAATCGGAAGGAATGCGCAATAAAGCCATGCTAGAAGTTCTATATGGCTGCGGATTGCGTGTGAGCGAACTCATCAACCTAAGAATATCTAACCTGCACCTTGAGGTGGAATTTATTAAAATCGAAGGTAAGGGAAATAAGGAACGCTTAATCCCTATTGGTCAGCAAGCGATAAAATATTTGAAAATCTATCTCGAAGAAGTTCGCCCGAAATTATCGATCAAAAGTGGAAATGAAGATTTTGTATTTCTGAATCGTCGTGGAGCGCAGCTGACTCGAGTGATGGTGTTTATTATTATCAAAGATTTGGCCACTAAGATAGGTTTGAAAAAGAAAATCAGCCCACACACCTTTCGTCATAGCTTCGCTTCGCATCTTGTAGAAGGTGGAGCAGATCTACGCGCTGTTCAAGATATGCTCGGTCATGAAAGTATCACCACTACCGAAATCTATACGCATATCGACAAAGATTATTTGCAATCCATCATCACGCAATATCATCCAAGGTCCTAAAACAAAAAAAGCATCTAGAAAATCTAGATGCTTAACCTGTGCACTCCAAGGGAGTCGAACCCCTAACCTTCTGATCCGTAGTCAGACGCTCTATCCAATTGAGCTAGGAATGCTTTTACCTTCACTTTCTGACTGTGCGTCGTTCCGTTTTGGTGATGCAAATATGAGGAGATTTTTATTTATTTCAAACTTTTTCTTACTTTTTTTCTACTTTGGAGGCACATTATTTGGTATATTGTTGATACATAAAGAAATAATTTTTCACGCACAAACACATGGCAGAGCGCATAATCAAATCCGGCAAAACACAGGTTCAAGACATCAATATCTCCTACTATATCAAGAAAGCGACAGAATCCGAGAAAAAAGTGATCATATTCTTACATGGATTCCCGTTCAATAAGAATTCGTGGAAATACCAGCTCGAATCTCTCGAGGACGATATTACGGGTATTGCAATAGATATTCGTGGTCATGGATTGAGTACGAGTGGACACGGATTTTTTAGCATTGATGTATTTGCCAAAGATTTGCAAGCCTTTATTGAGAAACTGGGTATAGAACAAGTGGTGTTATGCGGCGTCAGCATGGGTGGCTATATTGCCTTACGTGCATATGAACTCTTCCCAGAAAAAATTGTAGGATTGATTCTATCGGATACACACCACAGAGCGGATGATAATGCAGGCAAGCAAAAGCGTTTTGATAGTATACAAGCGATCTTACGCTACGGACGTCGTCCATTTGCTATCGCCTTCATTGATAATCTGTTCACTAAAAAGACAATTCAGGAGAATGAAACTGTTATTGAATTAATCAAAAGCAGTATCCGCAGGAATACGGTACGTAATATCTGCGCGACACAACTTGCCTTAGCTTCTCGCACCGACTCCACCGAACTCTTAGGAAAAATCACAGTTCCTTCCCTAATAATCCGCGGCACAGAAGACAAAATTACGCCCAAAGCGTTGATGGAGGAATTGCATCAAGGCATAAAAGGATCAACTTTTATTGAGATTCCAGATACAGGTCATCTCCCTAATTTAGAAGTTTATTTGGCATTTAATCGGGAAATGAATGGGTTTTTGATTTAAACTAAATCATGAAATAAAGGGGATTATTTAAATAAAAGCACAGAAATAATGATTAGTAGGTTAACTCTCCTATTGCTTCTTTTATTAGTTTATATGATTTTATAAAGTAATTGTCTAATCTATCTCCATAGACATATAATATTTTTTTGAATTCAAATCTGATGACAAATTTACTTCATATAATTTATTGAAATGAATTGCTTTAATATTTTTAAAAATATTTCTTCAAAAACCCTTCATAAATAACATTATTTAAATCTTCGAATTTAAATCTATTATTTTCTATATCTATTAATAAGAAATATCCTTGTCTCTTTATATCATCAAAATTTGAAATTGCAAATGATTTAAATTTATGATTAAATACGAGGGTAGTAAATTTTTCTTTAATATCAAAAGCTTGTAAACATTTGGATTTACCAGAAGTATCAATAGTCTTTTCGAAATAATTTTCAATTATGGTCAGATCCACAAAATCATTTCTCATCAAGGTAAAATTTTCTTTAGGCAAATAATCTGTTGGAATGTCATTAAAATCTATTACGGTATAATTACTCAAATAATCCTCATATTCATCTTGAAAATATAATTTACTATCAACACAATTTCTAATTAAATCTATTATGAAGCAGAGAAAGGCACTTTGAAAAATTTAAATGAACTTAGAAGTGATTATCCAAGTGCGAGTATTTTAGATGAAAATCGCGTTTGTTTTAATATCAAGGGGAATAACTATCGATTAATTGTGAAAATCAATTTCGATTATCAAATGATGTGGATTCGTTTTATAGGAACACACGCCGAGTATGATAAGATAGACGCAAACAAAATTTAAAGATATGAATGTAAAACCAATTAAAACAGAAACAAGATTATATTCAAGCATTGGAAAGACTTGAGCTTATTTTTGATGCTAAATCAGGTTCAAAAGAGGGCGATGAGTTAGAAATTTTGGGCATTCTTATAAAAAAATACGAGAACGAAAACTTTCCTATTGATTTACCAAATCCAATAGAAGCTATAAAATTTCGTATGGAACAATTGAACTATTCTCAAAATGACTTAGCAGAAGTTATAGGATTAAAGAGTAGAGCTAGTGAGACAGATATTAAATAAAAAACGAAAACTTTCATTGGATATGATTCGTAAATTAAATGATAAATTACATATCCCATCGGATGTTCTAATACAGCCATACTAAAAAAATCCCCCAAATAGCTTTCACCATCTGGGGGCATATATTAAAATCTAAAAAGTTGTTTACAACAATTCTTCTACGGTTAACGCACCCACTGTCAAATTATTACGAGGGTCGATAATAATAGCGCGTGAATTTTCCGGGAAGTCACGATTTAAATCAAATACAACTTCTTTCGCTGCTTTAACTGATACACGACCAATATCATTGAGTCTGATATCCTCATCATAAATACGTTCTTGCGTGTTCACATCAAACTTATACTGCACTTCAGGGATTTTGATTTTGGTTACTTTTGTTTGATTTTGCAATAGATACACCTGATTTGTGTCTAAAGCCTTGTTTTCAAACCAAGAGATATTCGCTTCGAAGCCACGTTCGGCATAAGCAGGCTTGTTCGCACTGACAATAAAATCCCCACGCGAAATATCCACATCATCGGACAAGTGCAAAATAACCGACTGCCCATCATGTGCCGCATCCAAATCTTGTTGGTTTAACTCAATCCGTTCAATTGTTGTTTGCACACCACTAGGCAGAATTACGACTTTCTCTCCTACTTTGACCCCTTCACCGATCACACGACCGGCATAGCCTCTATAATCCGGATAATCTGCAGATTGCGGACGAATCACCCATTGCACCGGAAAACGCCATGTATCGACATTACTCTCTTCGAATTCCACGCGTTCCAAATATTCCAACAAAGTCGGTCCTTCGTACCAAGCAATACGCGAAGATTTATCAACGATATTATCCCCTTTCAAAGCAGAAACAGGAATAAAGTCTACATGTTCTAATTTTAGATTTTTAGCTAATTGCAGATAGTCGGTTTTAATATCTTCATAAATATCCTCTGCAAAATCAACCATATCCATTTTGTTGACACAGACTAACACTTGTTTCAACGATAATAACTTCGCGATAAAGGAATGACGCTTGGTCTGTTCGATCACACCTTTACGTGCATCGATCAGAATGATAATCAAATCGGAGTTGGAAGCTCCTGTAATCATATTGCGCGTATATTGGATATGTCCAGGCGCATCGGTAATAATGAATTTACGGTTTTCGGTTTGAAAATATTTGTAAGCGACATCAATGGTAATGCCTTGTTCGCGTTCGGCTTTAAGACCGTCGGTCAAAATCGCCAAATCCACGGTACCATCGTCATTCTTACGATTAGCCTTTTGGATGGCCTCCAGTTGGTCATCCAAAATCGAATTGGTATCATATAGTAAACGGCCAATTAAGGTACTTTTGCCGTCGTCAACAGAACCAGCCGTTATAAATTTTAGAATATTCATCTTTAATTATATTTGAGAATTTTCGATATGCATAAAAGATCTTTAAAATTTCCTCTGTGATATCAAATTTCCACATTAAAAATAACCTTGTTTTTTACGATCTTCCATCGCAGCTTCGGACACTTTATCATCCATACGCGCACCGCGCTCACTCACCGTTGAAGCTTTAATTTCGGCGATAATATCATCCAATTCTGTCGCGACCGAACCTACAGCAGCCGTACAAGTAATGTCACCTACTGTTCTAAAACGCACTGATTTATGTTCAACTACATCTTCTTCATCAATATTTAAATACGATGCTGCAGCCATCCATTGACCATTACGCCAGACCACATCACGCTCGTGACTGAAATAAATAGATGGCAATGAAATATTTTCACGTTTGATATAATTCCAAACATCCAATTCAGTCCAGTTCGAAATCGGGAACACACGTACATTTTCGCCTTTATGAATTTTGCCATTGAAGATGTTCCAAAGCTCCGGACGCTGACGTTTAGGATCCCATTGTCCAAACTCATCACGCACCGAGAAAATACGCTCTTTGGCCCGCGCCTTCTCTTCATCGCGACGTGCACCACCGATACATGCATCAAAACCGTATTTCTCAATAGTATCTAGTAGCGTCACAGTTTGCAAGGCGTTACGGCTTGCATTTTTACCTTTTTGTTCGATGACCTTACCCGCATCGATACTATCTTGTACCAGTCCCACGATCAACTTCTCGTCCAATTCATTCACCAACCAATCTCTATAAGAAATCGTCTCTGGGAAATTGTGTCCCGTATCAATATGCACTAATGGAAATGGAAACTTGCCTGGTCTAAATGCTTTTTTCGCCAAATGAACCAGTGTAATACTGTCTTTTCCTCCTGAAAATAAAAGCGCAGGATTTTCAAACTGCCCTGCCACCTCGCGCAGTATATATATGGCTTCTGCCTCCAAATGATCTAAATAATCCATCCTTTTACCGAATTCTTATGTATTTTATTCTCTTGTATCTCTTTATTTGCTGGTCACGTGTAAGCCACATTCCTTTTTGCTCTTGTCTTCCCACCACCAGCGACCTGCGCGAAAATCCTCACCTTCCAGCACCGCTCGCGTACAGGGTTGACATCCAATACTGGGAAATCCTTTATCGTGCAAGGGATTGTAAGGAACATTATATTTTTTCAGGTGATCCTCCACATCTTGCAGCGTCCAATGAAATAAGGGATGAACCTTGATGATCTTATTTCCTTCATCCCACTCGATGATACCCATGTCTTCACGATTTGCGGACTGCTCCGAACGAATACCCGTAACCCAAATTTCGTATCCCTGAATAGCGCGTTTCAAAGGCTCAATTTTGCGTATAAAACAACATTCCTTACGATTTTCAACACTTTCATAAAAGCTTGAAGGTCCTTTCTTTGTGACCATCTCCTCGACCAATGCGGCTTGCGGATAATAGGCTTTGATAGGCAGATTGTAGCGCTCTAATGTCCTATTCCAGACGTAATAGGTTTCTGTAAACAAACGTCCCGTCTCTAAAGTAAACATATCTATCTGTCCGCCAGCTTGCGCAATGAGGTGCGTCAACACTTGATCTTCAATACCGAAAGAAGTAGAAAACACGGCACGATGACCAAATTTTTCGTTGATATACCGAATAATCTGTACAGCACCCAAACCTTGTAAATATTCTTTTAATTGCCCCAACATACCTTAACTTTTACTTACTATATCTTGTGTTATTGCATTCAAATGCTTTATTTTATATTCCAAATCACCCCTCAATTGATCCCTATATTGTTGCATTAATTCCAACGTCTCATCAATTTCTTCGGGAAGCATTTCATTGAAAAATTCTTTCAACCGCTTGGCCATAGTTGGTGATTTACCATTCGTAGAAATCGCGATTTTCAGATTTCCCTTCTGTACAATCGAACCCAAATAGAAATCACATAAATCCGGTTTATCGGCAACATTAAGCAGAATATTTTTTTCTATGGTCAACTTCCGGATTTTGCTATTCAGGTCTGGATTATTGCTGGCTACGATTACCAAATCCTTGTCTATGATATCTGATTCTTCAAAACTGCGTTGCTCAATCTGAATAGTTTCCTGATTTACAATAAATGACCAAACCTCTGGAATGACCTGTTCGGCAACAATTTTAACTTTCGCATATGGCGAACTGCGAAAAATAGCCTGCAACTTTTCCAAGCCAACTGGACCAGCTCCCACTAGCAGCGTCTGAATTTGGTTCATCTTTACGAATATGGGAAACAGCGTATTCATCTATGCTTCTAAATGTTGAATCTCTTTTCTAATTCTTTCGAAAGATTGATGTTTTGCAACTACTTCGCCGATCACAATTATTGCAGGTACCCCCAATAAATTTTTGTGCACTTGCTGCAATATGCTGTCCATCGTTCCGATGGCTAATCTTTCGTTTTCCAACGAGCCATTCTGAATCAAAGCAATGGGTAAATCCCCTCGCCCATAATCTTGGTATAATTCAATGATTTTTTGAAATTTAGAATAACCCATCAAAACTACTACTGTAGCATTTGTTTTGACAGCATGGTACAAATCATCCGACAATCTACCATCCGAAGTAGATCCCGTAATCACCCAAAAACTTTCACTAATACCGCGATAAGTCAATGGAATTTGCTGCAAGCCCGTGAGCCCAACGGAAGAAGAAATTCCCGGAACCACGGCGGTAGGAATATTATATTGACGCACAAATTCCAGCTCTTCGCCTCCACGACCAAACACAAATGGATCCCCACCTTTTAATCTTACCACATGGCCATGCGTCAGTGCATAATCCACCAACAATTTATTGATATATTCTTGAGACGTAGACAAACGTTCGGCGCGTTTTCCTACATATATTTTAGTGCAGGAATCTTTGGCATATGTCAATAATTCCTCATTTACCAATGCGTCATAAAGAATCACATCCGCACTTTCTATTGCTTTAATACCTTTCAACGTAATCAAATCAGGATCCCCAGGACCTGCACCGACTAATGTTACAAATGGTTTTATTTCACTCATCTACTTTCCCTCCTAACTATTTACTACTCGCAATGCCTCTCTCCGTTCTGCAGCTTCATAATAGAAAGCCGTCGCTTGCTTCAAATACACTTCAGCAAACTCTTTCGAAGGTTCATATTTATTTATTTGCAACACACGCTCTGAAAAAGATGTGGGAAAAGCAAATAGACCTTCATTTACGTATCGGGCATCAAATTCATTAATCACCGCAGATTGGGTACTTGAATTCACCCCTTTATCCAACAATAATGCTTTTGCCGTCCACACAAATGCACTGTACGCATGATAAATTGCATCGGCATACTGTTCATTGTCAAATGCTTTATTGGCCCACTCAATCTTCTCCTCGGATTCTAACAATAAAGTAACCACCAAATCGATCACCACGCCAGCACATTCTCCGACACCAATAGCTGTTTCAAATGTATCTTCATGCCCCCAGTCCACAAACTCATCCGAACTCAAAGTAGTCAAATCCGAAAGTGGCTTTAGCAAGCGATAGAAATAATCTTTACCTTGACGATCATAATAAGCATGGAAATTTTCTTCCACAGATTTATGTCGCTTATAATCATTTAAAATAAGGTCAACTACTTGCAACACGCGTTTAGTCGGCACTTTAATAACACGCTCTGCTACACGACCTTTACCATCACCAATTGTACCACCACCTAACATTACTTGTGCAGCAGGAACAACCTTACCTTCGGCTTTTACCGAGCTTCCGTGAAAACCAATATGTGCCAATCCATGTTGTCCACACGAATTCATACAGCCTGAAATTTTGATTTTCAAATCTTGCTCAAAAACAAAATCTTCATAGAATTCATGTATATATCGTTCAATGACGCGCGCCATTTCTGTCGAATTCGAAATACCCAAATTACAGGTATCCGTTCCCGGACAGGTTGTTACATCGGCTGTACTATCGAATCCCGCATTAGCTACTCCCAATCGGGTAAATAAATTGAATAAATGCGGTAATGATTCTTCCCGTACATATTTGAATAACAAATTCTGATTTTGCGTGATACGAATATCATCGGCAATATGTTCGCGAATACCCGCCACGAGCTCTCTTGCCTTTGCCGTAGAAATATCGCCGGTTAATATTTTCACATAAACACCAAAATATCCCTTTTGCTTTTGTTCAAAAACATTTGTAGCCCGCCAAATAGCATAAGCTTTTGCATCTACGGGCTCTGCAGCAGATACAGCAGCAGTTGGTGCAGAAGGTTGTTGAATTTTATTTCTGTCTATTACAACAGTTTTATTTTTTATAGCTACCTTTTCCTCATCTATCAAATGAAGAACTTCTTCTAGCCCTAATTTTTGAACTAAATATTTAAAACGTGCCTTGTTTCGATTGTTACGCTCACCATGACGATCAAATACTCGAAGCGTTGCCTCCATGTAGGGAATGATCTGATCTTCTGCCAAGAAATCAAAGATTTCATGCGCTAGTAAAGGCTGCGAACCTAATCCACCACCAAGTAACACTTTAAAGCCTCGAACTTCTTGACCATCTACAATTTTTACTTTAGGGATAAAACCAAAATCATGGATATAAGAAAACGCAGTATCTCTATCCGAACTGGAAAATGAAATCTTGATCTTTCGCCCCATCTCCGCACAAACCGGATTACGCAAGAAATATTCAAAAGTTTTGTGTGCATATGGAGACACGTCAAATGGTTCCAACGGATCGATCCCGGCCGTAGGCGAAGCCGTCACATTACGCACCGTGTTACCACAAGCCTCGCGTAAGGTAATATCGTCTTCTGCCAATTTTGCCCATAACTCGGGGGTTTTGTCCAAACTAACGTAATGTATCTGTATATCTTGACGGGTGGTCAAATGCAAATTCTTAGAAGCATACTCATCCGATATATCCGCAATCTTTAATAATTGCTTAAATGTAACTTTTCCAAAAGGCAATTTAATACGTACCATTTGCACACCAGGCTGACGCTGTCCATACACACCGCGAGCCAAACGCAAGGATCGAAACTTCTCATCAGGGATACTTCCTTCTTGATAAGCTCTTATTTTGCGCTCAAGCTCTATAATCTCCTGTTCTACTATCGGATTTTCTAATTCTGTTCTAAAACTTTGCATGATATACGAGTAAATAGCATCTCATTTAGAGTGCATTTTTAAGAATACGAAGCAAATGTAAAAATAAAAACTATATAATCTATAAGAATAGTAGATTTTTATTTTAAAAAATTTATTCCTAGGATTTAAAAACAAAAAAGCTTGCCGCAGGGCAAGGTTCTGTTATTCGAAAATAACGGTTATTTTTTCTAGATGATTAGTCTACGATGCTGAAAAAGCTATCTCTTCGTCAGCAACAGCGTTTACGTTTTGAATGGAATCAAATGTATCTTCAATTTCTTTGCAGAGCGCCATCAATCTTACAATATTGGCATCTGAAGAATTTTCAAATTGATCCATCTCAAATGTATAATAATCTCCTTCTTTGAACACGTTTAATATTTCTTTCATCTCGCCGTCAGAAGCAATATTTACAATCTGTGTAAACAGCTGATTTCTTATCTCCCCTAATAACACTAGAGTTTCTATGACTCTATTTCTATATGCTTTCATAACGCTATTTTTTTCCGTTAACACCTAATCCCTCAATCCATTATAGGAATTTATGAAATAATAATATAAAAATGGTTGATTCACAAGACTTCTGACTTTACTAATCAATTGTAGATATTATTTTACAATAACTAAAGTGTAAGAGATTTCTTAAAAAGAAATATTTAAACAGAAAGAAGTAACTACTCAGGTTTTTTTTTCTTTCTTGACTTGATCTCAAGGCGTATTTTTTTCAATTTTCATTTTCAGGAATTTAGGTCATTTTATCCACATTTCACTGTATAACTTTTACTCTTATTTTTAGGTTTTTAGGCTTTAAATGCGGTTTTTTGTAATTATCAGAACGGCCATAATGGATAACAAGAACTTTACGAAATTAGTTGAATTGCTCGAACAGGAATCAGCGGCCCGTATCGCATCTGAAACATCCAGATTAGTCGAAAATGCAGCTTCTCAGCAAATCATTTCAGATCTGAATGCTACTATTAAACAACTTAATGAAACCATAGGTGGGCTTCTGGAAGAAATACGTTTGCTAAAGGGGCCTAAAAAAAATAGTAGAAACAGCTCTCTTCCTCCTTCAAAAGATGAAAACAGCCCTCCTCGAACCACTAGTTTACGAAAATCCAGCGGGAAGTCTTCCGGAGGTCAAAAGGGGCATGAAGGCAGTACTTTAAAGATGAGCGCTTGTCCTGAGGACATTGTAGAACACAGTCCGGGATTTTGTAACTGTTGTGGATTGGATCTGCAAGACTTTCAGGCAGAATTGACCAGTTGCCGGCAAATGGTTGATATTCCTGTCACCAAGCCTTTGTATACCGAACATCGCATCTTCAGCAAAACCTGTTTATGCGGACACCAGACTACAGCAAGTTTTCCTTCTGGGGTCAATGCTCCTATTAGTTATGGTCCAAAAACCACTGCT